>JBBRLF010000187.1:0-10004 GCA_038231515.1 candidate division WWE3 bacterium
CTGGGCCTGGCCGTCGACAAATGCGAGTGACGCGTTTTCGGTGGCTCGGGGTGCTTTTTCCCAGTGGGCGTCCGCACGCGGGGTATGGACTGCGAAGTAGATTTTTTCGCCGGGCTTCATGCCCATCATCTCTTTGACGTTGAGATAGGTACCCAGACTGTGCTTGAGCTCGGCATCGCGAGCCTGGGCCCATTTCAGCCAGAGGGCCTTCGGTGTTTCTCCGAAACTCACTGAGCTGAGCGTGCTGCACAGAAAAAAGGCCAGACCGCCGACAAGAACGAGCTGCTTCAACATGAGGCAATTATTGTTTAACGACCGGTATCCGGCAAGCGTAAGGTAAACAAACTTGCAGGCCAAGCCGCTTGGCCGTATAGCTTACCGCAATGGAACAACCAAAATGGTGGGCCGATGGTATTCGTTTTGAATGTCAGGGCTCTGGCAAATGCTGTCTCTCGCGGGGCCAGTACGGCTACGTCTACCTGACGCTTGAAGATCGCCAGCGACTGGCGCGACATTTTGGCCTTTCTACCGCCGCCTTCACTCGAAAACACTGCCAGAAAGAAGATGGCTATGTCCGTATCGCCTATGAGAAATCCAGCGATGACTGTGTGTTTCTCGAAGGCAAGGGCTGCACCGTGTATGAGGCGCGACCCACGCAATGCCGAACCTGGCCCTTCTGGCCCGAGGTCATGGGGGCGAAAACCTGGGCGCGCGAAGTTGAGGCTTTTTGCCCTGGGGTGGGCAAGGGTAGGGTTTATTCGGCCAAAGAAATTTCAGGAATTATCGAGCTGCAGCGGAAATCCGAAGCCAAGCTCTGAGCTAGCGCTAGAATGCCCCGATTTGGTCGGCCGCAAGCGAATGCGCTTTAATGAGGGTCATTCCCGGGGTGCTCTCGATCCAGGCCGCAATTTTTCGCGCAGCCCAATAGTAGTGAGTGCGAGAGGGCGCGCCTTTGGCGACGACGCCGGTCGCGTAAAATCGCCAAGGGTCAGGCTCGGGCGATCGCAGGCAGGCCTCCAAGGCTTTATTTATCTTGGCATCATTGGCAAGACACCAGCTCATTTCTTCGGGGAAATAGTAATGGTGCTCATGAATTTGGACCTGGGGATAAATCAGCTGCGAGGCGAGGGTAGCCAGCCCTTCGCTCACCAGATGCTCGCGCCCGGTTGTGGCCTCGAGGTATTCGTCTCTCGAGACTTCACTTAGGGGCTTGCCCAAAAAGCTCCAGACCTCTGGAGAATGGTCGCGGTAGACATGCGACAGCTCGTGGGCGGTCAGGGCTCTGAGGTAATCCAGCGAGGCGTCGGGATAGTCGATTCCAAGCATGACCGTGTGCTGACCGCGGTCAAAGCGCGCAAACCCGTCAACCTCGCCCATGCTGGGAATCAGCACCAGCTCGCCTGCCAGCGGTGTGGCGAAAATCTGCTCTACTCTGGCCACGATGCCTCTCACCTCGTCAAGATAGAGCCGGGCGGTCTCTCGCATTTTAGGCGTGGAGCTTTGCTTGAACCACTGGCTCAGCTCAAGCTCGGTATAGCCCCACGCCTGAAAGACAGGATGGGCGTGTTTGAGCTCGGGCGAGGTTTGCAGCTTGGAGTAGCTATCCGAGATCAACATGGCCCCGCCATTTCAAGGAATTCGCAGAAGCGCTTCGCGCATGATTGAAAGCAGATCGTTTCGTTGTTTCTCGGATAGGCTATCCCAGGACCCGTGAAGGCCGTGCCTGGTGCGGTAGCTCTCAACAATCGTGGAGAGCACCACGCGCGTGCGGTAGGGGACGCCCTCGAGATTGAGCAGCACGCTGCCCACCTTGTTCTGCAGCTCAAGCAGTGGCTGAATGTTTTTGTCTCCGTCCTGGCAGTTGCTTTGATCGCCGCCGGCGGATTCCGAGGAAAAGGACCGGTCAGGATTTCGCTCTTTGGCGATGCGTGCGAAAATCGCCGTGACCTTGTTTTCCGCGGTCTGACAGAGGGCCGCATGCTTAAGCTTGTCGATCTTGACGTGAAGGGCTTTAAGTTCCACGTTCCTGAACCTTGCAATTACCCTTTCGTAATTTTCCCAGGCCCTGGCCTGTGCGGGGTTGGTAATCTGATGTCTCACTCGGACCAGCTTGTTGTTCTCGTCCGTATCCAGGTGGCCCACGACCACGTCGCCATTTGTCGCGTGGGTTATGCCCGTCCAATGCTCGGAGCGGTCGACGTTGTGTTTGGCCTGCTTCAAATCGAATTCCAGGTGCGCCATGAATGTCATAAAGCCTTTGCCACGAAAGTTCACCGGCTCGGCCATGGCTTTCAAGTCATCGTCGAGGTGGCTGCTTACGGTGGCCAGCTCAGGAACCAGGCCCGTGGTGCGCGAGGTGCCGGCACCCAGGTTGGTCTTGGGATTATTTAGGGCCCTGAAATATCTAAGCGTCGTCTGACTGACCTTTTTGAATTCAGCGGTTAGCTCTTTGATTCGCTCCAAAATGATTTTCTGGCCGCCTTCAAAATCGTTCGGAATCTTTTTCGTATCGCCAGAACAGTGCGAACGTATCTCCAGCCAGGTGGCAAGCTCGTTGCCCCAGGCCCGTACTTTTTTGAGATCGTGTGAAGAATGCAGCGGCCGGATGACCACCGACTCCAGGGTTATTTCGGGTTCCGGTTCTTTGGGTGCTCGTTTTATCGTTACCGACTCCAAAGTGATCTCGGGATCTTCCACGGCTGGTGGCACAGCTGGGGGCACAGCTGTTGGCACAGGTTGCGGCTCCTCGACCGGATCCTGGGGTTCTTCTGAAATCGAACTGGCGTCGTCCGGTCGTCGGGTGTCTTTCGGGATCCCTATCGGGCCGATTCCGAATTTTGAGTGCGTGATGGGCTTGCTCGGGAGTGGCGCAACGTAGTCCGGGTCTTTGGGCTCGTCTGCAATGGAGCTGGGATCGTTTGGTGGCCGCAGATCTCTTTCGAGCGCTGATGCGGTCGAGGTAATTCCCAAAACCACCAGAAACAATGGAATGAGTTTGCTCATATTCTGACGAGTCCCCCAGTTCGCTATTTTAACAGGAATTGCCTGGTTGCAGGAAACTCCTGTGGGGCCTTGATATTTATGGTTTTTTGCGCGTTAAAATGGCGACTCTTCGGTGGCGCGGTGGGTGAGGGAAAAAAAATCAGCGGCCGGATCAAAGTAAGTCTGCGCCAGGCGAAAGTGAAACTGCTTGTCGTCGTGCAGCGCGCCTGCGTCCCAGGTCGTGTCGAGGGTGAGCCATTTGCCGTCGACCCAGACCGCGTTCCAGGCATGACGATATTGGTCTTCGTTCTGCATCACTTTTTCCCAGGTCACGCCGCGCTCGGGCTGGCTTGAAAGGCCCTTGATGATCTTCGCGCGAATGCCCACGGCACGATGGAGCGCCGCCGTCAGATCGGCATAACCGCTGCACAGCCCTTTTTTGAGTTCCAACGTTTCGAGGGCAGAGGTTTCGGTCCACGAATTCGAAAAATATGAAGCCGTGTCGTAAGCAATGTGGCTGGCCACCCAGTCGTGCAGGGCCTGCGCTTTTTCGCGATCGCTCTTGGCTCCCTTGATGATCTTTTCTGCCAGCGCCACAAGCTCGGGATCGTCACTTTGAATTTTTTCGGTGGGCAGCAGATAGCTCAGGTCGCGGGTGTCGTGATTATAAGCCTGGCCTTCGAAGAAGCGATAATACGGCGTAAACTGCTCGTACTCGACTGACCCCAGGACGGCGTAGCTGTAGGCGCCTTCGCCGTAGGGCAGGTAGATTTTTTTCGAAAAGCTGCCGTACGATGGCGCGGCAAACTGCTGCCGCAATGGGGGCTGGTTGCCACCAGTTTTTGTCACTTCAATCCAGACCCACCGCACCTCGCGGGGGGCTGTGCCCGAGATGACAATCAGGCTCGTGTCGGTCTCAAGCCTCACCGCTATTGCTCGGGGCGTGTTCACATACTGGATCGCAAAAGCGGGCGGCGTGTCGGCGCGGGCTGGGGCGGTGCCCGAAAGCAAAACAAGCAAGAGCAGTAGGGTGGCGCGCAGGTTCATGGGCTGGCTTATAATATAGTTGACAAAATAAATCAAGTATTTGTTTTGAGCTATTTATCCAACATAACGGCAAGGGGGGCTGTGAGTTTCCACACCTCACAGTCGTCGGCCGAACCGTTTTCCCAAACCAGGCAGGCGAAGTCAGTAGGCTGATCGAGGGCAATCAGTGGGTGGTGCCAGATGCCGGGCAGGTAGGTTACGCCCTGGTCCCGGCGCGCGATAAAAGCCCGAAGGGTCGTGAGGTCGGGCTCATCCTGGCCACGGCAAACGATAACCAGATATCTTTTCTCACAGCCCATGGGAATGAACAGCTGCGTGGAGTGCCGATGCCGCTCAAGCAGGCGCACGTCAAAGCTCGTGCCCTGAAACGGCGTGCTGCGGAACACGCACAGATTTGGGGTCGCGTCAGTCATTCTGAGATTTTCGAGGCCTCCCAGATGATTGAAGCGCTGGGCTGTTCCCATATTTGCGCTGACCGGCGCAGATCCGGCCTCGGCCGATACCACGGCGCCATAGGACTGATACGCCTGGCTGGCGAGTGGCTCGGCGTTGATGTGAGTTGAACTGATCTTGGTGGTCACGCGAAACCCAGTTTACCTCAAAAGGAGGTAAGATCCAAAGAGTGGGTGAATATGGCGTTTAAGCTAAACGGTACGACGTGCGCATTTATTCTCGTCAATCTATTGCTGACGGTGTTTTTTCTCGATGCTTCGTACACGCCAAATCCGATGTCACGGGCGCTTCCGGTTCTGACGCTGTTTGAGCAGCACTCCCTGCGCATCGACCGCTACAAAGACTGGAGCAACGACAAGAGCTTTGTCGAGGGCCATTACTATTCCGACAAGCCACCGCTTCCCACCTTGCTGGTGGCACCCTTTTACGGCGTACTGCGCTGGCTTCGGCTGGACGGGGTGGGCGCCGATAAATTCAAGGCGTATCCGATTCTGCTGCTGGGCGACTTTATCTGCGGCACGCTGCCCTTCGTACTGATCCTTTTACTTACTTTTTTGGCGGTGCGCTCGCGCTCGCCCGACGCGGTCGTGCTGAGCTGCCTGCCCTTTTACGGATCTTTCCTGTTCGTTTACGCCGGCGCGTTTTTCGCGCATGTACTGGCCGGCGCACTTCTGCTTGCCTGCTATGTGTTGCTTAAAAACGGCCGCAGCCATTGGTTTGCAGGTTTTCTCATGGGCGCCGCCGTACTTACCGAATATCCGATGGCGCTGGCGGGCGCGATTTTCGGAGTGCTGGTGTTGCTGCTTGCCGGGCGCCGGCCGCTGCTTCGGTTTCTTGCGGGGCTTTTACCTTGGGCCATGC
Source organism: candidate division WWE3 bacterium (assembly GCA_038231515.1). Taxonomy (GTDB): domain Bacteria; phylum Bdellovibrionota; class UBA1018; order UBA1018; family UBA923; genus JACQAX01. Next base: position 5,344 of record JBBRLF010000187.1, read on the forward strand.
TTGGTGCGATATACAACAAGGCGGTGACCGGTTTTTTTCTCAAGACGGTGACTGCGTTTCATGCCGATGCCCAGTTCGCTGCCATCAAGCTAAACTACGGTTTTCGGCTTCCCTCGGTCGCGGCGCTCTGGGGCCTGAGCCTGAGCCCGTATCGCGGCCTGGTGTTTTATGCTCCAGTGCTGATCGTGATGGGCTATGTGGCCTTCCGCAACCGGCAAATTTGGCAAAGCTGGCGCAGTTATCTTTGGCCGGTGGTTCTTATCAATTTCATGGTGATTTCAGCTCATTTTACCTGGTGGGGCGGCTGGGGTTTCGGGCCGCGTTACCTGACGGGAATCGCGACGTTGCTTTTGTATGAAGGGGCGCAGTGTTTAGCCACGGTCCGGCTGCCCAGAGTCGCATTTTATGGATTTGGGGTGCTGGGGCTTTTGCACGTGTGGCTGGCCAAGATCACTGCTGGCTATCTTTTGCCAGAGCAGTATTCTTTTCCGCTCGTGCAGCTGCTGGTGCCTGAGTTTTTGGGACGCCGCCTTTCAAACGGCAACGTCCTCACCATGTGGCTTGGCCTGAGCCCGGGGTTTGCGGCCGCGTGCTGGCTGGTGCTGTTTTTCACGGGAGTATTCTGGCTCGACCTTCGGCATCGGCGGGACTACCGAGGCCGGCTGTCATCTTGCGGGTAGCTCGGTTTCTTTCTTTGCCTCGTCGAGCTGGGCCTGCGCTTTTTCTACTTCGGCCGCGACAGCCTTGCTGTCGAGCTTCTCGCCTTCGGTTTTCGCGGCACTGAGCGCGGCATTTTTCTCCAGCGCCAGCTCGGTCAGGCGAATGGGGTCACGCTTGCCTTCGTCGAGCACGACGTCGCAGAAAGGGGCATCGGCGGTACCAGGCGTCTCGGAGGTTTTGTTGTAGCAGCCAAAACTTTTTACACCGAACAGACTCAGCAAGTAATTGTCGTAGAGGTAGTTCAGCTTGTCGCTGGTTTCGAGTTTGACTTCGCCGAAAAGCGGCCCGAGCTGCAGCCCTTCCGCATAGGTTCCCTGAAGGCTTTCGTCGTAGACTTTAATTTCATGCATCTTATTTTTCAAGGCGAGCGCCGACTGTCCCTGACATTCGACCATCAGGCCGTCGTTCAAGTTGGCGTTTTTCGGGCAGGTCACCAGCGCAAGTTCCATGAGCTCGCTGAAGAGCTTCGTTGATTTTTTGATTCGCTCGTTGAGGTTGGTCGGGTTTTCAAGCTCGCGGCCGATGCGGCTTATCCGGACTTTGTTTTTGCTGTTTTCAAACTCCAGCGCTTTTTTATCCTGCGTCCGGGCCAGATAATCCGCATTTTTGGCCCAGTCGTTTTTCATCTGTTCCAGCGAATCGTTGGGCCGGTTCAGCTTCCAGGTTTCCTCGAAATCGTTGAACCACTTTTTAGTTTCCCGAAGTTCCGCGTTGTTTTCAGAAATTTCGTTACGGATAGAGCTGGCCTGAGCGGCAAAGCGGTCATGAAACAGATCGTTCATTCGGAGTTGCAGGCCCTTCGGGTTCTCGGGGACGGCCATTCGCTTTTCAGCGCCGTGAAAAAAGCCGAAGCCGGTTTGTCCGCCCATTTCACTCTTAAATCTGACCTCGGCATAGGTGCCTTTGGCCTCTTTGCCTGCGGGGGGCGGATTCAGGGCCTCTTCCTGCAACGCGTTTTCGGCATCGGCGTCATAAGTCGTGATATATTTTGAAAAGCCCATCGGATCAGGCAGCGCTTTTTCAACGGGGGGGTGTTTGGGCTTTGCTTTGGCCTGAGCAATCGTTTCGGCGGCGAGAAGGCCTACAGCCAATAGAGCAGCAATGGACAAGGCGCCCAAAGAAGAGCGATGGCGTAATGGTTTCACGAAAGATTCCCCCTGCCGACAGTTTACGAGAATCGCCTATCGAGCACAACCGATTTGGAAATGTCCGTCAAATTCACGCCTTGGCGCGAGTAAAACGTGTGGTCGCGCTCGGTGCTTGAAAACAAGCAGGCTGAGTGTTCCTGGTTGCATGGTGCCTTGAGAAAGCGCTTAATGAAGTCATGTCAACTCAAGTCATCCCAACTCAAGCGACCGACGCCCGCCATTTTCGTTTCCATGCCCAGCATGCCCATTTGGCCAGCGTGTTTGGGGGCGACTGGTTTGCACTCAAGGCCGAGGCTTTTGCCAGGGTATTTGGAACACCGGGTTTTCTGGTAGGACAGACGGTTCTTGTGCTGGTCTGGATCACGCTCAATAGCTCGGGGCTGTCTCATTTTGACATCTACCCGTTTATTCTGCTGAACCTGGCCTTCAGCCTGCAAGCCGCCTACGCAGCACCGTTGATCTTACTGGCTCAAACCCGCCAGGCCGACCGCGACAAAGCGCACGCCGATGCCGATGCCCGACATCGCGAGACGATTGCCAACTTAAATACCGAGCAGCTGGAACGGGCCGCGGCTCAGAATTTGAAACTCCTGGAGCTGATGAATCAGAATAATATCCTGACCGCGCTGACCAAAGAGCTGACTCTTGAGATCAGAACGCTGAGTGCTGAGATGCACGCCAAACTGCAGTGCAAAACGTGACGGCTTAAAAGAGATTTCCAAGCCAGGTCAGAAACCGCTGCCAGAGGCTGTGGTGAATCTGCCGTTGCATCAGGTGCGCCGTTGCCAATGAGATTTCGCGCGAGCGGGTGGTGAAGTCGAACGCAGCCATTTCCTCGAAGCGGGTAATTACGCCCAGGTCGCCGGTCAGGATATTGGACTCCCCATTACTTGAAAAGCTGCGATGGGTGAAGTTGTGCGAGCCCATGGTGAGAACCGTACGATCGATCAGAATGCCCTTGGCATGTAAGGTCGTGTCGAACACCTCGTGAATGTGCGCACCGGCCTGGATCAAAGCCTCGTAATGGCTCTTCTGCGAGGTGTTGATCGGCTCGCCCATGTCATTGGTGGATACCGAGTTTGTTAAAATATCGACTCGAATGCCCTTTCGGGCGGCTTCGACGAGCGCCTTTTCCAACGCCTTCGGAGGCAGAAAATAAGGGTCATAGAAGATCACGCGTTGTGTGGCCCGGCCAATGAGCTGTGTGAACACCGAAAGGTAGGTCTTGGAATCTTTGGAATGCCAGTAGGGCTGCTGATACTCATACATTGCGATACCGTCGCCCGGCGGCTCAGCGGCCAGGGGCGTGGGCGTGGGCTTGTAGCGCAGAAAGCTGCGATGAATGTGGGGGTGGTAGTCCGGGCTTTCGAGCACGGTTGCATAGCCCAGGCGGGTTTCGTACTCGGTTGTGGCCATCCAGTTCCAGGTGTCGTCGAAACGTTTCTGGACTCGGCCCACCAGCGCACCCTGCGCGTGCAGCTCGAGGTCGTGCCACAGCTTTTTAGTCGTGCCCGTCATATACTCGTCGCAGATGTTCGCGCCGCCGATCATGGTGTCTTTGCCGTCGGTGATCAGAATTTTTTCGTGCATGTGCTGGCTGATCTGATCCAGGCCCCAGTTGGGCGGATTGAAGAGCAACGGGCGCACGCCACCGCGCTCCATAATCATATAGGCCCGGTCATGAGGCATGAAGTTGAAGTAGTCGATAATCACACGTACGCGCACGCCGCGGGCGCGGGCTGCCACCAGATCCTGCGCAATTTGCAGGCCGGCGTCGTCGTTGCACCAGAACGACATGGCGATATCGATCGAGGAGTTCGCGTCGTTGATGAGCCGGCGAAAGACCGGATAAAACTGCGTGCCATCCACGAGCAGCTCGAGCTTGTTGCCGCTGGTGACTGGCTCCTGGGTGACCTTTTCGAGCCAGCCGCTCATGGGCGGGTCGATCCAGTTGGCGCTGGCCAGCGCAAGCAGGGGCAGCAGGGTGAGGGAGTTCATGCTGCGGCCTATACCAGACTATTATAGTCAGCGTCTAGTTTTTCCTGAGGATGGTGTTTTCGGGCCTCTTTAGGCTCAAACCGGGCTTGGGGCTACCACTCACAGTCGGCGCAGACGAAGCTTGCGATGAACTCGGCATCAAACGGATTGACGTCATCTTCAAGCGGCAGCAGAAATTCCGGCTTGCTGCAGCGGGTGCAGAGAACCTGAGTCGCATTGGTATCCAGGGCGGCTTGCAGCAGTTCTACCGGAATGTCATTTGAAGTGAGTTTCATCTTAAGCTAATTTAAGCGGCAAATTGTGTAGGAAACAAGTGGTGATCCGGGCTGGGCAAAAAATGCCAAGCCGTTTGGGCGTTGGCGCGTCCTAGAACAGCTCGCCTGCCGTACGCAGTATTTCCTGCGCCAGCTCGCGCAGCCGCGCAGTGTCCAGCGGGGGAGCCGGACATGCCTCAGGAGTCGCCACCTGGTTGGCCAACACAGGTTTGGCAATACAGCTCGCGCGGTCGCCCGTGACGTTGGCATTCACCCAGGTCCGCAGCATCTCAACGCTGCAGGCAAAGCCCTCATCGGTTCTGGCGATTCCTTTGGCATCAGGCAGCGACTTGCTGAAGCCGCCTTCCGTAACACCTACGAGGCGCAACTCACCCTCTTTATTCATACAATAGAGGCTGCCGCCGGAGTCACCACCTTGAATGGCGCCACCCCTATCCATGATCTGGCCGTCTATGAAGCTGAGCTTGCCCACCCGGGCCATATGAAAGTTTCCCTGCGCACCTTGATTGTCCCGCCCGTA
>JBBRLF010000188.1:0-9923 GCA_038231515.1 candidate division WWE3 bacterium
GTGGTCACTACCGACGACATCGTGCTTTTTGAAAAGCTGCCCAAACGCCTGGCCATTGTGGGCGGCGGCGTGGTGGCCTGCGAGTTTGCCAGCATCCTCAATAAGTTTGGCGTGAAGGTTCATCTGCTCGAGCACTCGTCGCAGGTCCTGTCATCGATGGACCCCGAGGTGGTGAGCCGGCTGATGGAATACTTTGGCGAGGACGGTGTGAACGTGCTGACCAACACCAAGGTTCAAAGCCTGGTCAAATTGAAGTCGGGCGTAACCCTTACGCTCGACACCAATGGCGCTGCAAGCGAGCTTGCTGTCGACTGCGTGCTGCTCGCGATCGGGCGCAAACCCAATGCCGAGCATCTGGGCCTCGAAGGCGTGGGCGCACAGCTGACTCCGCGCGGACATATTCTGGTCGATGAAAAAAACGAAACCAAGTGCAAGGGCCTGTATGCGGCCGGCGACGTCGTGGGCGGACAAACTCTGGCCCACAAAGCCTGGTACGATTCCATTATCGCCGTGCGCTCGATGAGCGGCGAGGAATGTCGTACGAACTATGACACAGTTCCCGGCGCCATCTTCACCATTCCCGAAATGGCGGCCGTGGGCCTGCAGCCCGATCAGGCCCGCCAGCGCGGTATCAAAGTTTCAATTGGAAAATTCGAGTACGCCGAAAACGCCCAGGCCATGTGTACGGGCAAAACGCGCGGCATGGTCAAAGCCGTCATTGAGCGCGATACGGGCAAGGTCGTGGGCTGCACCATGCTGGGCCATGATGCCAGCAACCTGATCTCAGAGGTGGCCCTGGCCATGCACGCCGGCCTGACCGCCAAAGACATTGGCGACACGATTCACCCTCATCCCACGCTTTCTGAAATGGTCTGGGAATCCTTTCTCGACACTCAGGGCTTGTCGGTGCATAAAAAGTAACTATGCCAAATGTCGAACTGAAACGCGCGAAACTCAATACCTGGCGCAAGATCGCCCTGGGCTCGTGGCACTCCGCGGGCGACCCCAGCGTGTACGGCGTGATCGACTTCAACGTCGCCAAAGTGGTTGAGCACCAGAAACAGTGGAGCGCGCGCAACGGCGGGGCCAAGGCACCCAACTACACCGCACTCGTGTCCAAGGCGGCGGCCAATACCTTGCACAAATACCCCGATTTAAACGGACTGATTCGCTGGGGTCGTATTTACCTGCGTAAAAGCGTAGCCGTATTTTTACAGGCCGCCGTGGACGAGGCAGGCAAAGAGCTGTCGGGCTTCGTCGTCTTCGACGCCGAAAACAAAACCATTGAGCAGTTCGTCGACGAAATCGCCAGCAAGGGCCGCGCGGTTCGCGAAGACCGCGACCCGGCCTTTAAAAAAGCCAAGGCGAACTTCAAAGTGATTCCCGCGTTTCTCATGCGCTACGTGCTGAATTTTACCAGCTTCCTGCTCTATACGCTCAATCTCGACATGCGCTGGGCGGGGCTGCCCAAAGATCCGTTTGGCAGCATCATGGTGACAAGCATTGGATCATTGGGAGTGGAAGAGGCTTTTGCGCCACTCGTATCCTATAGCCGGGTTCCCGTGCTGCTGGCCGTGGGCACCGTGCGGGACCGCGCAGTAGTGATTGACGGCAAAATCGTCATCGCGCCAATTCTTAAAGTCTGCGTCACCTTTGATCATCGTTTTGTGGACGGAGTGTATGGCTCGAAGATGATCAAAGAGCTTAGACGCCTGCTTGAGACCGACGCGGGATTGGACGAGCTGGGTCTGAAATGAAGCTGGGCCTTGTCTTAGCGTTGACTGCCGCCGTGGCGGCGGCTCCTGTCAAGCCGCCCTATATTCTTCGAGGCGACGAGGTCGAAAAGAAATACGAAGCCTATACCCGGCAGCTCGCGCACGGCTACGGGGTGCTGAAGAAATACCTCAAAGAGCAGGCCCCCGACCTTTATAAAAAACTTTCGCCCGAGCCACCCAAACCCGTGCCGTATGGCTATCAGCTGCTGCCACTGCTGACGCGCGACGCGCCGTTTGCCGAGCGCCGCGACGTACCGCACGCCACCTCAACGCCCTATACCTGGGGCCGCACCGCACTTTTCATCGACTGGGAAATTCCCAAGCTCGAAGAGCTTGAAGAGCAGCTCAACGGCGCGCAAAAAGTTGCCCCCAAAGATCGCCGTTCGATTTATGAACGCTGGGCCAAGGAATACCCCGAGCTCGAAAACAACCAGCGCCTCGTCGACAATCACGTGCAGTACAACCGCTTCTGGCAACGCACGATTGCCGAAGACCGTCCGCGCTTCGATCGCCTGACCCTGCTGCACGACATGGTGCTACAGCGCCAGGCACTGCTCGACGCCATGAATTCAAAAACCGAGCCCGAGTTTCGGCGCAATATCATGCAGGTTGCGGGCATCGACCACGACAAGCCGCGCGCCATGCTGGAAGACGACATGAAGCGGCTTGAGAAGCAGATGGCCGACACCATTCATTCCGCCAATCGCAATATTCTGCCCCCGTCGTTTCTGCAGCTCGACCATTCCAAACCTCATGTCTGGAAAATCACCCTGCCCGTATGCACCGACATCACGGACCGAAAATTTCTGAGCGACGCCAAGCAGGCCATCGAACGGGTGTGGAGCGTTGACGATCGCGAGAACATGTACAAACTCATCGTGGTGTGGCGCCTGACCACCACGGCCAGTCTTTATCGCAAAGCCAAAGCCCCCGTACGCGGCGAACATCTTGACCTCAAAAAGCACGCCACGCACTTTCCCCACGACTGCGCGGTACTGACCACGGGAACGAACTCAACCTTTGCAATTCCCGGTGAGTATATTGCGTTGGGGCCCCAGCCCATTTCGCACAATGTGCTGGCTCACGAGTTTGGGCATCTGCTGGGTTTTATTGATGGATACTTTCGCGGTTATCATGATCTGGGCGAGCAGGGCTTTGAAGTTCTTGAAATTGTACCGGACCCCGATGACATCATGTGTACGCCGGGGCTGGGGCACGTTCGGGCGCATCATTACGAGCGGATCTTTGAGAACGCCAGGAAGAACAAGGCCGGCAAAAGCAAGTCGTAGCCAGCGAATCCCATGCAAGCCGACCTCGGATAGCACAGTAAATCCAATCGGTTGCCACTTTTACCTGGGGTTGCCGTATCATGAATACAGATGCCAACGGTACGTAGGGGGATTCGGCATGAATACCAAAACTTATTTTTCTCATTTGCGACTGCTTTTTATTGGGCTGGCGTTCGGAGCGTCAGCTTTTGCGCAGACTCCGGCAAATACCGCGGACACCACGCCGCCTGCTGAGCCCGAGTTACCGGTCATGACCGATGCCGAAGCCCAAAAATGGCTCGACGAAAAATTTGCGGAGTCCGACAAAGATGATGTCATTCGCAAAAAGAATGAAGCGGACCAGAAAGCGGGCCAACGCAAGCAATGCGAAGCCGCGCGCTGCCAGGGTCAACAGACGTCCGCCGACGGCAAGAAACTTCCACCGCCCTGCGACGGAGCCGACGACAAAAAATATCAAAAGGCTTACTGCTTCGGCAACAAGAACTATCCCAATCCCTATGCGATTGCGGAGCTTTCCAAGAACGACGACGCCAAATCGGCCTGCTACTATTACCTTTCGGCACTGGCCAGCCGCCGCATGGATGAAGCTGTGAAGAGAAATCCAAAGTCCGCCGACGAATTCAGTATTCCTCAGCAAGTATGGAAAGCTGAAAGCACCTGCGCTCCCGAGGAGCTGCCCAATGGCGCATACTACGGCCTTAGCGCGCTGATGATCGGCCCCGGCGCCAAAGAGGACGGCGAAAAACTTTGCCGCAAAGTTATTCCGAGCGACTGCGTACTGCACGGTGGTGAAGAGGTGAGCAAGCCGGGCGCCAGCGGCCCGCTTTGCATGATGGACGGCACCCTGCTCGACCCCAGCTGCGTGAAAGATCCGAAGAAGCTTGCGGTGTTGAAAACCGCGCTTAAAGATATTCAAGGTCATGGTAAATCCTGTCTTGGCGGCATGGCTCAGCAACATGCCAACTGGCTGGGCGAGCAGTTTGGCCGCGACGGCAAAACGCAAATCTGCTGCGCCGCCAACTGCTCAGTCAAAGTTCCGGGCTACGCCGGCGGCAAAGGCGGCTTTCCCGAAGGGGGCCTGGCCGACTCGTCCAATGGCACACCTAAAGGCGTCGTGCGCATAAACTTTGACAGCCCAATGTTCAAAAACTTAATCAAGGGTAGCCTCGATGGCATGGATGGCGCCGCAACCGCCAGCGCCAAAGACAAAGAGCAAACCCTCAAGGGCATGCAGGCCTATTTCAACGCCACGCTGTTTCATGAGTATCTGCATCGCATCGGCATGTGCACCGACCCCAATCACAATGTACTCAATCAGCCTCGGGTTATCGCCAAATCGGGCGATAGCTGTCCGAGTCCCTATGAAGGCGTGACGGTGGTTGCCTGCTTTGCCGACTCCAAAGGTGGCTTTGCAGAGGTGGGTAATGCCGATAAGATAGATGCGGGTGGTAAAATCGGAAGCACCGCAATTTCAAAATGCTTTGTAGGACGCAACGGCAAGCTCAAGGCCTGGGCTGACTACACGGCCAAGGAGCCGCCCCTCAATGACGACTGCGTCATACGTTCGGTATGCAGCAGTCCGCCCGATGGCCTGCCAACCGATTCGGCCGCGACCTGGCCTGCCCGGCGCTGGACTGCTGATCCGGTCTATGCCTGCGAAGGAGCCTGTTATGGCACGCAGATCGTGGACGGGTCAAAGGAGCCCACTTCAAAGCTTGCCGAAATCTGCAAGAACGCCGAAAGCACGGCGCCCCGCTATGTCGCCTACGACTATCCTCGAACCGAAACCGGTTCGTTTGGCGTTGAGAAGAAAACCTACGGCGAAACGCGTCCGCTGACGCTGCAAAAGGGCGAATCAGTATGCCAGTAAGCGCCCGACTCCTGCTGCTGCTTGCGCTTGGCATGGCAGTGGAAAGTCGTGCCCAGTCTCTGAAAGACTTTTCCGAACTTGGACGGGCAGCCATTGAGCGTGAGAACCACGCCAAATTGGCAGCCGCGACGCCACTGGCTCCAGATGTACCGGGCTCAAACCGCCGTACGTTGGTCCAGCTGCGCGATCCGGGCGGCAAGCTGCTCAAGCTGGTCACCGAAGAAGTCGATCCCGTAAAACACCTCACCCACATCAAGCTGGTAACGGCCGAAAAACATGGAGCGCTGGAAAAAACCTCAATCTGGGAAAATGATCGCCCGATTTTTTACTCAGAAGTCTTTGAAGGCCACGATCTTCGCCGCTCTCATGTTTACCTGAATGCCGATCCCAAAGCTGAAACTCCGGCCGTCGTGCATGATCCCACGCAAAGGGTGCACATTTATCCCGGGGTCTTTCTGCGCAAGGAAGTCAGTGTTGACGACGAGAATGGCACGAAGACCGAAATTTTTGTGCGACCGTCGCGGGGTAAATTCAAAAAGACTGGCGAAACCCACGAGCCAGTTAAAATCCATCGCTAGCGTGTGCTCAATTCAACGTGGCCCGCGCTTTTCTGCGCGGCGGTTACTTTATCGGCGCCAACCGTCCGGTAACGGCGTTGCCGCCGATTTGGTGTTTGGACAGTCCAGCTCATCGACCTATAATCGGATGGTAGTGAGCGCGGAAAGAATTTAAACAGGGAGAACCGATATCATGTGTATTGCGTGCATCGAATTCATTAAAGCGAAACTCACTCTAAAGGAATTTAGGGCCGCCTTAGGAGAAACCACGCGCGACGATCAAACTCATTTGGAAGAGGTTTCGGAGCTGCTTCAGCAAGACGCCACCGATCCGCTGGATCTACGAAAAAGTCTCGAAAAGCTGAATGGCTCCCGGAAATAAGGGCTCTCGATTGAAGGTCCCTGAACTTCAATATTTAGGCGGACAGTGCGTGCAGCCGAGAATTAGCAGCTTTCTAACCGCCGTAAACAGCGCAGGCTGCAACCTTTCCGGCGTGGCTTCAGTCGGCGACTGGGACGCCGCCATGAAGCCAGAGCGCCGGTCTGCCGCGCGAATGCCCGGAGCGCAGTCCATACTTGTCGTAGGCTCCGGCGGTGGCGCGCTCTGGAACGCTCTGCTGGCCGACCTCAAAAAAAACCCCCGGCATCTTACTCACGAGGCCCACCCGCTCGACGCCTTCGTACGCCGAAAAATTCACGAGGCAGAGCCGCTGCTGGGCACCTCGCCCCGTCGCTGGTTCTGGGCGGCCGCCGAGGCCGATGTTCATATTGACTTTCGCCTGCTGGGAAATCTGGCAGGCCTTGGCACGCAAAGTCGCTTAGGCCTGCTGCTTAATCAGCGCTTTGGCCCTTGGGTCGGGCTGCGTGCCGCGTGCTTTTTGATGGAACCCATTCCCGCGAGTCCGGCTGCCACGTCACTTTGCGAAGGCTGTCCCGCACCCTGCGTACAGGCCTGCCCCGGCAAAGCGTTTCCCAACGGACAATGGAGCGTCGACCAGTGCAGCGCCTTTCATAACGAAAGCACCCATTGTCAAGCGAGCTGCGATTCCCGGCGCGCCTGCCCTGTTGGCGCAAGCGAACGCTATCCGGACGAGGAAATCGCTTATCACTGCAATCGAAAAACAGGACGCGAATGGCTGCGTAGCCATCTTGGAATCTCGAAGTCAGACGATCAACACGAAGGCGTGGGCCCGCACTGGGGTAGCTGGCGCGAGCGCGTGGACGTCAAAGGCTGAGCTTGTTCTTGCAAACCGCACTGGGAATATCTTGCCGCCTTCGAGTGGCGCCAACACTCTGGTAAGCTGGGGTAGATGAAGACGCGCGCCCTCGGTGCGGCCGTGCTCGCGTGCGTCGCATGCGCGATAACCGCTCCGGCATCAGACATGATTCCACCGATCACACGCAAGGATTGCGTAGACGTCGACTATTCCAAGCGCTTCCCGCCGGTGCGAAACCAGGACGGCCACGGGCTATGCTGGGCTTTTACCGCCGAGGCGCTGGCCGAAGAAGAACTCTGCCTCGAGAAGAGTGCAAACTGTGGCAAGCAGCTCTCTGCTTACGATGCCGGCCATTGCGAGTGGTCGATAGGGACCAAGAGTGAAGGCGACGCCCCTTCGAGAGCACTTCGCTGCTTTCTCAAGGATGGATTTTGTTTTGAAGGGGACGCCCCCTACACCCGCGGCGGGGCGTGCGGATTCGACAATTTCCTGGGGTCGTCGGACGTTGTCAAATGCCGCGACGACGAGCTCGTGGCACTTTACGACAAATGGAAGCCAAAGCTTACCCGGCTGAGCAATGAGTGTCGCAATGACATCGACTCGCTTGTCTACGGTGAAGTTCCCGAGGCGCTCAAGTACGTCAAAGAGATTCGCGATCTGTTCGCAAGCGAGATGTACCTTGGCTCCGGTGTCGACATTATGAACGCTTTACTCCAGTCCAAAGACAAATCCGAGTTCGCCCAGAAGCTCCTATTGCCGCCGCTATGTCTGCGCCACCGGAAGAAAGCGGCGGCTGACGCCCCGCTCGAGGTCGAACTCACGATTCTCACCAAAGCGACGAACGTCGAGAAGATATTGGCGCTTAAGAAGGTACTCCTCGGGCAAGGGCGTAGTGCCGCCATCTCGATTTGCCTGGAAGATGGTATTTTCGGGTTGGGGTTCGTTGAAAAGTATTCGAGTGATTGTAAGCATCCGCACGCCGTCGTTACCGATGGAATGCGTTGGAACTCCGACAAAAAGCGCTGTGAGATGCAGCTTCGCAACTCGTGGGGCAAGAATGGCGACTTTCATGGCTGGGTATCAGCCGACAAGTTGCTACCCGCGACGTACGAGACCTCGTATCTTGTTAAGCGGCGGAAGCCGTGACTCACAGAGCGCTCTCTGTGGCGGCAATGCTTCTCATCTCTGGAACCGTTTTGGCAACCAGCGAGAAGACGTTCCTATTGTACGACGACGCGGTATTGAAAAAGAGCGAACGCTTTTTCACTACACCGGGCGGCGAGCGCTTCTCCGACACAAAAGCCTGTCGCGCGGCAAAGTGCGAAGCCGTGAAGACCCTGACAAGCAGCCGGACGCTCGCGAAACAAAAGATCGATATTGGGCCTGGTGGCTCGAATCCGGCAAGCCTGCTTTGCGTGAAGCTGGGCGGAAAAGAGGAGACGCTCTATCTCGCCTCGAAGGACGAGGTTTCCGTCTGCGTGTTCGGTGACGGCAGTAAGGTCGACTCCTGGGACCTTTACCGCGCTCATTTCGGAAAGCCGCGCGAGTAGTCCCTGGTGAATGCAGCTCTCGACAATTTTTTGAAAGTCTCGGCGAACTGACGCGCAAAGACGTCGTTTCGAAAGCGTAACATCACCAAATTTATCGGCCCCGACTGGCTTAGCGCAGGCGCATGCGGACAAGAGCGAAGTTTCAGTCAGGCGCGTACTGTCACGCTCGTGGCCAACGCCAAGCTCGCCCATATAAACGATATCAATCGGTGGTATCGCAGGTGCCGTACCCCCGAGCCATGCCCTGGCCTCCGCAACATTACCGCCACCCAGCGATGCCGAACCCCCACTTCGCGCCGCCGCGTCCTGGACCCGTCGATATGCTTCGGTAGCGCCAGCGACATTGCCCGCTCGCAACATTGTTTCACGCAGCTCGCGAACCTTGCGCTCGCCAGGGGTGCGCTTTCCTGTCATTAGAAGTAGCTGTCTGTTTTTTTTGCGGGTTTAATTTTTGGCATTATCTTTTTTCAACTTCTCTTCGAATTCTTTGAATGCCTGTGGCGCACCTTCATTTGCGCACCAGCGTTGTACTTTTGCGCGATCATAGGGGTGCTTCCGCGCAACAAGTACGGCCTGATCAAGGCATTCCAGTGCTTTGAAATGAATGTATGATGCCAGTCGGTCGCGGATGCAGTCTGTTGGAGAATAGAGTTTGATGTTTGTGCCATCTACTTTGACCACGGCGGGTGTGATCTTCGTATCGCCTCCGATACCAGGTGGACCGGAAGCAAAGTCAACAATGAGGTGTTTGCATTTGTGGTGGCTATAGTGCCTGCTTTCGCGAACTTCAAAACCAATTTTTTTCATCAGAATTGGAAGGTTCTTGTTCAGGTAGGTAAGCTGAACAAGATCCAGGTCACCTGAGCGATAGAGACCGTCAGTATAAATGGCTACTACGGCTCCACCGACGAGAATCGTATCAATTCCATTTTTTGCCAGATGCGTGGCAACATATTCCCAAAGCTGCTTTTCTGTACAATTTTTCCAGTCCGGTTCTTTCATAGGACTGGCTTGCCCTTTCTGCGTGGGCGGCGTCGGGATGTGAAAAGGACTTCTCTTTCTTTCAAGGGTATTGAGTCGTAGGCCGTTTTTAGAATGGATTTTACCGGTCCTAAAAAAACGGACTTTGGATTGAAGAAATACAGGCGGCTGCGACCGACTTCTTTTGAGGCGAGAATTCCTGCGTATTCGAAGCGGTCCAGCTGCCCTCTGATGGGATTCAGGGCGATTTTATAGTCTTGGGCTATCGCGGATGCGTGGATTTCTCCATAGTGGTAGATATGGAGGAGAACTTTTTCGGCGGTTTTGTTTCCGAAGATGCCTTCTAACATTCTTTAACTGTATACCAAGTATTGGTTCATATCAACCATATTATGGTAATTAGGGAGGTGGTAAGGATGTTGAGTAAGCCATCACCCAAATCAATCGGTGGCTGGCGAGGGGGCTGGATGCCCGCGAGTATCTCAAGTACGTGATCACAGCGCATTGGCACGACAGAGAGCCCACGTCGCCAGCGATGCTCTCCCCCGGCGGCCACTTGAAATTCCCCCATCCGTGGCCGGGTCAAAATCCCCCAGGCGACAGTGCGTTAAACGGATTAGCCTGACTTCGATTCTTGCGCAAGCTTAAGCGCGGCTTCTTTCAAGCGATAGCTTCGACCGATGA
>JBBRLF010000189.1:0-9889 GCA_038231515.1 candidate division WWE3 bacterium
GGCAAGCCGGATGAGGCTGCTTTTTGAAGCCATATTCCGAGAGCTGCGTCGTCTCGAAACTTACGCGAGGTAGAGCGCGCAGCAGCGGACTTCTTCTAAGCATCGCATGCGCCTGCGTCCACGTGCCATCGATGACGAAAAAAAGCGGACGCCGTGAGCCGGTAACCAGACCTTGCCACGCCTGGCTTGAGTCCTGACTTAAGTTAAAGGCCTTGGGCCCCGGAAAGAGCAGCAGCGGAACAGTCTCGGGGGCATGGAGCAGCTGAAGAAATTTTGGATCCGTGTCGAGTTCGATTCCTTTGCTGCGAAACCACCTCAGATTTGAAATTGAGCGACGTAAAATCCAAGCCGTACCCACCGTGCTGCGAACTTCATAGGGATGCACAATCAGGGCAAAGTCGGCGAAGCTTGCAAAGGGCCGGGTGAGCGCGCAAAAACACGAGACGGTGGGCCGATGGCAGGTCCAGCAGAACTCTCTCATTTACCCACGCTACCAACTAATCAGACGCACCGCAATCAGCCGGGCACGGGCCTTGTATCATCAAAATTGATAATGATCTCATATAATACTAGATAATTTGAACTGATACTTGTTCGGCCGTAGCACCTTCTCAAGAAACGAAACATTTTAACTTGAGAAAGAGACACGAAATGAAAACCAAGCTAAGCGTCCTGCTGGCGACTTTAATCCTCTCCACCGCCGCCGTAGCCGACATGCGCCCCGGCGACCATCACGAACAGGGCCAGGGCACAATTACCGCCCATTCCTTTCGCGGCATCGTCAACCTGAGCGTCGACGGCGATGCGGCCCGTCTGCTTTACAAAGGCATGACCAACGCTCACGAAGAAACCCGCCGCCACGGCTCGCTTTTCATTACCCGCCGGGCGAGCCCGAATCTGGCCTGCACCTTCGTGGCTGAAGTTCGCGCCACCTACCACTGCACGCTGCACATGACCGAAGCGGGCGACCTTAACGCCGACAATGTCATGTTCACCGAGTAATAAAAGCTCTTGAGTCAAATCGCACGATAGGTCAGATTACGTTTGGCCTGTCGTAATAAAACTGTTGGTCGGAGATGATATTAGCATCTCCGACCCCCAGACCGCTCAGACCCCATCGGCAGTTTTCCATGCATTGGACCTTACCCGCGCGACTACGCGAGTTTGATCGCCAGTGGTAAACTTCGTTTACTTTTTTCCACTGGCTATAAACCCCTGTACTCAGAGTCTATTGATGAGTAACGATCTCAATCCTACAAGGCCCCCCAGGATTCCGATCGCTGAGATGGTCGAACTCCATCCCTAAGAGTAAAAACATTTTAAGGCGTCTTTTTTTATGACTGAGGCTTCCTGGGCCCCGGGGTCATATACCCACAGCCAAGCCGGGGGGCGTTGGCTACAGGCTAGCTGCTAAAGGATAGTCGTCCCTTAACCACTCAAACATAAACATATTCAATTTGAATGCCACAACCCGTGCCTTCGGTAGCGGACCACGCTTTGCATAAGCAGCAGAGCGATGCGACCTGCCATGCGACGTCTCAGCGATACGCTCTGGGAAATACCCGCCGCTCCTCGGATGAAAATGCGGGTTCCCGCTCGCATCGTGGCATCGGAAAAGCGCCTGCGCCAGATGCACGACGGTGACTTGGAACAGCTGGCCAGGGTAGCGACGCTTCCAGGAATTCTCGGCCACGTACTTGGCCTGCCTGACGACTACTCGAGCGTCGCGGCCGTCGCAGCCGAAGCCGGAGTAATCGCGCCGGCCGCCGTAGGTTTTGACATCTGCTGCGGCACGCGCTTGCTCACCACCGAGCTGGTCCTAAGCCAGCTGCAGCCGCACCTGGTCGAGCTGGTCGACTCACTCCGTACCCACATTCCGGCAGGCATTGGCACGACCGGGCTTTTGCGCCTTTCGCCACGTGATTTTTGCGAGCTGGCCGAAAAGGGAGCCGGCTGGTGCCTCGAAAATGGCTATGCCACCACCGACGATCTTCTGCATACCGAAGACTGCGGCAGTACCCGGGGCGCCGATCGCGCCAGTATCAGTGATGCCGCTCTTGCCCGAGGCATCAGACAGGTGGGCACGCTGGGCGCGGGCAATCAACCGCTGCAGCTCTATGTGGCGCGGCCTGAAAATGTCTTTGACGCGCACGTGGCGCGAGCCTTTGGCATCTGTCGAGCCAATCAGATTGTGGTGCTCTACGCGTGCGGCAGCCGCGCCTTTGGAGAGCAAGTTACGCGCGACTATCTGCGCTGTTTTAAAAAAGCGCGCACTGGCGACGGCGACCTGACCTGCGCGCCGTTTCTTTCGGCAAACGGAATGGCCTACTTTTCCGCGCTCGGTTGCGCTTCCAATGTCGCCGTTGCCAATCGGCAGCTGATCTTGCACGGCCTACGCAGGGTTTTTCGCGACGTGTTTCGACGCAACTCGGTCGACCCCGGGCTGCGCGTGCTCTATGACGTGGCCCAAAACACCGCCAAGGTCGAACAGCATTGGATCGACGGCCAGCCGCGCGACGTGCTTGTGCATCGCAAAGGCGCGACGCGCGCTTTTGGACCCGGCGCCGCCGGCCTTCCCGACGCCTACAAACAAGTGGGGCAGCCCATACTGCTGGGTGGCGGACTTAACGGCGCGTGCTATCTGCATCTGGGGCTGGCCAGCGGCGAAAAGACCTTCTATAGCACTGCGACCGGCCTGGCCCGCGTAACCGAGCTGAGCGCCACGAGTCATCTGGCTGGCATTAGCCGGCCCATCGTGAAGCTCGTTCCCGTGCCAGGATTCCGGTTACCTCGTCGTCGGTAATCTGAGAAAAATGTTCATAAAACTGACTCAAGGCCCCGAAGTCTGCCGGGACTTCGAGAAAAACCACGGCGTCCGCCTTGCGTGCAAGCAGCTCCGCCGCTTCCTGCGACGCAACGGGTGCCGCCGCAATGACCTTTGCAGCTCGCGCAGCGCGCGCAGAGTGAATTGCGGCCAGGAGTGTTGCCCCAGTGGCAACGCCGTCATCGACGAGAATCACGGTGCGGCCTGCAAGCGGGATTGGCGGGCGTACCGGCGTATAGCTGGCGCGGCGTCTTAGAAGCACGGCCAGCTCCTGCTTCACAGTCTGAGTAATATATTTGTCGGAGACACCAAGCCGCTCTTTGAGAGAGTTAAGATAAACGTCTCCGTGCTCATTGACCGCACCCAGTGCGAGCTCTGGATTGTCAGGCGCTCCAATTTTTCGAACCAGTACCACGTCGAGCTCGCAGCCAAGCGTGTCGGCGATAATCCGGCCGATAGGCACCGCCCCCCGCGGAATAGCCAGCACCAGGGGCTGGTCGGGGCG
The DNA here is from genome assembly GCA_038231515.1 of candidate division WWE3 bacterium. Classification (GTDB taxonomy): domain Bacteria; phylum Bdellovibrionota; class UBA1018; order UBA1018; family UBA923; genus JACQAX01. The sequence goes on from JBBRLF010000189.1 coordinate 3,330, forward strand.
GTAGCGCTTTAACTTTACCGCGAGCAGCCGAGCTGCAGCGTCACGATCACGATAGACCATGGGATTTACATTCTGCAAAGACTCAGCCAAAATCAACTCATGTGTGGCAGAGCGTACTCCACGGTAACCGAAGAAGAACTGGCAACCCGCTATCTCAACAAGAAGCCGGTCAAGTTTCCCGTGCTCAAACCCAACTACAACATCTCTCCCACGCAAGAGGTACTGGTGCTGCGAGAGGATGCCCGGGGCAAGAGAACCTTCCGCCATCTGCGCTGGGGTCTGATTCCTTTCTGGGCCAAGGACATCAAGATTGGCTACAAGATGATCAACGCCAGAGCCGAGACTATCACCGAGAAACCGTCGTTTCGGAGCGCGTTCCAGAAACGCCGCTGCATTATTCCACTCAGCGGTTTTATCGAATGGCAGCGCGACGGTAACCACAAACGCCCTTTCTGCATCGCACTCAAAAATGAACCCATCATGAGTGTCGCGGGTATCTGGGAGAGCTGGCAGCCCAAGGACGACGGCAAGGCCGAACCGATCGAGTCTTTCTCGATCATCACCACCGAAGCCAATTCCTTTATGACAAAAATCCACGACCGCATGCCGGTGATTCTCGACCCCAGCGATGAAGCGGCGTGGCTGGGCGAGGGCAGTAAATCCGAAGAGGTATTAAAGCTGCTGAAACCGTGTCCGGCCAAGTGGCTAAAAGCCTATGAGGTTTCGCCGCTCATCAACTCACCTCGCAACAACAATCCCAGCGTATTAGACGAAGTGTCCGACGATAAGCCCGAGCCACAGGAACTTTGATAAGATGTGAATGGCCTGATCACCATGAAACCCATACCAACGTTCGCATTTCGCGTAGTCTGAAATCCAATGCACGACCGTTTCGGCAATTCCCAGCGACAGGCGTTGGGTAATGAGAAACACGATGAGTCCATGATGCAAGGAATGCGAGGTTAAGAGATAAGGCCAGATGACTTGAAGCTTCGCCCGCTCTTCGGGCGGATAACGCAGGCGGATGTTGCGGTCTTTGTTCGTAGCCATCCACTCGGTCTGGAGCGCAAAATCGCCCAGCGCGTGGCCGCAGAGAAACAGAAAAAGCAGGGTGGCCGGATCTGAGAAGGTCATTAAAATCAGTGTACCGCGATCGTAAGAAGGCGCAACTGCAGTGACAGCGCGGACAGGTTTTTGGCACGCAGGTAAGCTCTGCCTATCTCGCCCGCCGGGCCGACAACCGTTAATAGGATATGCCGTTTAAAACTCCCTTATTGCTTCTCACCATTTTGGCTGCGCTGACTGCCTTCGGCTCGGGTTGCACGATTTCCTCGTTGTCTGACCAGCTCAACAACGACCTGGGAAGCTCGCTGAATGCCAATGACGGTTTTGACAACGGCGACTTTTTCAACTTTCTACCCAATATTCTGGTGGCCGACCGCCTGAACGGGCGGCTGGTGGGAATGGACGATCTGGCCGGCGACAATCGCGTCGAATTCGACCTGCCCAGCGGAGGCCAGCCCACGGGGTTTGCGACCGACGACTGGGAGCGAATCTTCATCGTTGATGGCCTCAACTCCACCATCCTGAGAATCGACGACCTGACGGGTAGCAACCCGGTCACGTACGGTACTCCTGGCAGCGGGTCAAATCAGCTCAGCTCGCCACAGTCCATCACCTTTGACGGGCGCTGGCGCATGATCGTGGCCGACTCGGGCAATAACCGCATCGTACGTTCCGACGACATGTCCGGTACCGGCTTCACCAGCTTCGGCACGTCGGGCAGCGGCGTGAATCAGTTTCACTTTCCCAGCAGCGTTGCCACCGATGCCCGCGATCGCATCTATATTCTGGATTCGGGCAACAGCCGCATCGTGCGCATCGATGACCTGAGCGGCACGAACTGGACCACGTTTGGCACCCTCGGCGCTGGCGTTGGCCAGCTTAACGGCCCGCTGGGCCTGACTCTCGACTTCAACTACGATCATGACGGCAACGCGATCGTCAAAGCCATTCTGGTCGCCGATACGGGCAACAATCGCATCGTTTCGGTGGACGATCTTAGTGGCGCGGGCTGGACCACGCTGGGAAGCAGCGGCAGCGGCACCCATCAGTTCCAGGCTCCGGGTGCCTTGAGTATGGTTGACGGCTGGGCCCTCTACATTTCCGATACGGGCAATAATCGAATCGTCGAAGTCGACGACATTGCCGGTGCCAACTTCCAAGCCTTCGGCTCGGCAGGCGCTGGGCGCAGTCAGTTCAATTCGCCGCTTGGGATTGTGGGCCTCTAGCCCGGCCCGTACCCGACACGTCGCGAGACCGTCGTGACTCTGGCTCCCAAAGCGTCTGTGCATCGCGGTAAACGCGAGGCCCGGCAAGCAGAACTCGCAACGCATGATGATGGGGCATCAGTCGATAGCGTTTGGGATAGTCACGACGCAGAATCGTACGCAGCTCGGCAAGCGCCGTGTGATTCAACTCGGGAAAAATGTGATGTTCGACGTGGTGACTGAATCGAAAATGAATGAAATCCAGCCAAGGCAATGTCTGCACGCCCAGCGTATTCTCCAGGGGATCGTTGGTCTCAGTCAGTGGACAAAACAGGTGCTGCACCAGAATGTAGCCGCTGACGACGAGGTTGGCGATAAGAGCCGGCACCAGAAAAACAAGAAACCACGTACGCCAACCCAGCTGCCAGCCAAGCACGGCCCAAAAAGCATACATCAGCAAAGTTTCAATGACAGCTAACGGACGATTCACGGTGCCGTAAAGTTTAGGATCGCCTTTCCACAGAAAATACCACATCACCGTCAGCGCCTGATTGCTGAAATTCAACGGCAGATAGAGCCACGAAAGCAGGTGTCCCGAGCCAGGCGCCCGCTTCAGAATAAATCCTGCCATGGGATAGTGTTGAAACTCGTCCCAAAGGCCGAAGGTATCGGGGTCGACGCCGGATTTATTGGTATTGAAATGGTGTACGCGGTTATGCCACGTAAGCCAAAGTTCGGGTGACAGGCCAAAGATGAGAAAACCAAACCAGGCCATTACGCGTGTAACCCAGGAGGTTTTCAAGATCGAGCCATGTAAAAGCTCGTGCGCGAAAAGCCCCAGCGAAGAATAGAGCATGCCCAGCACCAGGCTGACCAAAACGGCGGAGACCCACTCTTTTGCGACGACGGCCGACCAGGCGAAGTGGGTCAAAGCCGAAATCCAAAGCAGTAGCACAAAAAACCAGACGCATTGACTGGCGTGGCGCTGCTGAGGCCGGAGCTGTGGATACTTTCTGAGCAGCTCCTGCCTCAGTGAATTTAAATTCGTCGTCGTGGACATGATGCCTCTGATTTTCTTTGATCCGTCAGGAAAAGGCTACCCCATTGGGGGCTCGTAAGATGATTTCTTCATAATCCAAAGGCCACGTCCGATAATCAGATATTCATGTAACCGCACCCCGCCAAAGGCGGGCAAAGTCTGCCCAGGAGGGCCCTTGCCGTATCCAGCACCACTCGCCAACTCCAGTAAATGGATCAAGCTCGTGCTCGCGGCCGTGGCTGCAATTGCATTTGTAGTCGGCGGTGTGGCGCTGATGCATTCACGAATGAACCAGCGGCTCGAGGCCAGACTGCGATATCTCAGCGACCGTCGCGCCGAAGTCACTCGCCAGGCCAATTTGGCCCAGCCGGCAGTGGCCGCGGCTGCTGCGGACCCCAACGCCGCAGCCCCCGAGATTGAACAGCTGCTGCTTTCCAAGTGTGGGGTGGACCCAAAATTCTGCCATTTCACCGGGATGACCTACGAGCACGATAAAGCCCTGGCCAATGCGCTGCATTTCTACGAAAAATCCTGCGAGTTCAACTACGGCCCGGGCTGCGCAAGTCTGGCCAGCCTGTACACGCGCGGCGAGGCCGTGCCAAAATCAGCAGCCAGAGCCCTGGAATTTTATACCAAATCTTGCGAATTTAAGGCCCCAGAGGGCTGCCTGACTCTGGGCAAGTTATATCTCGATGGCCGAAGCGACACGTCCGCGGTTGAAAGAGCCCGGGTTACTTTTGAGAAGAGCTGCTCCCTACAAAATGGCGAAGCCTGCTATGAGCTGGGAAAACTTTATCGCAGCGTTTCCAATGCTCCGGCCACGAACGTCCTGGCCCGTGCGTCCTTCGAGCGTGGCTGCCGCCTGAACAACTCGCCCGCCTGTAAAGCCCTGGATTTCCCGCCCACTGCCGCGCTTCATTAAGTTTCCCATTCCTGCATTGTTCGGTATAACGGTGGAATGACGACCCCACCGCCCAACGACAAGCAGAATGTTTCGCCCACCACCCCGCCGCCGGTATCGAACTTCATTCGCCATATCATCGATGAAGATCTGGCTATGGGCAAGAACAGCGGCCAGGTGGCCACGCGCTTTCCGCCCGAGCCCAATGGCTACTTGCATATCGGCCATGCCAAATCGATCTGCCTCAACTTCGGGCTCGCGCGCGATTACAAGGGTAAGTGCAATCTGCGCTTTGACGATACCAATCCGGTGAAAGAGGATGTCGAATATGTCGACGCGATTCAGGAAGACATTCGTTGGCTGGGCTTTGAATGGGACGCGCTGCACTTCGCCAGCGATTATTTCGAAAAAATTTATGCTTATGCGGTTCAGCTCATTCAGCTGAACAAAGCCTACGTCTGCGACCTGACTGCCGATCAGCTGCGCGAATACCGGGGAACGCTAACGGCACCTGGGCGTAACAGCCCGTATCGCGATCGCACCGTGGCAGAGAATCTGGCGCTGCTCGAGTCCATGCGCAAGGGCGAGTTTGCCGACGGCTCGCACGTGCTGCGGGCTAAAATCGACATGAGCTCGCCCAATATCAATCTGCGCGACCCGGCGCTTTACCGCATCAAAAAGGCGCACCACCATCGTACTGGCGACAAGTGGTGCATCTATCCGATGTACGATTTTGCGCACGCACTTTCAGACATGATCGAGGGCATCACGCATTCGATTTGCACGCTGGAGTTCGAAGACCATCGCCCGCTATACGACTGGTGCCTCGACACGCTTAAAACTCCCTGCCACCCGCAGCAGATTGAATTCTCGCGCCTGAACTTGAACTACACCGTGATGTCCAAGCGCCGACTGCTCGAGCTGGTGACGGGCAAGCATGTCGATGGATGGGACGATCCCCGCATGCCCACGATTCAAGGGCTGCGCCGCCGCGGCTTTACGCCGGCCTCGATTCGCGACCTGTGCGAACGCGTAGGCGTGACCAAAAAAGAAAACTGCATCGAGATGTCGATGCTTGAGAATTGCATCCGGGAAGATCTCGACCGCAATGCACCCCGCGCCATGGCCGTGCTGCGGCCCCTGCGTGTGGTGCTCGAAAATTATGAAGAAGGATTGATTGAAGAGCTGGATGTTCCGAATCATCCGAACCGGCCCGAGCTGGGCACTCGCAAGGTGCCATTTTCGAAAGTGATTTACATCGAGCAGGACGACTTCATGGAAGAGCCGCCGAATAAATTCTTTCGCCTGGGACCGGGCCGTGAAGTTCGACTGCGGTCGGCGTTCTTCATCAAATGCGTGAGCTTTACCAAGGACGCCGCCACCGGCGCCATCACCGAGCTGCGTTGTACCTATGACCCGGCCACGCGTGGCGGCTCCGCGCCCGACGGTCGCAAGGTCAAAGGCACCCTGCACTGGGTGGCCGACGCCAACTCCCTCAACGCCGAGGTGCGACTTTATGACCGCCTGCTCAGCGTACCGGCGCCCGGGCAGAATGACGGCGAATACCTCAAGCAGCTCAACCCCAAATCGCTCGAGCGCCTCACCAACTGCCGGCTCGAGCCCAGCCTTGTCAACGCGGTTGCGGAATCTCGTTTTCAATTTGAGAGACAGGGATATTTTTGCGTTGACCGGCGCGACTCGAAGCCTGGCAAGCCGATATTTAATCGGACGGTTACGTTACGCGATAGCTGGGCCGCCGAAAAGCAGGGCTAACGCCGGTTATTTCCGGCGACGTACTGGTGCTTTGCTCCGATGCGTATGGTCGCACAGCAGGGAGCCCTTCGAGATCGCCGAGCTGGTGCGCGGTAGAGAAGACGATGCGACAGCCATAACAGTCGCGATCCAGACGTCGGACTGAATCGTGAGTTATCTGCAAAGTCAGATAAAATCATATAATTTCAGCTATTTACATATCGTAACAAATATCGTACTAAATCAATCAGTTTTATTGACTAACGCCCTGCGTCACGCTATATTCCGCCGCATAAATTAAGGGACCCGTATGTCCATTTCAGGAGTGACCAGATGTTAAAGCACAGAAGTATTCAAATCGTTGGAATGTTGACTGCCGTAAGCATGCTCTCAACGTCGGCTCTCGCCGGTAAACGCGGCGGCGGTTCGAGCAGCTCAAGTTCTTCGAGCAGATCAAGTTCTTCGAGCAGCTCAAGTTCTTCGAGCAGATCAAGTTCGCCGAGCTACTCTGCACCTAGCAGATCAAGCACTCCTAGCCGCTCCAGCTCTTCAAGCAGCAGCTCTGCATACAGCAGACCAAGTCTGCCTCCAAGCTACA
>JBBRLF010000190.1:0-9857 GCA_038231515.1 candidate division WWE3 bacterium
GAAGCCGCCCTGGAATATCTCAAGACCGTTGATCTGGTCTTGTTCGTCGTTGATGGCCGCGAAGACCTGACGCCCGCCGACGAAGAGCTGGCGCGCGTCGTGCGCAGCGCGAATAAAGAAGTGGTGCTGGTCCTGTCCAAGATCGAAGGACGAGTTGAAGATGGCGCGCAGAGCGAGGCCGTAAAATTGGGCTGGGGCAATGCCATTCCCACGTCGGCCGAGCACAACGTCGGCGTCACGACCCTGCGTGAACATATTCTTGAGCTGCTGTTCAAGGGCGTCAAGCCGACTCCGAGCGAAGAGCAGGACACCACGGCCGAAGCCGAAACCGTCATGGAAAGCGGCCGCGGCATCACGCGCAACCGTCCCATCCGGCTTGGCGTTTATGGCCGTCCCAATGTGGGCAAGAGCACTTTGGTGAATCAGCTGCTGGGCGAGCAGCGCATGATCACGAGCCCGATTGCCGGCACGACCGTGGACACGGTCGACACCGACTTCGAGCAGGGTGGAAAGTTTTTTCGAATTCTGGATACCGCCGGCATTCGCCGCAAATCCAAAACCGCACGTGGAGTGGAAGTACTCAGCGTCGTGCAGGCCTTGAAGTCGGTTGCCGACGTCGACGTCGCGCTGTTCCTGATTGACGGCTACGAAGGTGTCACCGACCAGGACGAAAAGATCGCGGGCGAGCTGATCCATGCGGGCAAGCCGGTCATTCTGGTCGTCAACAAGTGGGATACCTGCCGCACCGAGCGCGACGAATATGCGGAACGCATTCGTGAAGAGCTGGGCTTTCTCGACTTCGCACCGATTCTTTTCATCAGCGCCAAAAAAGGCGATGGTGTTGAAGACATGTGGGGCCTGATCGACGAGGTGCTGCGTCAGCGCTTTACCGTCGCCTCCACCGCCGACCTCAATCGCTTTCTGGAACTGGTCGAAGGCACGAATAATCCGCAGAACGTGAAGCTGTTCTACGCCAGCCAGACCACCAAGAATCCGCCGACGATCACCTTTATGGTGAGCGATCCTAAAAAGGTTCATTTTGCCTATGAGCGGTTTCTCAAGAATGAACTGCGCGGGCGGTATGGCTGGATGGGTAGCCCGTTGCGGTTGATTTTTAAGGCGCGGTCGCGCTCGGAGTCCAAGCGCACTCGGCGGTCTTGAGTTGGGGAGTTTCGGGGTGGCATTCCCTGCACCTTGACGCCAACTCGGCCCTATCCCAAAATAATAGGGGATGAAGCTAGTCTACCTCGCTTTGCTTTTCGCTGCCCTGACCGCCTCGGCCACCGAGCCCTGCGCCCGCAACCGCGTCCTGCTCATCACGGATTCCCATGGCCTTACGCCGTTTGGCGAATACCTCGAAGACTGGCTGCTCACGGTACCCGATACCGAAATCAACACCTATGCCCTGGGTGGTGCCTCGCCGATGTGGTGGTTTCACAGCTACACCACGCCCCGCGGATTTGTATTCAACAGCTGCTATCCCAAGACCCGCCTGAACCGCCGCACGCTGCAGGCCAGAAAAGTTCCATCGCCCGGGCTCGCGGCAACGCTGGCGTCCCACGCGGACGCGTATGAACATCAAACTGTAATCGTGGCGTTCGGCAGCAATGTTCCGGGTCCAACCAGCCTGTACGAGTTCGAAACCGAGCGCTTCGTAAGGGCGATCAAAGAACATCCAAACACGACCTGTATCTGGATCGCGCCCCCCAACATGAGAAAGCGCGAAAAAAACTACATGGCCAAAGTCTACGCCGCCATCGAAACCGGCATCAAAAAAGCCAGCCCCACCAGCGGCGAGCCGGCCTGCGTGTTAATCGACAGCCGCAAATACGGCTTCTACCCCGAGCACGACGGAGATGGGATTCACTATCCTTACACCAGCGAGGGAATGGCTGCGGCACACACCTGGGTTGCCGGCATTCTTACCGAGCTTCAGCCGTTGTTAAAGGCAAAGTAGCCCACTACCAAGTCCACATCAGGCCGATGCTGGTCTCAACCCACGACCCCGTCCGATCCGGAATTCCCGCCGTCTTGAACTTGGGATCAAAGTCGTCGCCGAACTGCACCGAATGCATTCCGACCTCGATCTGCAGATAAGTTTTCTTGGGCTTAAGCGTGAGCTCCAGGCCGGCGCCGACGTTAAAGCCGATGGCGTTCTGCGCCTGAACCGCATTGGAAATTGAGGCGTCACCGCTACCCGAACCCACGTTGTCGGTACGGGTGTAGTAACCCGCGCCCAGAATCAGATGCGGACCGATGAAGGTGATGGGCGCCGAAAGGTCGCGCGTGTCGAAGTAATATTTCACCTTGAACATGACGCGAAACAGGTTCACGTCGGTCAGGCCGTCGGGCGGCACGTCGTAGTTGTGCTTGCTGTTCTCGACCTCAAGCCGCAGCGCGAATTGAAAATCAAACCAGTAATCGAGGCGAAAAGAGACCGTGGGAAAGCCGCCCTGATACAGCTTGCCGGCATTGCCCGTGGCCGTGGTTGAACCGGCGCCCAGGCCCACGCCAAAGAAGCGTCCGAACTGAAAGAATTTTTCATCCTGCGCTTCATCTTCGCTGGAGTCGAACTCACCGTATTCCGAAAACGGGCCCGAGATGATCTCGTCCTGATTGTACTCATCGGCCGTTTTTTTGGCGCTCACATTGGTCGGAGCATCCGCCGCCAGCGCCGCCGAGGCACCGGCCAGTGCCAGAAGTAGGGTAGAGGTCAGTAGTAATAAGCTGCGGCGGTTAGAAATAAAAATGCATCCCTGCATTGATGAAAGAGTAGCCAATCGTCTTCACCCCAAAGGTACCGGTGACGTTGCTGGCGCTGACACCAGCCTCGAACAGCCAGCCCAGGCTGTCGATTCCCGGAATAAAAAACTCAGCGCCGAGCACACCCAGAATCTCGATGCCCGACTGCGCGTCTTTAAGATAGGCCAGGCCCACGCAGCTGAAAAAATTCAGGTTCGTTTCATAAAATATATTCTTGAAAATCTTGGCGCCCAGGGTGAACGAGGACGGTGTGAGGCTATTGAACCCAACCGCACCCAGCATGTGCAGGTCTTTCGACGCACCGTATTTAACGCTAATTGCCGGCACATTGCGCGCTGCCGTCGAATTCGAGAAGTCGTTCGTAAATCCAATACCCAGCCTTCCGGACAGGTCCTTGGCCTGGGCGAGCGGCTCGCTTCCGATTCCGATGATAAAGAGGAGACACAACGCCATAAAGGGCTTGAAAAGTCTCATGAAACCAGGGTACTCCTGATCCTAATACCGCGCAACATTGATAGAAAAAATGGAGACCTTCGAATGTCCACGTCCCATCTCGACCGCAAAGCCCTGAAACGTCCGGATGCATTCTTGGAACGAATCAACAGCCTGTTCCATTTCATAAATGAGAACGGCAAGACCTTTCTGGCGATTATTGCGGCCATGTTTGTCGTCGGACTCGGAATCGCGTTTTACATGAATCACGCCGACAAAGCCGCGCACGAGGCAGACTCTGCCCTGTATGAAGCGCGCCAGATGCTGGATAAGGCCATCGTTAAGGTTAAAGACAAGCCCACGGAATGGATGGGCGCCGCACAGCCCGGGCTGGATGAGATTGAAAAAGTTTCCAAGCATTTCGCGGGCAGCCGCGCTTCGTTTGAAGGATTTCTTTTAATCGGCGACGCTTATTTTCAGCACGGCAATGCCGCCAAGGCCGTCGAGTATTATAAGGCAGCCGTCGACAACGCCAAGCCACGTGCGGCCAAGCCAATGGCACAGTACGCGTTGGCTTATGCCTACGAGAACGCCAAGAATCACGACGCCGCGATAGATGCATTGCGTCAAGTCATCTCTTCGGGCGACAAAACGTTAAAGGGCGACACCATGATGGCCCTGGCCCGCAACTATGCAATGAAGGGCGATAAGCCCCGCGCGCTGGAACAGTACCAGGCGGTCGGTAAAGAATTTCCCAATACGCCGCTCGCCAAGGATGCTGAAATCCAGACCGTGCATCTGCGGTAACCGGAAATGATGAAACGAACCATTTTCTGCCTTCTGCTCCTATCCGTTCTGGCTTCCACCGGCTGCGGCGGTCGCAATCTGTACAAGAACGTCAAGTTCAAGAATCCACCTCTCGAACGTGGCTATGTGTACATGTCGCGCGAGAAGATTCTTGATGCGGGTCAGGACCCCGTCGAGTTTGGCAGCCCCGCCGTAGCCAAAGACGTGGTTTTCGTGGCGACCGAAACCAAGGGCGTTGAGGCATTTGAACGCACGGGCTTTCACCGCAAGTGGCAGTTCTACACCAAAAACGGCGTCAGCAGCGCCCTGCTGCTCGACGGCAACGTGCTGTACTTCGGTGCGATGGACGGCAACTTTTACGCGCTCGACGCCGAATTCGGCAAGGTGCTGTGGAAGTACGAAACCAAGACACCGGTATTCGCGCGCGCCACCTTGGCGGGCAAGCGCATCTATCTGACAACCTCTGACGACATCGTTTACTGCCTGGACCAAACCACGGGCAAATGGATCTGGCACTATAAGCGCGGCGGCAACTACATTACGACGGTGCACGGCAACGCCACGCCAGCCGTCGAAAATGGCCTGGCTTACGTGGGCTTCAGCGACGGTTACCTGGTGGCCCTGAACGCCAATGACGGTAACCTGGTCTGGGAGCAGAAGATTCATCGCGGCACGAAGTTTACCGACGTTGACGCCATGGTGCTGATCGACGGCGACCGCCTGTATGTGCCGTCCTATGACGGCGAGCTCTATGCGCTCGAACGCGCCAAGGGCCGCGTACTGTGGCATATCGAAGTCGGTGGCTCGAAAAAAGTGCTGATGGACGACAAGACCCTTTATCTGGCCTCAAGCAACGGAAGCATTTATTCCATTAACAAAGACACGGGCAAGCAGGGCTGGAAGTTTGATCTCGACTCGGGCACGCCGACGAATCTGATTCAGCACGACAGCTTTCTGGCCTTCGGCAGCTCGCAACAATACTTTTACGTGATTCACAAAGGCGACGGCACCATTGCCTATCGCTACAGTGCAGGGCTGCGCAGCGGCTTTGTTTCCACGCCGATTCAATCCGAGCACGACATTTTCGCCCTCTCCAACTTTGGCAATCTTTATGTATTCCGGTGGAATACCGCGGCGGCCGGCACACGCAAGTGAGGTCAGCGCTCATCCTGTCGATTATCGTGACTGCGTTGTCGGTGCAGCCCGCCCACGCGGTCAGCACCCACGTGCTAAAAGTCAGGGCGCTGGGCGAACCGCAGACTCTGGACTGGAATAAAGCTTCGACGTGGGTCGAGGGTTTTGTCATTCGCAATCTGATGGAAGGCCTGGTGTCGATTGATTCGCAGATGGAGGCCCAGCCCGCCTTAGCCGAAAGCTGGGATATCGCGCCGGGTTCGCGCGTTTATACCTTTCATCTACGTCCCGGCATCAAGTGGTCGGATGGCACGCCGCTCAAGGCTCAGCACTTTGTCGACAGCTGGCACCGCTTGCTTGCGCCCGAAACCGGTGCGAAGTACGCTTCTTTTCTCTTCGACATCGAAGGCGCCGAGCAGTTTCACCAAGGCGAGCTGAAAGATTTCTCAAAAGTCGGAATCAAGGCCGTTGACGAGCGCACCCTGCGCGTACAGCTGCGCGCGGCCATCTCGTTTTGGTATTGGATTCCCTCGTTTTACGCCACGTTTCCCATCAGACAAGACCTGATCGATGCCAAGAAAAAGCCTTGGGATAAGGCGGGCTCGCTGGTGACCCTGGGGCCCTTCACGCTCAAGGCACATGAGGTGCAACGCAGCATCACGCTTGAGCGTAACACGGAATACTACGGGCACCACGGCAACCTGGATGTCGTCAATCTGGCGCTGGTACCCGACGACTCCATGGCGCTGAAGTTGTACGAAGACGGGCAGATCGATTTTCTGCCCAAGCTGGCTTCGCTTGAGCGCACCCATCTGCGCAACCGCGCTGATTTTCGTACCTGGCCCGATATGCGCACCGTGCACCTGCGCATGAACACGGCACACGGACCAACGGCAAACCTGGCGCTGCGTCGCGCGATTGCGCTGGCGATTGACCGCACCAAGCTGACCAAACTTTTCGAAGGCGCTTACCAGCCGGCGACCTCGTTCGTGCCCCCCGGCTTGCCTGGCTACAGCGCCCGCGGCGGCGTTTCAATCAATATCGAGGCGGCCAAAGCCGAGTTCAAAAAGACCGGCTTCGACACCGCCACGTTGCCACCTCTCGATCTGCTTTCGCCCTCGTTTGATGACCAGGTAATTTTAGCGCAATTTATCCAGGACGAGCTCAAACGAAACTTGGGTCTTAAAATCCGCATCCATATCCTGGAGCCCAAGCGTTATTATTCGCCAACCCTGGTGCACACCGACTACGCCATGCAGCTCAACTTCTGGGGTGCCGACTATCCAGACTCCGATAACTTCTACTCCATCTTTCTAAGCAACTCAGGCCTGAACCGTTACGGGTGGCAAGACTCGAAATACGACGAGCTTGTTACCGGTGCGCGCAGCTCCAATGTGCGGGCAGATCGCGACAAGAGCTATCTGGCGGCTCAGAAAATTTTACTTGAAGAGCAGGTCGCCACGATTCCACTCAACTACGGCCGAATCAGCGGCCTGGTGCGACCCACCATTCGGGGCTTTGACCCGGGCCCGCTTGACTGGTGGGTATTCAAAGATCTGTCGGTAAAGTGAATGGCACATGTGAACTGGAAATCTCAAGTCCTTGGTTTGACGAAAACCGCGCATCCCACATTACAAAGCCAGCTCGAGCTCACTCTTACGGCCGACCTGCTTGCGCCGCTGGCCGAAAGTCTAGCCGCGGCCTTTGCGCCGGGTGGCGCCGAGCTCAGGCTTGAGCTGCCCCAGAACTGGACCATCTACTGGAAACCCAAAGCAGGGTTGAGCCGGCTGCAGCTGGCGCACCCACAGGCCGACCACTGGGTGGCCACCGTACACCTTTCACATGAGCATGGCGCAAAGCTGATTGACGCGCTGGCAGGGCTAACTACTACGGCCGAGCCGTTGGTGGTAAGCCGACTGGGGTCGATGGCACCCTTGGTTAATTTTGAACTCGTGATTGCGGTTAAAACTTAACGTCCATCTGCACGTAGTAAAACGTGGGCATCCAGTTCTGCGCAAACGAGTCGGAAAGATACTTTCCTTTCAAAAAAACTGCCACACCGGCAAAGAGCGAAGTGGCCCGCGATATTCGATATTTGCTGAACAGGTCAAACTCATCCCCCAGCGCAGAGGAGGTTGAAGCACTAAGACTTCCCAGCGGGGTGCCGTTGAACTTGAAGGCAGTCGCATCGGTATAGGTGCGGTACAGATGAAAAACATCCACGAATAGCGTGAAGTTGTCGACAATCTCAGCCGACGCATGAAAAGCCCCGCCTGAGATGTTGCGTCGTGAAAAGATATCGGCGTTGCCCAGCACTCCGTGGCCGGTGGGGTAGAGCTGATTGTAGTTACGCCCCGTGCTCAGTCCTTCGAGACTGAACCGGGGATGCATCACCGAAGAGCTAAACGTGTAGCCCAGCTCCACATTGACCATCGACGATGAAGACGCGGTCGGCACCGCATTGCCCAGCTCGGACACATATTCGGCTCGATAGTCGAAGTTATGGACTTCAGACTTGATTCGCACCCCGGGCGCATACAGCCCGGTGGCCGCAGCGTCGTCGCGCTGGTAGTAGACGTAAAGATCGAGCGCGCGCAGATACTGGCCCATATTCAAAGTCAGATACGTGCCATACAGATTAATATCGCCCGCCCCGGTGGTCGTGGCGTTGTTCTCTACCACCTTGGACGCAAACAGGTCCCACCAGCCGCGCGTAAACGAGATGCGCGTGCGAAGCGCATCGAACGACCGGCCGATATTGCCCCAATCGGAGTTACCGATCACCCGCTGATCGCCATAGTTCAGCTCCTGGCGGCCGCCCACGAACTGAAATTTTTCATAGGGATGATAATCAATATAGGCCTGATGCACGCTAAGAGAATTGTCAAACGTCGTGGCACTCGTGGTTTGGCTGGAGTTGGCCGTGGTGGTGGCGGGAACCAGCAACGGCTCGCCAAAGGTGTGGGCAAACTGCGGTTCCAGCAATAACGACAGCGTGACATCGGGCGTATAGAGAATATCGGGGCGTAGTCTCAGCGCCGTAAAATCCCGGTCCGTGGCAAAATCCGTGCGGTCATCGCCTTCGACGCGCAGCCTTGCCTGTCCGCTAAACTGCACCGCCGTCTGCGGCGCGGCCCCACTCACGGGCACCGATGAAAGAAGAAGCAGCGCAAGACTGATTCTGAATATTCCCATGCATCAATCTTAAGAGAACCCGCGTGGCAAGCAAGCAGATAAATGCACTTGGCACCGAGGTTGAATACTTCCCCCGATATCCAGCAAATCCAAAAAATCTGAAAAAGGGGGGAATACCCATGAACAAATCCATGAACAAATCAAAGGCATTGGCTTTGGCCGTAGTGCTAACCGCACTGGGCGGCACCGCGGCCTATGCGCAAGGCAACATCAATCCCGACACCGCGACCGGTACCGATAACTGGCACGCCCGCTTCCAGGACGCCTGTGGCACCGACATGCAACAGTTCTGTGCCAATATGCAGCCGGGCGACGGCAAGCTGCGTGACTGCATGAATCAACATCAGAATGAGCTCACAGCCAAGTGCCGCGACTTTCGAGAAGAGGCTCGCGCACGCTGGACCGCCATGCATGAGAAGTTCGAAAAGGCCTGCAAGGATGACGTGTCGAAATTTTGCTCGGACATCAAACCGGGAATGGGCCGAATGACGGACTGCCTGCAGTCGCACGCAACCGAGCTAAGCTCGGGCTGCCGCGATGAGACGCAAGCCATGCAGCGAAAGATTCACGAGAGAACACCAGCCAGCAAGAAATAGCCGCGGCTGAATTGAATCCAGCTGAGGCATGTGTCAGTGCTGGCACATGCCTCAGGCTTTTACGGGCGCCGCGTCTCTCACCTTGATAAAATGATACATCAGCAGGGCAAACAGCCCTTCGCTGATACAAAACGTCGCAAGATTGGTCGCGATGTTCTCGGTAAATCCGTACGAATGCAGTCCCACGTTCAAAAGATTCACGCCAAACCAGGCCAGCGCCACGATCACATTGGTGAGCACCATTCCCACGCCATAGCCCAGCGGCTTAATCACGCCGGCCAGCCTGCCATGCAATAGAAACAGGAGCCAAAGCACGATCAGCATCGCGCCGTTCTCTTTGGGGTCCCAACCCCAGAACCGGCCCCACGATTGATCGGCCCAGATTCCGCCCAAAATCGTGCCGAACATTGCAAAAAACAGGGCCACCATGCTGACGCCGAGCATGTTCTTGTGCAGCTCGCCCAGCTTCGGGGCGTTTGGCCGCAGCAAACGCATGACCAGATAAGCATGTCCAATAACGCCGCCCACCAGACAGCAGCCATAACCAATCGTGATGCACACCACGTGAGTGGCCAGCCAGAAGTTGGTGTTGAGCACGGCCACCAGCATTCCCATCGTGTCGCCTTCGTCGGCGTAGCCAAAGCTGATGAACAGCAATACCGGGCCCGCGACGCTTCCGATCAATAGGCCCAGGCCATTCTTGGAAACCTTTTCGAGAATCATCGAGAAGATGAGCGCCACCAGAGCCACGAAAATAATAGACTCATAGAGCGTGCTGACCGGCGGCCGGCCCATGATGAACATGCGCGACGCCACGCCCACGAGATGAAAAGCCACGCCACAGCTCATCAGCCCAAAGCCAAGCCTGCGCAGCGGCTCGGGCCAGAACATCCAGCTGGCCAGCAGGGTCAGAAATGCGGCGAGGTAAAA
>JBBRLF010000191.1:0-9739 GCA_038231515.1 candidate division WWE3 bacterium
CAAACTTCGCCACCATGGTGTCCGTTGTCGCCGCCGCCATGGTTGCCGCCGCCAGTGTTGCCACCACCAGTATTTCCGCCACCCGTGTGGCCGCCGCCAGTGTGGCCGCCGCCAGTGTTGCCTCCGCCAGTATTTCCGCCACCCGTGTGCCCGCCGCCAGTGTTACCACCGCCAGTATTTCCGCCACCCGTGTGTCCGCCGCCAGTGTTACCACCGCCAGTGTTTCCGCCACCCGTGTGGCCGCCGCCAGTGTTACCACCGCCAGTATTTCCGCCACCCGTGTGGCCGCCGCCCTTAGGCGCCGCCAGAGTCATAATCTCCGACGAACTCACCTCGGCGATCAGCAAACTCGCTGCATCAGCCAAGGTATGTTCGCACTTGGTCTCATCGTGGCAAACTTGCCGATGCTCGATCTCGCAGCGTTCTTCGTTGTGACAAACTTCGCGCGAACGCGGAACCATTCCACATTGCGTTTCATTCTCGTAATAGGTCTCTGCTTCTTCGTACGGAACCACGACGTCGTAGGGAACCTGTTCGGTATAACGTTCTTGGCGCTCGACGTAGCGATACTCATTCTTTGAAAGCTGAGCCGAAAGACTCATTCCGGACAACGCGGTACGGGTAAGCGCAACCTGCGTCTGCCCACCACCCTCTGAAAAAATGCCGGCTGACGCGCCGAGCTGCAAACTCCCTAAAAGTATTCCCAGTGTGACTAGCGATCTTGTGTTTCTCATCGGACGGACTCTCCCCTGGCTGAACACCATCCTAGTGTCGTGTGTGATGCGGAGGCACACAGCAAAATCAGTGCCGAAAAAAGAACTTGGCGTGATTGAATAATTCCAGCTATTTAGAATGAGATACTCTGGAGACAATCCAGCACTGGAGACAAAGTGGCCTTGGTTCTCACCACTCATTCTTTCAATTTTTTCTGGATCACCTTGGGCTTCGCGAGCGTATTTCTGTTCGTGGCCTGGTTTATCCGCAACATTATGCTGCCGTGGGAGCTGCAACGCGAGACCAAGCCCTTTCGTCGGCAGCCGGGATTCTGGGCAGTCCGTCGCTCTGATCTGGCTGGCTTTCACGTCACGCTTTGGCGGCTGACCCAGGTGCTGCTCATCCTAACGCTGCTCGTTTTTAGCTTAGCCTGTGCCAACGCGGTAACCATGGCCTATCTGCACCACATGGGCCGCCCCGTGGAGTGGTGGGTTACAAAGTAATTTGCTAGACTAACTTTGATGAGACGGCTTCTTCTCGCAGTACTCACCCTCGCAATCGCACCCCTGGTTTTCAGCTGCGCCAACAAAATCGGCGCCACGCCCGCTCATGGTGGCGGCAGTGCCGGCGGTGGCCTGGATGCGGCCAACTCAACCTCGGCCATCGCAGCTGCGATCGTCTCGGGCGCCGCCGCTCAAAGCTCGGGCCAGGACATCGGCACGGTGACAGGGTGCCCGACTTACCTTTCGCCCGGAACCTCGACCTGCGCAGGCACAGGCCTTCAGCTTCTGAATCTGACCTATGCCGCCTGTACCCTGGGCTCCTCATTGGCAACCTGGACCGGTGGCCAAAGTTTGCTGTTCAGCGGCAGCGCGGTTTGCGGCACCACGACCCTGCCTCTCGTGGCCCCAACCGATACGCTGACCCGAACTTTTATCGGCTCCATTCCAGGCGGTAATGCCACGGTTCGCACCGAACCCGGCGGCTTCACAGTCAGCCTGGACACGCAAACGCCGTTTGGCTACGCCTTTACCGTGGCGGGCGGTTTTGAAATCAATGGCAACGGCACGGGCCAGCACAAAATCAACATCACTGGCATTCGCTTGCTGTCCACGCTCTGGGATCACAGCATCAGCACGGCTGCGAGCCAGCCCCTGCTTATCGTCACCGGAACGGGCCGCGCCATCCTGGCTGGCACCGTCCTGGTTCAGCACAATCTTGCGCATTACACGGGCACGGCAGTCTTCAGCAACGTCGGCTATATCAGCGGCAGCTGCTTTCCCCAGAGCGGCACGATCACCACGACTTTCTCGGGCTCTTTGCAGGGAACCGAGACACTAACGTTCACCGGCGGTGGTGGCGCGACCCTTATTGACGTAGCCGGCACCACGACTAACTTTGTCCAGACTCATTGTTTTTAACGTAGCTAGGCGACGCGCTTGAGATCGCGCGCAACACTGGCCGCGGGCAGATAAAATCCCACGCAGTAGTCGCGACCATGTTTGCCTTTTAGAACCAGGTTTCGCGCCGTAAAGCGCGTAGCCAGCTCGGGGCGCTGCTCGCACAGGGTGGCGGCCAATGTTTCGCTCAACACCAGCCGGCTCTCAACCGTACTCGAGCGCGTGGGCAGCTGATGATCCAGGTCCATGAGTCGGATGGATTCCACAAACGTATTTTCAGTGCCGGCCTCGGCCCAGCCCGCATATCGCAAGGTGCCGATCTCGTGCCAAACCGGGCGAATCGATCCCACCGCAATGGCCGCGCGAAACTCTAATTTGGGCCGGGCTTCAATCGAGAACTGCGACTGCAGCTGAACTTCCAGCCCCCGCAGCCGCACCAGCACGGCGTCGCAGGTGGCAAGCGCCGCCAGCGCGGGAACACCATGATCGAGGCCGTCGAAGAAAATTCGAATCAGGTCGCCCTCGCTCAGAATGACGACGCCCCGCTGCTCTGTGGCCACCTCGGCCAGATGCGAGATGCAGATATCAACAAGCTCGCCGCCGCGACCCAGGGCCGCGCCAATTCTAAAAAGCCGCTCAGAATTCTTGAGGTCGATCACCAGCATCGCACCCTGCACCGAGCTGGGAATAACAGCGCGCCGGTGATAAGGCGAAACCGGGGCCTTTTGAATCAGCAGGCGTTCTTCCTGATAATCCCGCAGCGCAATCATGCCCAGCACCAGCAGCAAAAATACATTGCCCGTGCGATGAAAAAAACCGCTGCTGACCAGCCCATAGTCAAAGCCACAGTTTATCGCGATCAGCGTCAGCACCGCGCCGAACAAGATAAGCCGGGACTCGCGCACGGGCAACGCCACCCCCGAGCTGCGCTGGGCCCTGAGCAGCCACGCCTGCAGAAAGCACGAGAGCGCGCCCACGGCCGCGAAGAAAAATCCGATCTGCTGGTAAAAAACTGCAAAGACTTCTTGCTGCTGCAGCGGATCGCGCACGAAAATCGCCAGCCCGATGGGCAGCAGCAACGTCGCCGGAATGCCCCATTTGAAAATCGCGGGCCGCATGCGGGCAAACGCGAAACCGACAAACATGCTCAGCGCCGAGTAATAGCAAACCACCACCAACCCAAAAGTGTTGAGGGCGCTGCGCGAAAGCGAGAGATAGAAAGAATCCACCAGCTTCAGCTGCACCAGCGCATTGGCCAGGGCATAAAGCGCGATATAAAAATGCTCGTGCTTTTCTCGGGAGACCGTCCAGATCAGAAAGAAAATAACCGCCAGCAGCAGATTGGAAATGAACAGCGCCAGGGGCCGCGACGAAAATACGATGCCCTGAGCACGCCGCCAGCCTGCGGCCGTTTCCTTGGTCGCAAAGCCAGTACCCAGCTCGTGCGCGAAGGCATCGGGCGCGCCCATCACCTCGGCGTCGTTGATGATCTCAATGGCGATATGCAAAGGACGCCCGCTTTGCAGCCGGCCAATCGTGAGGGGCAGCTCCAAAGGCTCGTTGTCAGACCACTTGCCGCCCAGGATAAAATCGCCATCGAGCCAGATGCGGTAAGTGCCGCGAATCCAACCGATAATAAAATGATTGGCCGTGCGCGCGGCCGCGGCTTTCATATCGGCGGCGGGAACTGTTACGCCTACCCAAAACTCCTGATAACGGCGCTTGAAAGCTTCAGCCTCATGTTTAGTCTGCTCGCGCGTGTGCGGACTGTTCCAAAGTGCGGGGTTCGAAGGATTGGCAAAACAGTTTGAATCTTTGCGTGCGTCAAACGCACAGGGGCGCGAGGCCCGGTACACGACGTGCCATTTTGAAAGGGGCACCGACACCTCGACGTGCTCGAGCTTCTTCTGAAAAGTCTGACGCGCAATGAACGGCAGCAGCCCCACCGCCAGCACGGTCAACGCGGCGTAAAAGAGCGCATCCTTGACGCGAATGACGTTTGGCGCCGAGGCCACGTGAGCCTCTGCGGGAGTGCGATAGAGATATTTGGCCAGGCGCCTTAAAAAACCGGTCATTCTGTAAGGCTTTTCGGAACTTTCCGTCGGGAATCTAAGGAGATAGATGCTGGCCGCGGCCCGCGCGGAAAAAATTTCCCCCTCAGAACCTGTCTGAGGGGGAAAGTAACGGGTTAGAAACAGGCCGGAAGCTCAGAACGCACGTATTCTTCCTTGGACTGACCAAACCAGTCCACGCCTTGGCGGGCTTTGATCATGGGATCACGAAGCGCGTCTTCAACGTTCAGTCCGGCCTTTTCGCCGGTGACCAGATCAACGCTGGCACAGCCCAAAAGCGGCAAAGCTCCATAAAGCTGCTCGCTACAGGCCCAAAACTTTACAATTCCCTGTGACACCATGAGAAATGGAGCCGACATCGACTTGGCCGGAAGCCAGTCCGCGCCGCTACCTGGGTTGTAGCACCTGCCAGCCCAGCTCGCAGGCGCGGTCTTGAAAGAATGAGCGACATTGTTCAAATCGTGTCCGGCCTGGCACTCCGCTTTGAAAAAACGGCTCTCGGAAGCGGCCAAATTCGTCTGCAGCAGATTGAACATATAGATCTGCATCTTGGCATCGAGCTGCTGCAGCTCATAGGCTGAGCGCCCTGCCGCGGCTAGCGCCTGATAGTTGCCCGCGTAGTCACGCAGCTCGCTGAGCTGCTCGGCCCGCAGCGTGGCGAAGAACGTATCCACTTCGGCCGCCTGGGCCACGCTTTGATTGGGCTGAGCGCGCAGCTCTGCGTGCTTCAGATCATAATCGGCCGCAGCCGGCAGCGCCATGCGTGCACAAGGCTCTTTCTCGGCCCGCGTGCTGCCCTTCACCAGAGCGAGCCAGTAGTCTTTGTCCTGACCCGGTACCGCATTGGGCATACCTTGTGGAAAAGTCGTAGCACCGCCGACCGAGGAGTCGCTAGATGCCGGAACAACGACAGGGGGAATCCATGCCTTGGCGCGCGAACCATCGGCGCAAGCCTGATAGTTGCTCTGAAAAACTCCCTTGTGCGAGTTGTACATCTTCTTGAAGCCGATTTTTACTTCGTCCACTTCAAGTTTGATGCGGCTGTAGCGTGGATTGAAAACGGCGCTGCCCGCCGCCTTGAGCAGCTCAAACGTGGTAACGCCCGCCACCGAAAGCGGCGTGAAGATGCCGGCCGCCATGATCTTGTACGCGTTGTGATCGTGGTTATTGGAAATCATGTTGCGAAAGGCTTTCGAAAACGATGCCCGCAAGATGGGATGTTCGAAGTGCCAGAATACCCGGCGATCTGCGTTGAGCTTGCGAAAATCCAGATCACGATCGATTGATTCCGAGAAATGAGTCACGGCTTCAAAGGCATCGGCGATCTCGATGGCGCAGACTTCCGAGATGCACAGACGCAAGGCCGCGTTCTCATCTTCAATCGCGCCGGCAATCGACCAGATGGCGCGCCGGTAATGCTCCTGCGAAATCTTCGACGAGGTGTCGGTAATGAGCATGACTTTTTCTTTGCTCAGATGCGCCTGGTTGACGATAACCGAGTAGCGAATCACGTTGCGCTTTACTTCGCTGAATTCAAAAATCGCCCACTGCATGCGTTTGGCGATCGTTTCGACGGTCTGATCGTAGGCCGCCTTGTCGCCGGGGTGGCGCAAAGAGTTGATCGAAATTTCGCTTGAGCCGATCAGGCCCTGGCTCTCGATTTCCTGGATCAGCTTTTGAATTTCGGCTTCGGGTAGTTCGAGATCGTAGCCGGGGCCTTGAACTGCGGCGGCCACGGGCATCGTCGACGCGGCCTGGGCCGGCGCACAGGACAGAACGAGAGCAAGGCCAAGGGCCTTCAATACATGCGGGGAATTCATTTCAAATACTCCTAGTGATAGCGGTAAAGTTAACGCTACGCAGCTAGCACAGGAGTTGAAACGGCAGCTATGGAGAAAAATCGGACGGGAGTCTCCCGCCCTCAAACGCAGGAGTCGAGAGCGGCCACGGGCACGACGTCGTGAAATTTCGGCATGTCCACCTGCGTGCGCCCATCCGACGAGCGGCTGAGAATATCGACGAACCGCTGATTCCAGCGAATTTCGCTGGCGATATACGAAAACCGCGCATGAATCGTCTGCGCCAGCGTCGCATCGATGCCCGTGACGGTTACCAGAATTTCAGCGTCCGCGGAGGTCAAGCTTTCAACGGTGTGCCCGTGCAACGGGCTAGCGGTCGTAATCGGATGCACAATCGTCCAGCTCAGCGAAAAGGCCGGCGAGATGCTGCGCTCCAGTGCCAGATCATACAGCGATCGATATCTTTCGCCCTCGGCCGTGTACTCATTGACGACCATCACCATCGAAACTTCGGCCTGGGCGATCATGTTGCGGCGTTCGTTGGCCAGACGCATGAGCAGCGAGTGCTGCCCGTCATGGCAGTTGATCACCATCACGTTACTGAACGCAATGCGCGCCGTGGGCCGCGAAAACCGTGCAAACAACAGCCCCGTGGCCAGGCTCAGGCACATCAACCCAACCAGTGCCTCGAGCGTAACCAGCAGATTCGGAGCCAGCCCTACCGGCGAGATGCGCCCGTAGCCAATCGTGGCAAAGGTTTGCACGCTGAAGAAAAAGCTGTCCATAAAATGTGCCAGAACCGACGCGCGGTTCACGCCTTCGAGTGCCGTCGTGCCGCAAAAAAAATAGCCCAGGCCGAACACCAGATTTACGCTCAGATAGACGACAACAATACCCAGCAAAAAACGCGGCCACGAAAGCACCAGCAGCGAATGATAAAAATCACCAAACGTCCACCGCTGCCGGCGGCTGAGCGGCACGACGTTAAAGGTGCCATCACGATTCAAGCTGCGAAAAGGCGGCTTGCGTAAAACAGTGAGCTGCGCATTGACTTCAGAGCCATTCATGTTCAAAAGTTCCCCTATAGGGAGAATCCATGATTCGCGTCAGAAAGGCAACAGACAGAGGGCATTCCGAAATCGGCTGGCTCAACAGCTACCACACATTCTCGTTTGGGGATTACTACGACGCCAGCCAAAGCGGTTTTCGCGACCTGCTCGTCATCAACGAAGACCGGGTGCAGCCCGCCAAGGGCTTTGGCACTCACGGGCACCGCGACATGGAAATCATCTCTTACGTTCTCGAAGGAGCGCTCGAACATAAAGACAGTCTGGGTACGGGCTCGTTGATTCGTCCAGGTGACGTGCAGATCATGTCGGCCGGCACGGGCGTGCGCCACAGTGAGTTCAATGGCTCGCCCAAGGAACTCGTACATTTTCTGCAAATCTGGATTCTGCCCGACAAAGAAGGTCTGGAGCCACGCTATGAGCAGAAGGCTTTTTCCGAGCAGGAAAAAAGCAACCGCCTGCGACTCGTCGCCTCGCGCGACGGCGCCGAGAACTCAGTAACTGTGCATCAAGACGTGAAGCTGTATGCTTCGGTGCTCGCCGCAGATGCCGAGGTCACCCACACGCTGGCCCGTGGTCGCATGGGCTGGATTCAGATTCTGCGCGGCGCAATTGAAATCAATGGCACGCGACTCGGCGCTGGCGATGGTGCGGCCCTTGAGAACGAGCAGTCGCTCAAAATTACGGCGGCCGGACAAAAGGCCGAGCTGCTGTTGTTCGATCTCGCGTAGCCCGACTGCACTCAGCCTTTCGGTTTGACCGGGGCATACTTTCCGACGTCACCCTTCAAGGACCATTTCCACAGCCCGCACGAAGCACAGCGATCGGTGAAGGGCTTGGGCCACCGCAAGCCGTTGCGATGGATTTTAATCGAAAACGGATGCGCACAGCGCGGGCAAAGCCAGTTCAGGCAACGCAGGCCCGCGCCCACGATTGCCGCGATCCAGAGCACCGCACAAGAAAAAAAGAAGTAGTCGGTCATGAGTCTGACGAAAAGAAACATCACGAACAGCACGCCGCCCAGAACAGGTAAATAGAGAAAGAAGAGCCATTTAAACAGGCGCTCGCGTTTTTTCAGCTCAACCCATTGCGGCTCAAAGCTCATTCTTCATTATTGAACAGGGCAAGGCTCTTTTCAATCCGCTTCGTTACCGCTAAGCTTTGACGAAATGCTTAAAACCCAAGTCACCCACGCGGTAGCTTTTGCCGTCCTGGATCGTCCGCAGGCCTACAACACGTTGAATTTGGAGCTGGTCGCGCAGCTTTCGGCGCAGCTCGCGCAGTGGCAGAAAGATCCAAATATCGCGGTGATCGTACTGCGTGGTGCAGGCCCACGCGCCTTTTGCGCGGGCGGCGACGTCAAAGAAGTAATCTTGCAAAACGCCAAGGGCAACACCGGCTACGTCACCGATTTTTTTGCGCAGGAATATCGGCTCGACTTCGCGATTCACGAGTCGGTCAAACCCGTCGTCGTAATCGCGCACGGCTTCACCATGGGTGGGGGCATCGGTTTGCTGGCAGGGGCCACCTGTCGCGTGGTTACCGAGAGCACGCAGCTCGCGATGCCCGAAGCTGCGATAGGTTTTTTTGCCGATGTGGGCGGCAGCTATTTTCTGAATGACCTGCCCGGTCGCCTGGGACTGTTTCTCGCCCTTACCGGCACCCGATTGAATGCCGCCGACGCTTTGCTGGCAGGCCTGGCCGACTTTTTTATACCAGATGACCAGACCGCTGAGTTTTGCACGCGTCTCGAAAACACGACCTGGACCAGTAATGCCGACGTGAATCGCCGGCAGCTCAATGCGCTGGCAAAGCAGTTGAGCGAAAATTTCGCGGCAAGGCTGCCCACCGTCCAACTTGCGGCCCACCTGGACACGATCAACCGGGTGCTGGCCGGCCATGACGCCCGCGCGGTTTTTGCGCGCCTGTTAAAGCTTGCCGACAACTCTGACGCACTGCTTGCAAACGCGGGCGCCGCCTTTGCCCGAGGTTCGCCGACGTCGGCCTTCCTGATCTTCGAACAGCTCAAACGCGGGCAGACGTTGTCGCTTGCCGCCTGCCTTCGCATGGAGCTTGACCTGGCCACGCAATGCGGGCGGCACCACGACTTTGCCGAGGGCGTGCGCGCATTGCTGCTCGACAAAGACAAGAACCCCCAGTGGCAGCCGAAGACTCTCACGGCCGTTACCGACGAGCTGTTACTGAGCCACTTCGAATCACCGTGGCCCGCAGCTTCGCATCCACTGAAAGATCTTTAAGTTGTGATAGACTTTTCCTAGATGGCAACCGACCCGTTACAGCTCAAACATCCGATTGTCCTGGTGCATGGCCTGGGCGGCAAAAGCACCTATGGCCCCGTGGAATATTTCTATGGGTTCGCCAAACTTTTGCGCGATGCGGGCAACGAGGTCATCGCGCCGAACCTCACGCCGTTTCATACGATGGAGTTTCGGGCGCGCGAGCTCAAAGAGCAGATTCAGGCCAGTATTCCCGAGGGCAAGGTCAATCTCATAACCCACAGCTTCGGGGGCCTCGATGCGCGCTATCTGGCAGCCAACTTCGGCTTTACCGAACGCGTGGCCAGCGTAACGGCAATAGGCGCGCCCAATCGCGGCACGATGATCGCCGACATCGCGCTGGGGCTTGTGCCCGACTCCACCTTTCAGGCCATGGATCTATTACTGGCG
>JBBRLF010000192.1:0-9682 GCA_038231515.1 candidate division WWE3 bacterium
GGTCTCAAGCCTGGTGCGCTCGGTCGTGAGAAAGCTCTTCACCGAGCGGTCTATTTGCTCGGGCTTTTTAGACCCGCTGGCTAAGGCGGCCCGTAAGGTGCCCGCGAAGATCTCGGTTTCACGGGACGACGAACCATCGAGCCATTTCTGCAGACCGGCCCAGTCGCGATTGCCTATGAATTTTCGCGCCTGATCCAAGGCTCCCGGCAGCAACACCAAGCCGTTATAGACGCGTGAGCGCTCGATCATGATTCGGATCGACCAGATCGAGAGTCCGAAAAGCAGAATCAGAACAAGGCGTGAGGCCCACTGTGTTGCGACAATCCAAGGTGCCATAAGTGTCGCAAAAACTATGAGACGGTCACTGAAAAGTCCACCAAAAGGGCCGGCAAAGAACTACTGCCATGCAGCAAACTGGGCAAGCCGCCTCAGACATAGTAAGAACAGAGATATGAAAAATATTGTTCTTATCGTTTCCGCCTTTTTTATTTCCGCTGGCACGGCCCAGGCGGCCAGGAGCTCTTCGCTGGCACAGCTTGATGCCGCGGCAATAGTTTTTCGGGTGGCCTTTGACGGCGAAAAACGTGCAGGCTGCGGCCTTTCGCCTGCGTCCGCCAACGCTTTGCTGCAAGTCACGCAGGCTCGTCTGGATGCGAAGAAAGATGAGCTGTCTCACCTGGCCAATGCAAAACGTCAATCCGTACTGGTCGAACTCAAAACCTGCAACGACGAATGCCACTGCGGCGTCCTGGCCGACGTGGTGCAGGGCTATTCGAATCTGAGCAAGACCTGGAAGGCCGCTTTGCAAAGCGCACAGGATAAAGCCAAAGCACAAACGGCAGCCCAGACACTGAAGTGTGCCGAACGGGCGCGATGGGTTTGCTCGAGTGGATTACTCAAAGAGCTTCGAACAGAGGTGAAAAAGGCTGGCGTCGGCTCACCCGCGGAATGAGGGAAGCTGGCGTTTCGGACACCAGACGCCCGTCGTCCGAAACCCGTACTCCTACTTTGGTGCAACTGCCGGCGCTGCAGCGTTCATCTCGTCGACAATCTCGGGCAGCGTAACCAGCCGCAAATTTCGTTTAGGGTCTTGCAGCCAGGTCATTACTTTTTCAGATGCGATGACGGACTGCGGATGGATGTCGTGAAATAGAATAACGCCTCGACCCAGTCGCTCCATCTGCTTTACGGCGCGCTGAAAAATGGATTCCGGATTCTTATCCTGCCAGTCGAGCGTATCGACGTTCCAGTAGACGTGAATCATGCCCGCGTCGGCGATTATTTTGCGAACCCCCGCATTGTTCACGCCTGCCCCATAGGGCAGCCGAAAAAACTTGGGCTTTTCGCCGAAGAAATCCTCGAACATCTTCGCGGCTCCCACAATTTCCCGAACCCGCCCTTCAGCGCTCAGCTTGGGAATCATCGGATGACTGATGGAATGTGATGCGAGTGCCTGGCCCTGGGACTGAATGCGCTTGGCCGTATCGGAGAAAATCTTGCTTTTGATATTCTGCGACAACATGAAAAAAGTCGCCTTGATATCATGCTTCTTGAGATTGTCGAGTACCCGCGGCGTGGTGCCCGCAGGGCCGTCGTCAAAGGTCAGGGCCCAGGCCCCCTTTGGAAAGCTGTTGCCCGTGATGTTGCCGTTGGCGCCCACGCCTGGCGCATAGAGGGCAGTCGCCTGAGGCTCCCGCAGCTGCATATCGCCCAGCTCCTCGCGAAGCACGTCGGCGGCATCGTCAACGATCTCTCCGACATGCAGGCCTTCCTCACCGTCTTTGGGCGCCCAGTCCAGATGCGCACCGTAAGCGGGTGCCGGTGCGCCGGCACTGTCCTCGACAAGGGCCTTGCGCGTCTTAAGGCGCACGTCGTAGTTGCCCGACAGCACCGTATAGTCGCAGCTGACGTAATAGTCGCGCAGATCTTCAAAACTTTCGGCCACCTCAACCAGCGCCAGCCGCGTAAAGCGATTGTCGGTTTTAGCGTGCATCAGCGATTCGATTTCGTGCTCTGCCTCGTCGACATTGCGCACGATGACGGTTTTGCGGTCGGCGCCAATGTTTTCCGCCAGCTCCTTGTTGATCTTGCCCATGTAGATGTCTTCGAGCGAATGGCGAATCTCCTGCCTTACTTTATGCAACGCCTGGAGCTGCAGATAGGTGCGCGAAAAATAAATTGCGCGCATCGACTGCTTGCCGTCGAGCAGACGATCAAACTTGTCGAGCAGCTCGGCACCGAGCAGGTAGCCCTGTACCGTGGCTTTCAGCAGCTGTTTGCGCCTTGCTTCGAACTTGCCTGGCTCGGCCAGAACGCGCTCGGCTTCTTCCTTATCATGCAGTGTGGGATGACAGAAAGAGGCAGGATTGCGATCGCCATCCTGTACCCTTGTGCTCGAAGGTGTTGAGCAGGACGGCAGCAGAAGAATGAAAAAAGCGGCTGCAAACAGGCTTACCGAGGCTTTAAAAGTTTCAGCATTCATGCCTAACTGTTCGGAAGAATGCGCGATAACATTCAACGAAGAACTTCCTGCCGGGGCGCGACGACAGCTGGGCGGATATTACCCAGTCTGAACGTCAGGCGCCGCCGCGTGGCTGCTTGGGCAGCCCCGAGATCTTCTGCCAGAGCGCTGCCAACGGATCGAAATAACGGCT
Source organism: candidate division WWE3 bacterium (assembly GCA_038231515.1). Taxonomy (GTDB): domain Bacteria; phylum Bdellovibrionota; class UBA1018; order UBA1018; family UBA923; genus JACQAX01. Next base: position 2,655 of record JBBRLF010000192.1, read on the forward strand.
CACCACGCGTTCTTTAAGCGGAATAATCGCGTTGTCGGTGATCGTGATGTTTTCGGGGCAAACCTCGGTGCAGCATTTGGTAATGTTGCAAAGGCCCACGCCCAGCGATTCCTTGATCATCGGCACGCGATCGGCGGTATCCAATGGATGCATCTCAAGCGAGGCTGCGCGCACGAAAAAGCGCGGACCGCCGAACTCAGACTTCTTGTCGTGGTCGCGCAGCACGTGGCAGACGTCCTGACACAGGAAGCACTCGATGCATTTGCGGAACTCCTGCACACGATCGACTTCATACTGCTGCATGCGCCAGGTGCCGTCGGCGTTTTTGGGCTTGGGCGTGAACGGTTTGATCTTCTTGTTGATCTCGTAGTTCCACGACACGTCGGTAACCAGGTCCTTGATGACCGGAAACGTCTTCATCGGACGCACGGTGATCGTCTCGCCGGGCGCGAAGTCGCCCATGCGGGTCATGCACATGAGACGAGGCCGGCCATTGATTTCAGCGCTGCACGAGCCGCACTTGCCGGCCTTGCAGTTCCAACGGCAGGCCAGATCGCCGGCCTGCTCGGCCTGAATCTGGTGAATCGCATCGAGGACGACCATGCCGGGGTGCTGATTGATCGTAAACTCTTTGAGCTCCGAGCGTTTCTGGTCGCCGCGGAAGACGCGCATCAAACGGGAAATGGTGCCGGTCTCAGCTTTGGCTGGTTGCATTGCTTTCTCCCTTGAAGAGTTCCTGAAGCTCGGCTGGCATTTGAGGCAACGGTTCCTTGCGGATGCCCATCTCGCCAGCTGTCGTCTTCTTAATCAGAAAGTTTACCTTACTCAGGTCTTTATCGTAATCAGGATAATCGTTGCGGGTGTGACCGCCGCGGCTTTCCTTGCGTTCGATGGCGGCCCGGGCAATTGCTTCCGAGCAGGTCAGCATCGCCCGCAGGTCGAGCGCCTGATTCCAGCCCGGATTATAGGCACGGGTGCCGCTGCTTTGCGCGCGTGACGCCCGTTCTTTGAGTTTGAGCACCTTTTCCAGGCCCTCTTTCATCTCGGCTTCTTCACGGATGATGCCCACATGCGTTTGCATGGTCTCTTGGAGGTCCTGGGCGATCGTATAAGGATTCTCGCCACTAACCCGATCCAGCGGCGCGGTCATCTCTTTGAGGGTAGCATCGATGTCGGCCTGGTTTAAGGCTGGAGACGTCTTCAGATTCTTTGCATAGTTCGCGGCACCCATACCGGCACGCCGTCCAAAAACCAGCAGATCGCTCAAGCTGTTGCCGCCCAGTCGATTCGCGCCATGCATGCCGCCTGCAGCTTCGCCAGCCGCAAAAATACCGGGCACGGTGGATTCGGCGGTCTCAGGATTCACGCGTACGCCGCCCATGATGTAATGAGTCGTCGGGCCGACTTCCATGGCTTCCTTGGTAATGTCGACCTGCGCCAGCTCTTTGAACTGGTGATACATGCTGGGCAGCTTGCGCTTGATATAGTCGGGGCTGCGGGCTGCCGCGATATCCAGATAAGCGCCGCCGTGCGGAGTTCCACGACCGGCCTTCACTTCCGCGTTGATTGCACGGGCCACGACGTCGCGCGTAAGCAGCTCGGGCGGACGGCGAGCCGTCTTGTCGCCGTCGAGCCAGCGGCGAGCTTCGTCTTCGGTATCGGCGTAATCTTTTTTGAACTGCTCGGGCACGTATTTGAACATGAAGCGCTCGCCCTTGTTGTTGCGAAGCACGCCGCCTTCGCCGCGCACCCCCTCGGTCACAAGAATGCCCTTCACCGAAAGCGGCCACATCATGCCGGTCGGATGGAACTGGACGAACTCCATGTCGATCAGGTCAGCGCCCGCCAGATAGGCCATGGCATGACCATCGCCCGTGTATTCCCACGAGTTGGAGGTCACTTTAAACGACTTGCCGATGCCGCCCGTAGCAATCACGACTGCCTTGGCCTTGAACACGACGAACTCGCCAGTCTGGCGCCAGTAGCCGATTGCGCCGCAGACGCGGCCATCATTCACGAGCAGCTTGTAAATCGTGCATTCCATATGCACTTCCAGGCCCTTCGTATGCACGGCCTTGTCTTGCAGCGTACGAATCATCTCAAGACCGGTACGGTCGCCCACGTGCGCGAGCCGGGGATAGAGATGGCCGCCAAAATTTCTCTGTAAAATACGTCCATCGGGCGTGCGATCGAAAACCGCGCCGTAGGCTTCAAGCTCATTGGCGCGATCGGGCGCCTCTTGCGCGTGCAGCTGGGCCATGCGCCAGTTGTTGAGCATCTTGCCTCCGCGCATCGTATCGCGAAAGTGCACCTGCCAGTTGTCCTTGGACTCGACGTTGCCCAGCGCCGCGGCCATTCCGCCTTCGGCCATCACGGTGTGGGCTTTGCCCAGCAGCGACTTGCAGATCAGCCCGACGTTGGCACCCATCTCGGCAGCCTCGATGGCCGCGCGAATTCCCGCGCCGCCTGCGCCGATAATCAGCACGTCATGTTCAATGGATTGATAGTTTGCCATTAGCTAATGCCTCTCAAAAGAAACGGTAGTCGTTAATTCGGCCGGTTGCGCAGAGCCAAACGTAAAAATCAGTAAAGCCGACGCTGAACAGGCTGCACCATGCGAAGAGCATGTGCCGGTTGTTGAACCAGGTAACACCAAGCCAGGTTTTGTGCTGGGCCTTGCCAAACGAGGTGCATGAAAAACAATCCATCTTGCCACCGACAAGATGTCGCAGAGAATGGCAGCCAAACGTGTAGCTTCCGAGCAGCAGTACGTTGACGACCATGATCAGAGAGCCCACGCCAATGCCGAAGTGCTTCGTGCCATCAGCGGCCGGAAAGAAGAAAGCCGAAATTGCGTCGTACCAGAGAATGCCGATGAACAGCACTGCGACGTACATGAAATAGCGATGGATGTTCTGCAGAATAAACGGAAAGGAAGTCTCGCCACCATAGGCCTTGCCGTGGATCTCGTTGACCGCACAGGCCGTCGGGTGCTGAAAAAATGCCCGGTAATAGGCTTTGCGATAGTAGTAACACGTTGCGCGAAACCCGGCCGGCGCCCAAAGAATTAGAAAAGCGGGCGAAACCTTGAAACCCACCAGACCATTGAGGCTCGGAATGGTAATCAGCGGCGAGTAAAACGGCGAGAGATAAGGGCCCCACTCATAATTGGCGTTAGCAAAGGCTCGAATCGTCGAGTAGACGCCGAAACCGCCAAGCCCTATCGCGGTAAGCAGTGGCCCTAACCACCACGCATCTTTCCGGTCAGTGGCCAGTGCACCAGTCAGCACACCTGTGTTCGTGTTGTCGCTCATGTATCGCTCCAGTTGTTACGGATAGCGTCACAGTAGCAGCAAGAAATGATGAGGTCAACGCTGGCAGATCTTGTTTACGACAAGAACTTCCTTGAGTCCGACGATCAGATCTTCGTCGTAGGGCCTGGGATTCATCGCGGCGATTTCGTCGTAAGCCGCAAGCGGATCCCGGCCTTCGATCGTAACAAGACGATCGTAGCAATTTGCAAGACCCAGCACTTGAAAAATCTGATCCAGCTTTTTGGCGCCCGCGGGATAACCCCGGCCATCGAGGCGTTCTTCGTGAAGTAAAATAAGATCCAGCACGTCCCGTGAAACATAGTTGCGGTTCAGCAGCAGGCCGGCGCCCGCGCGCGGGTGCTGTCGCCAGTCTGCCACCGCTGAACTGTTGGCCGCGGGGCTTTTACCCAGATCGTGCAGCAAGCCGCCCAGCCCAAGGGCGCCGCACGTGTCAACTGGAGCTCCAAGGTCGGCGGCCAGACTAACCGCAATGGCTGCCACGTTTACGGAATGCTGATAGACGGTGCGGTCAAACCTGGCCATGGCCAGAATCGGCTCAAGAGCGCTGGATTCCTTGAGCAGCAGGGCCACCTGATTGGCGGCGGCCGAGCGGGTGCGCTCGTAATTTTCACGCGGTCCGGGATTCGCGAACATTTCCTCGACCGCGGCTTTGGACTGCCCGGCCAGAATCCGGGCCCGCCCCGCCACTGGCGTATTGGTGGCGTACAGAGCGGCTTCAACGCCACCCCTGAGAAAGTTCTCATAAGCCAGCTTGTCTTCGTCAGTGATAAAAAGCTGGCGTACGTTTTTTTCCTGCAACCGTTCAAGCCGGTCTTCAGCCATCGCATCGGTACGCTTCACATACAGCAGATGTTTGCCCGAGATCAGCAGATAGACGTCGAAGCCAAGTGCCTCATCCGGACGCAGCGACGACGTGCGAATACCAAGGAGTGCCATCTTTAACTCACCAGATCCTTTTCATCATGCCCGTGATGTCCAAAACGGTGGTGTTGGTAAACGCATCCGCACTCATGGCTGGAATTCCGTAGGGTAGCTCGGTCACCGCGCCAATATCATCGACCGGCACTGCAAAGAGCGACCGCTCGGTGGTCTGCTCGTCGCAGGCACCACCCAGAATTACGCTCCAGGCCGGGCTGCGCGCCATTCCCGGACTAACATTAACCCCGATGATCGCCTGAGGATCAACCAGCGGAACAAGCGAGTTGCCCGTGCGAATCACGCCCAGCCAGCCTTTACGGCCACCCGGAATAGCCATTACGCGGGGATTACGCAAAATTCGGGAAACCGCGCCGCAAGGTACAAGCAGCTCCCGCCCCCCGATGCGAACGGCCAGAAAGAAAAGATTTTCGACTGCCGTCTTCGGCTTGCCACCCAAAACGTCGGCTGGGCCAGGCTTTTCCTTGGCTGAGGCAATCGGAAAGGGACTCGCTTCAGCCGTGCTGGTCACTGGCTCGGCCAGGCGCTCTGCAATGAAATGTCGAACTTCGACAACACGATCTTCAATACCCGCATGGTCATCGGCGCCGCGCCGATAGTCTTCCAGAATGACTTTAAGAACGTCCGCGCATCCCAGCACCATGCGTGCCACCCGGGCACTTGCCCTGAGATGGCCCGACTGCAGCTGATAAAGCAGGTCTTCGAACGCGTGCGCGTAGGACGTCATGCCTTCAAGGCCCAAGGCCATGGAGTTGCCCTTGATCGTGTGGACCAATCGAAAAAGTTCGGTCAGCAATGAGTAATCGAAAGGGTCGGCAACGAGGTGCCGGCCAAGCTCCTGCGTCTGTGCGAATAGGCCGGCCTCGTCACGCAGAAAGACTTCGCTGTATTCCACGGCGATTTCGGCCAGGGCGGCCATACTATCGGTTTCGGCTACTGTTTCTGTTTCTGTTTCTGTTTCTGTTTCGGCTGGAGTTTCCAGTGCGCTGACCGGAGCGGGCACGGGGGATTCAGGCTGGGCCACCGACTCGACGGCAAAAGCCGTGGCCGCGGTTTTTTGCTTCAGCGAACTCATGACCCGGTTCAGATCTTGAAGTACCTTGGGCAACATTTTACCTGCGCGCGATGGCGTACCCAGATTTCCAAGTGCGTTGCGAAACGTACTGACCACGTGCAAAAGCACTCCGCCAATTTTGTTGTCGATAGGCAGAGCGCCGTCGCGCATCAGCTTAACCATGCCCTCGAACTCATCGATGGTCGGAACCAGCGGCGCAAAATCATGAACAGCGCTGATGGCGATGCGAAAGGTCTGCACGTCTCCGAGAATTGCGAGCAGCGCGGCGGTGTGATCGCCCGAGCCCGAAAGACTCAGAGCCCCGCGCTCGATGTCCTCGATAAGCGTTATGCCGTGCTCGGTTACGAAGTCGCGATGACCCAGCTCAAGCCGCAATTTTTCGGCCTCCGCGTCGACCCGGTGGCGCCGGTACGATCAGCTTGGCGGCCTGCTCGGCCACCTTTGAAAGTTTGAGCTGATAGGCCTCATTGCCATCCTGATCGATCAGCATGGCCACTACGGCCGGCGAAGCGCTAGCGGGCGGTGGCAGAGTCGACTCCGCGAAAAAGACCCGTACGCCGCCCGGCACGGCCACGGCCAGCTCTTTAATCTGTCCTTTGAAGTTATCGACGGAAAATAGAAAGGTGCAGGTGCGCAGGTCAAGATCTGGATGACCTGTCCTGCCCGGACCGCAAAAAGCGTCGATGACCGGAAAAACTTTCCCACTCCATTGAATCAAACCCTGCACTCCGGCCGGCAGGCCTGGATAGGTGACGAAAGGACAGCCCGTGGCAACGCCGGCCAGCTCGGCCGCTTCAATAGCGTAACCGAGGCCTTCTACTTCGAAGTAAATCATGTGTTTCTTGGCGGCGTGGTTGGGCAGACGTTCCTCCTCTCCCAACCTATCGGTAATATGGATTTATAGTTCAGCCCGTAAACACACGGTATGGGCGATATTCGCCCATCCAGGTCTGGAGACTGGCTTTAGCCCTGCCGTCGGCGCCATATTCCACCAAGGCAAACGTAAGCCGGTAGCTGCCACCTATGCCGCGCAGATCGAGGTTGATCATCTTGGTCCAGGTACCGGTATTGATATACGTTTTGCCGTTCGGATAGCTTTTGTACATCGGATGATGGGTGTGCCCCATGATGAGAATTTGCACGTTTTCCTGCCGCTCCAGCAGCTCGCGGGCATCTCGCTCGAGGTCTTGCAGGAAGGTCGTGGTTTCTTGCTGAAGTATCTTTGCTGTTACAGTAAGTCGGCTGCGCCGCTGCGGACTATAGATGAACCGGGTCTTCATGAAGTAAAAGACCGACAAAAATACGAACTTCAGCGTAAACCAGGTGTCGAACACCAGCCCCCAAAGAAACATCGCCTTTACGGGCCGCACCTTGTCGACGTAATCGCGCTCCCATTTGAAGCGGTTTACGATTTTGAGAACATAAAAGCTGCCCCAGGGAATGTTCAAAACCGGCTGCCCCAGGCCCTCGGTCAAAATCGGCTTCTCGTAGTTGAACATGTGTACGGCTTCAAACTGATTGCCATGGTGAATCTGCACTCCCCCGTCCAGATCAATCACAGGGGTTTCATAGTTCACGCGAATCTTCGGGCTCGGGAAGCGGCCCTCGGGGTCCCAGGCCCGAATCAGGCGTTCCCTTACTTTTGGGAAAAAGAGATCGGCATCATGGTTACCGATATTATA
>JBBRLF010000193.1:0-9669 GCA_038231515.1 candidate division WWE3 bacterium
AACCCTTGAGCGCCACAGCGACCATGTCTTCGTCCGGAAAAGAACCCAGCAAGTCGGTCTGGGTGGCCGGCGGAGCAAGTTCAAAAACTTTCACGTTGGTTTTCTTCAGCTGAACGCGCAGCGACAGCGTGTAGGAGTGCAGCCCGGCCTTGGTGGCGCAGTAAACCGGCGCCATCGGAAGGGGTACGAAGGCCAGTCCCGAGGTCACATTGACGATTGCGGCAGTGGGCTTGCTCTTCAGATGCCCAATGAACTGCTTGATCATGCGAATGGGGCCATTCAAATTGGTTTCGATTTCACGCGTGACGTCTTCAAGATTTCCCTGGGTTTCGTGCAAGTTTATACTGTGCATGATGCCGGCGTTGTTGATCAGAATATTGGTCTCGGGAAATTCCAGCGTAATGCGGTCGAAGAGCGCCCTGATATCTTTCGCATTGCTGACGTCGCTTTGAATCGTATTCAGTGCGGGGCAGAGCTCTTTGGTTTTCTTGAGCCTGCTCAAATCGCGACCGGTAATAATGACTTTATTGCCTAGGCCCAGGAGCTGTTTTGCCAGCTCAAGTCCGATGCCGTTGGTACCACCCGTGATAAGAATCGTGTTCTTCGAAATTTGCATAGTACTATCTTATGTATCATATTTTTCATAACCTGAGAGAATATGCCATTTAAACTTTGAATTATGGACAATAAATAGGTTCGGTTTCGAGTACGAGGATTAAGCTGAGTGGCGCCCAACGGCCGACGTCATTTCAACGTGCTTACGGCCTTTGTCTGCAATAAGCCACGCAAGCGGTGGCGCGCCATCTGCGGCCCCGGTAGCAAGGACGATTAAGACTGTCAGTTCCCGCCCTCGATCGGTACCGCCGACTCACGCGGCAGGCCTCTGACCACGGCAGCAGGCGCCCCACTCGCATTTTTATCGGTGTGATCGGTTTCCACACTGGCTGCTTCGCCTGAGTTCGGCGTTTGAACTGCTGCGCCCGGCAGTACCGGCCGCAGCTGCGCGAAAGCCTTGCGGGCGATATCGCGCGCCAGCACAGCGCCACCTGGCAAGGAGTCGTAGTGCAATCCATCACCATCGGTTTTACGGCTCAGGTGTCCAGGAATTTTGAGGTCAGGGTAATGCTGAAAGGGCCGGGTGTCGACAAAGGTACAGCCCGTTTCGCCGGTAAGCGACTCCAGCATCGTGTAAACTTCCCGGAAGCAGCGTTGCACAAAAGCGCGGGAATGCGGCGGTGCAATCCACGCGCACCGTGCGCCTTTCTGCTTGATCTGAGCAACCATGGTACGAATGCTTTTTTCCACCGACGCACGATCGGACTGGCAGGCCTTGCCGTCGTCATTCACCCCCTTGGTTTCATTGAAAGCACGAACAAGATTGCCCCCCAGCTCGACGATCACGAGATCGGGCTTGGTCTGCCGCAGCAAATCGCTGAGCAGCGGAATCGGATCCGTCCGTTTCGAAACTATTTTGCCCTCTTCACCAACGGTGGTGGTAACCGGTAGCTTGCCTGGGCGGCCGAAAGCCAGCCCGGTAATGTCTCTGGCGCGATAGCCGCAGCCCCCGCCGTTGCCGCTCAACCACGAAGACGGCCTGGAGCCGCAGCTTGCGTAAAAACCTGTCTTGACGTCGGGCAGCGCATGCAGCTCACGCTCGAACTCGCGTCCTATCTCGCCCACACTGTGTGAGTCGCCAATGTAAAGCACCCGCGATTCGGCCAGGCAATTGGCCGTCGATAAAAATGCGACGCACATCAAAGCCGCACAGCGACTGAAAATCGAAATCATGGCAGTTTGCCTCCGGTCAAAATTCGCTCGCAATCTCCACCCACATAAAAAGTAAGAAAATGATTTGAAAGTGCTTCAGCCGTCTGTCGAAGTTTTTCCACCGTGAAACTTTCCTCGCGTCGTTGAAACTCGTAGCTGAGCAGTCCTTTTTCATCCACGCGCAGCCCCAGTACCGCCAAGCTCCGCGCATCCAGCTGCACCAGCCGGTTGCTCACCGCTCGAATATAACATGCCTGATTTGCGAAGTCCTGCAGGGTCCAGTCACCTTTGATTTCTGGTAGCTGCGAGCGCAGCCAGGCCACATACTCATCCACATTCAAAAGCTCGCGGGGCTTTGGCGAAAGCTGTGCAGCTTTTGCCCAGAAGCCTGCCAGGTCACCGCCAGGGGCACTGCCCGCGGCGGCCTGCTGCTTGAGCGATCGGCCAAACCACAGGGGCGAATAGGGCTGGCTGATAAAAAGCCGGTCATTGGATTTTCCCGGCCTACCCATGATTTTAGAAGGCGCAAAAACATCCCGCGCCTCCACCGAGTGCACCAACCTGCCTTCAGCCGTAAGCGACATTCGGTCGTAGTCCTTGCCGTAAATAATCTTGAGCAGGTCACCGGTTGCGGGATCGATATCCAGAAAGGGCTCGTAGTCATAGTTAAACACCACTGGCGCAGCCATATTTTTCAAATCCACGCGCAAAATTCGCTCGTAAGCGCGCACACCTTGATACTCCCGTACCCCAATCCAAGCGACGTCGCTGGTGGCCATGAGGTCAAGGACATATTTGTTGTTTTGGGGTGAAAATAGCGGATCATTGTAAGTCCTTTCGCGCAGTATGACCGGCTCGCCATTGCCCTTTTGCTCAAAAATCACCACGCGATTGCTCGACAGAACCGCGATGTACGTATCGGGCGCCAGCATTTTAATTTTGTAAACGATGTCGCGCCCCGTACCTTTAAGGCTGGCTCCAACTTTCACTTTTCGCGTGATTGCCCCGTCGCCATTGACGAAGATAAGGTCGTTATTGCTGTCTACCGCCACCAGGCCGTCCGGATGTTCCGCCAGCGCAATCGCCGAAAAGCCGCTGATCTTCCGCGCGCCGCTCGCGTCGATGCGCAATAGCTCACCGTAGGCCTGCAACACGTAAAACACGGGCTCACCCCCAGCTTTTTCCAGCGTGACAATATCCCTCAGCACCGGCGAATCAGCGATAACCGTTGCCACATGAGTTGGCGGGCTATTGGCGGCGTTCAGGCGAAACACGCTTAACACCTTCCTCGAATACTCATGGTAAAAATAGTAGGTATTGGGCGGCACTCCGGACGCCGCCTGAGCGCTCCAGGCAAAGAACAATGCCATGGGAAGAATAAACAGGATACGGCAAACCATCTTGACCTTCCTTTAACACCATTATCCCCGAAGGCGCGCATGAATTACAATGATACTATCTGCAAGATAAATTCTTGCAATATCGAGCAGATATATTGCAAATAATATCAATTTATCTGGATCAGCCTCGAGGCGACCGAAATCAACTAAACGATGGTGGCTTGTTTTCCGGCATCTTGCAGAACATATCAGCTGTTTTCACCATACCTGTGCGCGACAATTAAATGTATGAAAATGAAATACACTTTGCTCCTCACGATTATCTCGGTTTTAGTCGCTTTGCCAGGCACCGCCAGTGCCGAAGACCATATACGGCTCAAACATGTCGACATAGCCAACTGGGTAAAAATGGTTGCCGTGAATGTCGAAGTCGAAGCAACCAGGACGGCACTGAAAAAAATCACCGCTAAAGACAGCTCTCGAGCCGATCGTGAAGGACAGATTGCAATGGAATCTTATAAAGATCTCGTTGCCGTGACTCACCTGGCACTGGCCTGCGATGAAGTCACGGCCCGGGACTATCAGGAGTCGACTTACATGGGACAGTATGCTGACGGCTTTCTGATCCTCGTAACGCTTGACCCCGAGCGCCAACACTATCGCAATGTTTCGAGTGACCTCTTCGACAACGCAGTGGCGCAAGCTAATCTATGCGGTATCTACTGGGCCCAAGTTGGCGAAAGGTCGCTGAAGGCAGCCGGGCAGCTCATGGATTTTCATGCAGCGGTAAACGTCCTCCTAAGTGCTGCCGAAACGGATAGCCAGCGCAAAGAGGTCAGATGCATACATCGACCTCGATATTCGAGCCGAGTGCTCGAAAGGTTTTTGGTGGCGCGGTAGCCATCCAAATTGAGACACTCTCGTCCGTAAGTTTTTTCATTCCCAAGGTCCTGTTTCAGTGCGACGGGGAAGCTTGCCCCGTTATGGGGCAACTGCTTGCTGGTCCCTGTTTATAAATGCTTGAATTTCAGATTCCTCAGTCACTTAAGCAAGGAGCGCGCCAACGGGCATACAAATTGCTTTTAGTTCGCGCGGAGGGAATACCAATGGTTGAAATGGATTTTTGTCATAGTATCCTGATAGCTGAAGACAACGACGATGTTCGAGAAGCGATGGTAGATGTTCTGCGCCATAATGGTTACGAAGTGCACGGCACCCGAAATGGAGAAGATGCGCTTAACCTGTTGCGTAACATGCGAGGTCGGACACTGGTGCTGCTCGATCTGCTGATGCCAGTAATGAATGGCTGGCAGTTTCTGGACATCCAGAAGGAAGACAAGACTCTGGCTCAGCATCCGATTGTCACCATTTCTGCCTCAGAGCTTACCGAGGACCTGGAATACTACAGTCCGCTGAAGACCGATGGCAAGCTGACCAAGCCCATCTCGCTCGAAGACCTGCTCACTGAAGTGGCGCACTTTTGCGGAATACCCTCAAGCACTTCGCCCCTGCTCTTGTCGCACTAAAAATCTGGGGCGCGTGAACCACGTCCGAGTCGATACGCCCCGTGTATTACAGTCTTGCTGCCTCAGCCAAAAGACATTTCAGCTTGGCGCGCTTGTTGCTCTAGGCAACTCCCAAACAAGGAGGTTGTAAAAATGGGATTGAGATATCTTTTGGTTGAGGATGAAGGCTTGAAACGCGAGGTGTTATTCCTGGTAAACGCAGACGAGGAGTTGAAAATTCTCTCTGCTATTCGAGGCGCACCACGCAAATTAAAACTCGTTTTTTCCAAACCGCTCGAGGGCGCTGCCAATCATCGCGAGCTTACCAGACTGCTGAGTGTCGATCGCAAGCTGGGGCTAAGCGCCCAGCCCGTAAACTCTTCTCAAGTTTCGAGCAGCATTCTCGAAGCTCATGTACGGGGCGTAAACATCGCAGACTTTGAAACCGCGCTGCTGGAACTGAACCCCAGCATTGCCTCATCTCCCGGTGAAATCATTCGACTGGTAGCCAAGGCCGGCCTGCACCAGCACCACGGTGTTCGCACCTATCAGCGTTTAAAGCTGGCACTGGAGCCAATCATTGCCGCAGTACTGCTGATCACCCTGTTGCCCTTGCTGCTGCTGCTGGCGCTTCTAGTGAAGCTCACCAGCCATGGTAAGGTGCTCTACAGCCAGGAACGCCTAGGACTAAACGGCAAAGAGTTCAAAATCATGAAGTTCAGAAGTATGCGCACCGATGCCGAGGCAAATGGACCCGTATGGGCCAGTGCCGAAACCAAAGACTCTCGCTTAAGTCCGATTGGCAGTTTTCTGCGCGCAACACATCTGGATGAGCTGCCCCAGTTCTGGAACGTGCTACGTGGCGAGATCAGCTTCATCGGACCACGCCCCGAGCGCAAATGCTTCTCAGATCAGCTGCAGCAAGACCTTCCCTCGTTTTGCCTGCGCACGATGGTAAAGCCAGGCATTACGGGCTGGGCCCAGACGTGTCAGGGCTATGCCAACTGTCGCGAAGACTCACGCAAAAAGCTTGAGCTTGACCTGTACTACATCATCAAGCATTCGCCGGCGCTGGACGCGCAAATCGTGTTCAATACCGTACGGATGATGATGTCGGGTGGCACCGAGGCAAGAAAACGAGCGCTCACGGCCAGCAGCGCGCCCTTGGCGCATATTGGTCGCGCAGCCAAACCGGCAGCCCGACCATAGCCAATGAATCCAATCCACAGTACTCGAGCAAATCCGGAGCGACTACGTGGTATCATAACGGTAAATGCGCTTATCTCGGTACCTTCTCCTCATAATGGCAGCCGAGAATAAGCCGTTTAAACGCATAGTATTCACCCACCCTCCCATCTTACTTGCACGCATCGGCCGGCTGCAATGGTGATATCTTCAATTATGGCCAATAAATGGGTTCAGGTTTGCGGTTGGGAATTGGGTTGAGTGGGGCCCAGCGGTGGTGTGAAGTTCGGAAACATACTAGCTAATCGCGACGAGGCGTCGATTACGCTGAGTAGTGGCGTCCAGCATCGACTACGGCACCGAACCGCCCAGAAGGGCGGGCTAAGCTTACACTCTTTTTCCCAGTGCCTGCGGATTTCACCAAATATTACCGGGCGTCACCAGCTCGAAACCTCTCGGCCCAGGTGGAATCATTGGCTTTGAGCATGCCGTTTCGCAGGGTCTCGTTGATCTGCCAGCTCGGTGGAGCGCTGTAGGCGCAAGGCCCGGCGTCCCACCGTTTGTGATATTCCAGAAAGTATTGAAACTCTTCAAGGGCCTGGAGATGGCCGCTGTCGCAGTTCTCATAAACTTCGACATTGAGACGGTGGTGAGCAGCGTCGTAGGATACCTGGGGAGATCCGAAATAGTTTCGTCTGCACCGAACCCTGAGCATGCCGGCATGAAACCGATTGCCTTCCTGAACCTGGCGCGTGAGATACGAATCAGAAAAAAGGATGCTGGGAACCACTGTGCCATCGTTGTTTTCATACTTGTCGATGCGCGGCTGGATATGGGTGCAATGTTCGTATTGGACCTCGAAAAAAATTTGCTTTGGCGATGTGCCTGGGGCCTCCTGCGCAAAGCCCCTGATTGGAAGAATCGCGCCGAGGGATACCAGAGTTACCAGGCTCAGCCTGATCAAATAATGTCTGTTCATGATTACCTCTTTTCACGAAGACGTTGCAAACGCTGTGCTTGGCATGGAGTGTGGAAAAGGCGGTAGTGGGCCACGATAAGCTGTCTAGAAGCTGATGACTTGTAGAGGCCTCTGCTAACCGACAAATAGTTGGGTTCATATCATTATCAACAACAATTTGTTGATTATGCTACGGTCGCCCCCACGTGACTGAGCGTGGTTTGCGGTGCGACGGCCTATAGAGGGCCAATCGACGGGTCGAGGTTTCAAAACGCTGAGCTCCTGCTTGCGTGAAGCAATGGTCATGGCAGTAACGTTGCAAACAGTGATTAGGCCACTTCAACCGGTATCGCATACTTGCCCAGCTTGTTGGTGGTTCATCGGTAGGATTTTATGATTCCCTGATCGGCACTCTTGAAAGCCGCAGGCACTCGGGCGCTTGCGTGCTGGTGGAGCACTATCCCGTGTCAGAATCAATGCCATCAGAAGCATGGAAATTCGCATTGGGCGTCTACTTGTTTCCAAAATGGCTATACCATCTGACGCTTAAGGATTTTTCCATGGCGCCGCATTGGGATATGGGTATTATTTATGAAAATATCATAATTATTTGGAGCGCAAAATGAGTAACTCGGGATTTTTTCCAACAGTTGACGGGTTTAATTTTGGCAATGCCTGGACATTGCCCCCTCAGGAGCTGATGGCCATGACCAGGGAAGCAGAGCTACTGCTTCGGCCAATGTCAATCAGTCTGGGCGACTCGATGCTGGCCGACCCCGTACGTGCTCTCGGTGCGGTGGGGATGGTCTGCGCGGCTGCGGATTATTTTCACCTGTCCTGGATGCCACCGCACGGCACGAGTGCTTCGGACTCGCCGACGGCGGTTATGGATCCGCGCCAGACCAGGATCCGCAATTACGTTTTCGGGCGCGCTCTCGAAGTTCTAAAGGCCAATCACGCTGCGCTGGTAGCGGTTCACAGCCATGCCACAGACACGTCCGCCGCGACAGTCGACACCAATCAGGCCGTCGAGCTATGTCTCAGGGGGATTGCACCCAACCAGACAGTGCCGCTGATGGTTCTGTGCAAAAATCCGCACGCGACCGGTGTCGTTCTCGCTTATGCCGTCGATCGTCAGGCAAACAGCGTCCAGCTTCATGTCTATGATCCGGGTGCGCCTGGCCGCGAAGGGAAAATCACGATTCAGTTCAACTCCAGTCATGCCGTCGCGGCAATCGACTTCCAGGGAGCTGGGCAACCGCAGGGGATTTGGACGGGCCTTGTTGCTTTGAACGCGCCGGCCAGGACGCCGCCGCCTGTTCTTGTGCTGGCCGAGCCGGTGGCTGTCATCGGGTTGGAGTTCCCGGTATCGCAGGTCTATGGGAAAGACCCCAACCCACTTCCGATCCCGGGGGGCCGACCTACGTATCTGCCGTACAGTGACCTATCCACCCAGTTCTTCTTTGCTGTCACCAATCTCGGCTATCGACCCACGCCGACATTACAACTGACGTTGAGTTCGCGGGACCAGGGTGGTCATCCAACTGCCGACTTTTTCCAAGACGACTTTCCGGTCACTTTGGATCCGGGATTGCTCACGGGCAATAACGATGTTGGGTATTTCATCTCGCCTGGTGGTCCCCGCATTCTTCGCGCTGTGGCACGGCCTACGCAGGCACCGATAGAACGCAATTGGATTATTCCGCCGCCCGAGAAAAGTCAGATGGCCGCTTCGTTTTCAACCAATGTAATCGACGGAATGAAAAACTGGCAGGACTTGGTGGGAACTCAATATTGGCAAAGCGGCAATGAGCGGGTGGTGAATGCCTCGGTCTGCGCGGTTCAGCGTACCACTGATGGGCTTCATGCTCTTTACGCGGTAGACAACCTCGGTGTGCTCATGCGCTTGGCCGAGACTGCGCCAAACAAATGGGCGCCTGGGATCTCGGCGGTTCTCGGGCATCCGGCGCTGGTCGGTTGGGAAGTGGTTCCTTCGATTGGACAAACGCCTTTCGGCATCGGCGTCTGCGCGAGTGACGGTCCGCTGGAGACGATCTTTGCCTGCACGAAGAATGATCGGGCTTTGTACCACTGCCGTCGCACCCAGAACGGCAGTTACGGCAGCTGGACGATCGTCCCTGGTTCGGCGCAGCTTGTTCATCCTGATGCCCGGCAAGAGATGGATTTCGTGGATGCCCCGGCGATTTTCACGATGCCAAGTCCAAATCCGGTGGTAGTTAGAAATTCCGATGGGCGCCTCGAGGCGTTTTTCATCGGCCAGCACAACGGACGGGATGCTGTCTGGCACACGGCCCAGATCGCCAGCGGAAACGACACTTATACGGCAGTGGCGGCCATCGACTTTCCGGTCGGCGTCCGTATCATGGCCCGCATCAGCGTGATCGCTGATTCCAGTGGGCGGCTTATGTTGGCGGCGCAGGACCGCGATAGCAAAGTCTGGGTGACTCAGCAGTCAACCCCGGGCTCGGCCCAGTGGGCGGCGCCTCAGCAGATTGCAGGAGTTCACTGCGAGCTGCCACCGACCTTATTCGTTCACCAGAGCAAGGTTGAGATCTGTGTCACCGAGCGCGTGAACTCTTTGCCCTCGTATTTGCGTTTCAAGCAGCAAACGGCCGGAACCCTGACGTTCGTACGTGGTGATAACATCGGTGCGCCCCAGCTCGGTTATGACATCGTACCGTGGATGTCTCCTCTTGTGCCCGTATCGACGGGCAGCAAACTCGAATTCTATATGGTCCTTCAGCACCTCAATTGGGTTTCTGGAGCAACTAGCGCCGCCCCGTGGATAAACCTCGGCGGTATCTCGCAACACACGCAACCCTGCGTGATGAGATACCCCGACGGCCACCTGCAGCTGCTTGATATCGGATTTAATATGTACGCTGGCCAGCCC
>JBBRLF010000194.1:0-9664 GCA_038231515.1 candidate division WWE3 bacterium
AGCACTTGGCGCGCGTCGCGGTCTTGATACACCGACAGCGTGTCCGCGTTCCAGTGCAGGTAACGTTGTAAGATGCGGCCCGGATCCATGTATTTGAGGATGGTTTCAAAGCCCTTGCGGGTCTGGGTGCCATCCCAGGCTTTTAAATCGCCGCCGTAGTCGCGGGTGTCGGAAACGTTAAGGTGGTCGAGCACCGCGCGCAGCTTTTCGAAGCGTGTCGCCTGTACGGGAGCGGCACTGGCATTGGAAGCAAGACCCAACAAGAGACCGATGAATACGACACGCATATGGGCGAGTGTTTAACACAGAACAGCAATGGATGGGAGAGGGGGGCGGATAAAGCTCGGGCCCCGTGGCGGTGGTGCCGACGGGGCCCGGTAAGAATTATTGGAAAGGGCTTACTTGTGCTTGCCCTTTTTAGGCATTGGCTTTTTAGGCATTGGCTTCGCGGACTTAGCCGATTCAGCCCTCTGTTTGGCTTCCAAAGCGGCCTTTTGGCGGTCTTCTTCAGCCTTTTGCAGCTCGAGAACCGAGCTGCCAACCTGCTTGATCAGGCCCTTCATTTGATCCACTTCAAACTTGGTTTTAGCCAGGTCGGCCGTAAGGTCTTTAACGTGTCTTTCAGACTGCTGGAGCTTGGTATCCATTTCGGCAAGCTGCTGCTGCATCTGTTGCTGCGCTTTGCAGCCGCCCAAAGAGAGCGACAGGCCAACCAGAACCACTATCGAAAGAAACGTCCCCAGATATCGCGTGCTGCTCATACCGTTCTCCTTGTAAAAGAAATGTCAGAACATAAATCTTTTGTTGCTGATGTTCGTTAAAACCGCGATTCCAATCAGCGAGGTTATCAATGATGATCCGCCGTAGCTTATGAATGGCAGCGGCACGCCGACGATCGGCAGAATCCCGCACACCATTCCCATGTTGATGAACACGTGCCAGAAAAAGATCATTATAATACCCAACGCTAACAGTGTACCAAACTTGTCGTGTGACACATAGGCAATATTAAGACTCTTCACAAAGAAGAAGATGTAGAGAGCGAGCAGAACAAGGTCACCCAGAAATCCCCACTCTTCGCTGAAGACGGCGAAGATGAAGTCGGTATGGTGCTCGGGCAGGAAGTTGAGCTGCGACTGCGTGCCTTTTTTGAATCCTTTGCCCGTCAACTGACCGCTGCCGATCGCGATACGGGACTGAATACTATTGTACCCCGAGCCTTTGGGATCGGACGCGGGGTCCATGAACGAGACCAGACGTTGGCGCTGATAAGGTTTAAGCGCGTAACGGTAAACCGGATAAGAGGCGGTGCCGAAGATGATCAGCACGATCATGAGGCTGGTTTTGTCGATTTTGATGAACAGCATCATGCTGATGAAGGTCAGCATGACGATCATGGCGGTGCCCAGGTCAGGTTGTAAAAGAATCAGGCCCACGGGCACGAGAATCATGGTCGAGGGCAGAAGCAGCTCTCGCAGCTTGTAGCCGCTGGTCACACGCTCGGCTTCGAAATACTTGGCCATGGCCAGTACCGCTGACAGCTTCATGAACTCGGAAGGCTGAATATAGAAGCCGCCAAAGCCGATCCAGCGTCGGCTGCCCAGGGTCGACTTGCCCACAACCAGCGTCAGGGCGAGTAGAATCAGATTCGAGAAGTAGATGGGGTAGGCCACGCGCGAGAGCATCTTATAATGCACCAGCATGATGACCAGGGCCACGACCGAGCCCAGACCGAACCAGATCAGCTGGCTTTGCCAGAATCTTAGACCCCGGCCGACGAACTCGGTATAGGTGGCGGAATAAAGGTTGGTCACGCCGGCCGCAAAGATGAAAATGCAGATAAAGATCAGCGACCAGTCAAACTTCTTAAACTGTTCCTCATCCATAATTAATCATTGTCCTCTGGGGAAGCCGGGCCGGCCGGGTTGGGTTCGACGTTGATTTCGTTGGTGCGAACCGCGTCTTCGTCGTCATCTTCCACGGCCTTCAGATGAGCTTTGACGGTCTTGGCCAGAGTGCCTGATTTGAGTTTGGCTTTGATGGCTTCGTCACTGTAGCGCTCGGGCATGTACTTTTGCAGATAAGTTTTGATCACGTCCATGGCAATTGGCGCCGCGCCGCTGCCGCCGTGGCAGGAGTGCTCGGCAATCACGGCCACCGCGATAGTGGGGTCGTCGGGGGGCGCGAAAGCCGCGAACAAGCCATTGTCGCGCACGTTGAAGGGCATGGACTCGCACTTCGTGTGAATCTTGTCGGCCGACAGGCGAATGACCTGAGTGCTGCCCGTTTTTCCCGCAGCGTCTATGCCCGGAATGCGATGGCCATAGGTGGTGCCGCCGGGCTCGTTGACGACGGCCGTAAGGCCGCCGCGCACGATGTCGAGCGTGGACTTGCTGATCTTGGCCTGACTGAGCAGCTCGGGTTGAAACTCCTTGAGAATCCGGCCGTCGGGGCTTTCGATGTACTTCACGATATAAGGCTTCCAAAGATAGCCGCCAGTGCTTATCGCGGCATACGCGTTGGCGAGCTGCAGCGGAGTGGTTAGAATATAGCTCTGGCCGATGGCGCACGAAAGGGTTTCGCCGGCGATCCACTCCTGGCCGAAGCGACGTTTCTTCCACTCTTCGGTCGGAATCAGGCCGGCCTCTTCATGGGCCAGATTTACGCCCGTCTTATGTCCTAGCCCCAGCATATTGGCGTATTTCGCGATGGTGTCGATGCCCAGGCGCTGGCCCATGCGATAGAAGAAAACGTCGCAGGATTCCTTAATGGCTTTGCGGATGTTCACCACGCCATGGCCGTGTTTATTCCAGCAGTGATAGACGCGGTTGCCCAGGCGAAAGCTGCCCGTGCAGTTTACCGTCGTGTTTTCGTCGATCACCTTTTCCTCGAGCGCCGCGATGGCGGTTATCGATTTGAAGGTCGAGCCGGGACTGTAATGATCTTGAATCGTCTTGTCGCGCAACGGGTGGTACTCGTTGTTGAGCAGCTCGCTCCAGAGCTTGGTCGAAACGCCGCGCGAGAAAAGCGTCGGATCGAAGCTGGGCTGGCTTAGCGCTGCCAGAATTTCGCCCGTCTTCGGATTCAGCGCAATGACCGCGCCGATTTGCTTGTTGCCGTAAAGTTTTTCCCTGGCCTGCTGAGCGGCCACTTGCAGGTCCTGGTCGATCGTCAGGATTAAATTCTTGCCCGGCAGGCTGGCCTTGGGCTTGAGCGAGCTGGTGATGCTCTTGTTTGAGCTCTTCTTGCGATGCCCCAGGGCGTCGACTTCCATATACTCTTCGCCGTCGATGCCGCGCAATACCGATTCCATGCGCGACTCCAGGCCGAACTTGCCGGTGACGTCGCCCATATTGTAGGGCGTGCCCCCAGGGGGGATGAGCTTGTTTAACTTGGGCAGCTCGGTGGGATTCACCTCGCCGATATAGCCCATCAGATGCGCGGCCAGATCGCCGTAAAGATTGGTGCGCTTGATTTCCATCTGAATGCCGATGCCGGGCAGCTCCAGCTTGTGGGCTTCGACGACGGCAACCTCTTCCTGCGCCAGATCCTGTTTGATCTTGATCGGACGAAAGTTGGGCTGGCCTTTGGCGCGTTCCAACGTGTCGATGATCTCGTCGGCAGGCATCTTCACCATCTTGGAAAGGATGGTGATGGTTTTCTTCCACTCCTTGTCGGCATACAGCTCTTGCGGCGTCACTTCGAGGTCGAACGCCGGACGATTGTCGACCAGCAGCTTTTTGTTGCGGTCAAAGATCATGCCGCGCGGCGAGGTGATCTTCACCTTCTTGATTCGATTGTCTTCGGAGTACTGGCGAAAGCGGTCGCCGTTCATGACTTGTAAATACCAGAGACGTGAAATCAGGATGAAGAACGCGATGAACAGACAGATGTACAGATACCGGAACCGGAACTGGTACTCGCGAATCTGTTCGTCTTGTCCCAGGAAAGACACGCGTTAGAACCCCTTGTTGATGTCGTACTCATCTTCGGCATGCTCATCCTTATAGGTGCGCAGGTCGAGCTTCGTGAACCAGCTGAAGCAAAGCGGCGTAAGTGTCGCCTGCACCAGCAGTCCGGGGATGAGATAGACTAAAAAATGTTTCAGGCCGTTTTCGGCGCGTCCCTGCATTCCGAGCAGTGCCAGAATTCCGATGCGCTTCAGAAAGCTGAGCGCCACCACGATGCCGATGCTTGAGAAAAAATCAGGCACCACGACCGTGCGGCTTAGCAGCTTGGCCACCAGAAAGGAGTAAAGGTAGGTAGTGAGAAAGAAGTTCTTGCCGGCGCTGCTATGAGCTTCCATCACCATCGAAGCCAGGATGATGTAGACACCGCCCTCGAGCACGTCGCGGCGAAAGCCCATGAAGACGGCCAGAATCAGCAGCACGTCAGGCTGAAAATAATTGAGCGGAAAATAGCCGAAGATCGTGCTCTGCACCGTGGCGATCGCCAGCGCGATGAAGAGGTAGATGACGAAGTTGAGATTGCGCAGTATATTTCTGTACATGATTTTTTATACGTGCTGATCCGGCTTTAGGATGACGAGCACCTCTTCGAGCTTCGAAAAGTCCACGCTCGGCCTGACTTCCACGTCCTGGGTCACGCCAAAGCTTTTCTTGGAGACTTTGAGAACTTTACCGAGCAACAGGCCTTTGGGGTAAATGCCGTCGAGGCCGGAGCTGACGATGATGTCGTCCACCTCGATGTCGTCAGTGCGCAAAGCGTAGCGCAGGATGCAGCTGGCGTCGGTCGCCCCTTCGATGACGCCACGCGCCCGCGAGCGCTGTACGATGGCGTCGATGGAAGAGAGGTTGTCGAGCATCGTGATGACGTCGGAGTATTCCGCGGTCACTCGCAGAACTTTTCCAACCACGCCTTCGTGGGTCACTACGGCCATTCCCCGCTGAATTCCGGCATTGGTGCCCTTGTTGATGCGAATCGAACGAAACTCCGAGCTGACGTCTTTCGCGATCACCTGGGCGGTGATTTTCTTTTCCTCGACCTTTTCCTGGAACTGTAAAAGTGCTCTTAGCCGCTTGTTCTCAACTTCCATTTCTTTGAAGTTATGAATGGTATTGAGTAACTTTCGATTCTCCTCAACTACCGACGAGAAGTCGCGGCGCGTGTTAACGAGAAAGATGTAGTTCTGCATGAACCGCGCGGCATGGTCGATAGTCAGAGTAATTATGCTCTGAATGGGCGCGGTTATAAAGACGATCGTCTTGTCGAAAAAGTTGAAATCGGTCTCTGCCTTGTTGCTTGTGTTTAGCGAAAGGATTGGTATAAAAACCAAAAGCGCGATAGTGCAATAAAACCGATATTCCTTAATCAGCTTCAACATTTACGTTGAAGTATAACATGTGCTTGAGTGTGGTGGAGACCATAATGTTTGATACCATGAGAAAAGTTTTTGGCCCGATAGCCGTCACCATCATCATTGGTGCGATCTCTCTGGTTTTCGTTTTCTTCGGAATCTATAGCCCGCGGTCGACCGGGGGCAGGGGTGAGGGCGCGTTGGCCGCGACCGTGAACGGCGATGCGATCACCATGCAGGAGTTCCAGCGCTCGTATCAGCAGCGCACCGAGATGTACTCCAACATGATGAAGGGCAAGCTTGATCCCAATATCCTAAAGCAGCTTCGCGTAGGCGAGCAGGTTGTTGAAGAGCTGATTCGCGGCAAGCTGGTTTTGCAGGAAGCCCGTCGCTATGGCTTGACCATCGCTGACGCAGAAGTGCGCGAAAAAATTCAGGAAATGCCGTACTTCAAGGCTAAAGACGGCAGCTTCGATGTGGCCCGTTACGAGGGTGTGCTTTCGGCAAACCGTTACTCGCCAGCAACATTTGAAGACATGATTCGTGAAGATCTGATGCGTAGCCGTGTTTCGGAGTTCATGCGGGGACGGGCGAAGGTTTCGGAAAAGGAAGTTGAAAATCAGTATCTGGCTGAAGAAGACCGCCGCCAGGTGGACTACGTGGTGCTCAATGCGGAATCTGCCAAGAAGATGATTTATGTGTCAGACAGTGATGTCGATTCGGCGTTGAAAGACGCGACTGGACTCACTGCAGCAAAGGCTCATTACGAGCGCACCAAGATGACCTATATGAAGCCAGCCCCGAAGGGCGTGGTTAAAAAAGGTGCGGTCGAAAAGCCTGTGTTCCTGCCCTTTGAAGACGTGAAGAAGAAGGTCGCGCTTGACATGCTGCGTGAAAAACGTGGCGAGGAAGCCCAGAAGATCAACAAGGAGCTTTCAGCCCAGCTGCTCGAAAAGGCCAAGGCTTCGCCCGACCAACTTCGAAGCTTTGCCAAGACCAAGGGGCTTGAGGTGAAGACCACCGCCAAGTTCAATCGCTTGAATAACTTTGTCGCTGGTATTGGCGAGATGTCCGAGCTGGTCGACGATGCGTTTAAAGACGGATCGCCTCTCAGCATGGGCCCCAAGCTCTATGACGCGAATCGCACCTTTGCGGTTGTTTTGAATTTGAAAACTTTCAAACCCGACCTGGCCGAGCTGGACAAGCAGCGCGCGAAGATTGCGGAGACCACGCTGAATCGGAAAACCGAAGAGATGTACCAGCGCTGGATGAGCGATCTGCGCAAGCAGGCCAAGGTTACGATCAACAAGCAGATCTCGGAAGTTGCCGCTGCCGAGCCTGATTCAGGGCCAGCTGCGCCCATGGATGCGGAATAAGTTTTAACAGGGGGTAGTGGATTTTATGGTGAAGTATTTTCTCGTGATCCTTGCGATCACTGGCCTGACTGCGTATTCGGTCTCTGCATCTACCGTGCGAGGTGTCGACTCCGCGAACGTCTGTGTCTTGCTTATTAGCGGAAGCAGCGGTCATACCTTGGCTTCGCAGCGCACCTGCGACGGCGAAGACATGCAGAATCTTTCGATCAAGAAGAACATGTTTCTTGAAGAGGTTTCGTTTCAGCTCAGCACGCTCTATGCCGGCGGTCTTCGCCTGATCAATTGTCAGGTGAATAACCTGGGTAACGGGCTGGAATACCTTTGCGTGGTCGCGCGCTGATTCAGGCTCCAGAATTGAATAGGGGGCGATCACTGAACTTTGCAGTTCGGTAGGTCGCCCCCTCAGCAGCCTTTTTCAGGTTAAAAAGACAGAAAACCAATTTACCTCTCTAAAGTGTCTGATAGCGGCTGGTTAGGCAAGGAGATTTCTGTCTATTTATCCACTGGGTACTGACGCAGCACAATAGAACCCAGGTAATACTAATACATTGCGTTACTGACGTTTCCAAACCTGTGCGACATCTTCGAGCAGCAGGCCCTCGCATAAGGTCTTGAACTCACCTTTGTAGCTCACGCGCCAAGGCTGTTCCACGGCGCCCGCATTGATCGCAAGCTTCTCACCGCGCTTGATGATGGTCTGCGCCCAGGGTTCGTCGATTGCCGCCAGCGGCGCTTTTTCGGCAAAGAGTTTCTTGAGCGCGGCTTCGTCGCGGGTTGCCTTGATGCGCTGAAGTTCGGCGAGCAGGTCTTTCGCGACGTCGTGGAACTTTTGATAGTCCTTTACGACGAGCACCGTGTTTTCGGGCGTGGCCGTGGGCGTGCCGTCGCGGGCCGCGCGCGCAACTGCACCGCTTTCGGTAAGCAGATTGACGAGCAGCCAGTTGCCGCGCTGGTGCGCTTCACTGAGCGAACGTTCTTTGGAGACGTGTCTCAGAAAGTCGGCAAGATAGGTGTCGTACATCACATCCCGGACCAGCTGTGCTTCTTCCTGCGTCTTGTAGATGCCGACTTCAACCAGCTTAGGGTCGGCCGCGAAGACCAGGGCGGTAAGATCGGCGCGTTGCTCTTCAAGCGCGCTGCCCAGCGAGCCGAGCGCACCGACGGGATCTTCTTTTTCGCCGTATTTGGTCGTGTCGTAGGTGCCCGAGCCATGGCCGATGATTTCGTGCAGCAGCACCAGGGTTTGCCACGAAGCATCTTTGTGTTCCTGCGCCCGGTCGACCAGGTTGGCCGGTAAAAATTCCTCGAGATAATCGCGGGTGATTTTTCGCAGTGCCGGATTGGCGTCCGCACCTGGCAGGCTTAGTCGAATAATGTTTTTTGCGCCCACGTCACGGCGAATGTCGTCGAAGTTGGGCAGGTTGTAGCCACCCGAATGCATCGACGAGATTTCTTGAAAGTAGTAAACCATCAGCGCGGGTGGTGCGTAGTCTTTAGGAAAAGTTTTTTTGAACTGTCCGTAAGGCATCGCGTCTTCGAAGTACTGCGCGTTCTGGGCCAGCCGAACAGACATCTGGGTGGTGGTGGGGTCGATGATCTGCACATACGACTCCCAGGAGCCGATCTGCGCGCGAAAGTCCTGGTACACCTCGACGAAGCCGATCATAAAGTCGACCTTCGACTTCGTGCCGTCGCGTACCCAGTCCATATTGGCCTGACGAAAGTCTTCGACGTCGCCCAGCTCAAAAAAACGAATCAGGTGCGCAAGCTCAGCTTTCTGGTGGTCGGTGGTGGCGTAGGGCAGCGCCAGGCGCAGCTCACGAACCACTTTTTTAAGGGCAGCACCCACCGGGCCGGGGGTATTTACGGTTTGAGGCTCAACTTTCAAACCACCAGTCGTCGAGCGCACGATGCGGCAGTTCAGGCAGCTGACCAGGCCATCTGCAATCGCTTTTTTGACTTCAGCTTGAGTGATGGTTTTTTCATAAAAATTTCCACCCGTGGTTTCCAGGTCAGTGCCCTGGTCGTCTTCGGGCATCTGCATGACTTCGTAAGCCGGATCGGTCATCAGTGCCACGGCGGTGGCGCGCGTCTGGTTGGACACGTGGCCGCCAAAAATCTTGAAGAGCTCGTCGATCTGCGTCGCGGTTGACTTGCGCAGCACGTATTTGCGGTTGGAACCTTCGTAGGGGCCCGCCAGATCTTCAAACTTTGCGGCATAGCTGAGTAGCTCGCTAAAGGCTTCGGTGCCCAGCAGCGCCTTGGTATCTTCAATGTGGCGTTTGCTCAGGGCTGTTTCGAGAACCTGTTTGATCGTTAAAGCATCGCGGTGGTTGTGGAAGAACAGAATTTCTCTGCCGGCGCGTGAGGCCTCAATAAGGTGATAGGCGAGCTTCTTTTCCTGATGCGAAAGCTTGTCCCAGACCGCGGCGCGGGGTTCCGAGCTGGCGACCCGAATATTCAGGGGTACGGGCAGCGGCTCTTTCTTGCCCGCAGCATGAACCAGACCAGTGAAACTCAACGACAAAACCACCAAAATCAATAGCTTCATAGCTGCGGTAGCTATCATCTCCAGATGGCTAACGCAATGCGCCTACGAGCCGGGCTCGTTATTCAGGATCCTTCGTCTCTTTTTCCTCAAACGGATCCTTGAATTCCTTTTCAACTCCGCGATCTTCATCGTCATCGAAGAAAGGTGGGGGCTGATCGATGGCCTCGCCTTCGTCCGGCGCCATGGTGGGCGACGCGGTCGGAATTGGAGTTGAGGCGATCTGGGGCACGCGTTTCGCGGGCTCTTCATCGGGTAAGAAAAAAAGTACGCCAACGCCGATTGCGACAATCGCCACGACGATCAAGACGGGACGCCACTTTTTGAGGCGTCGTTTTAAGGGCTTTCCCAACATAATTGAAGCGTACTATAGTCGCGCCATGGCAACAATTCAGGAACTGGGGTTGAAGGTCGGGATTTTTC
>JBBRLF010000195.1:0-9651 GCA_038231515.1 candidate division WWE3 bacterium
ACGCGGAATGCCGGGCAACCTCAATGTCCGAGATATAGGCGTGCACCCTGTCCAGATCGTCGATCGTGAGCTCACGTAGCCGAAGCCGAGGCGTAGCGATGAAGAAAGTATTCTCCATTGAGAAAACCTAAGCTTTCGCCCTCGAGACACCGGCCCCCCGGTTATCCCAACGACTGAAAACGCTTACCAGGACTTGCCGCGGTTAGGTGGCCGAACACTGCGCGACAGTGTTCCGCTGCCACCGTCGACAGAGCCAAACGATTTCTTTTTATCAGACGAGTAGCCTGCCTTGCGGGGACGGTCGCCATAGTTCGGGCGATCATCGTGGCGTTTTGGACGGTCGCCGTAGCTTGGGCGCTGATCGTCGCGACGTGGACGATCGCCATAGCTTGGGCTATCCGCGCGCACGACACGAGTGCCGAAGCTGGAAAGCTGCTTTTCGGCGTAGGGCGCGCTGTCGCCATAGCTTGGGCGGTCGTCACGACGTGGACGGTCGCCGTAGCTTGGGCGCTGATCGTCGCGACGTGGACGATCGCCGTAGCTTGGACGTTGCTCATCGCGGCGTTGCGGGCGGTCGCCATAACTTGGGCGAGGAGCGCCGTAGCTTGGGCGCGGACGATCGCCAAAGCTTGGGCGATCATCGCGGCGCGGGCCACGGTCACCGAAGCGAGGACGTTCGCTCTGAGCGGCATTGTCTTCGTAGCGTGGCCGTTCTTCAGAGCCGCTGCCAAAAGGACGAGCACCGCGACGGCGGGCTTCAGGACGGCGTTCGCCACCCCAAGGTCCGGTCGAGCCGCCGACGATCGGCGTGGTCAAAGGTTTCACGGCAAAGCTGGTCGGAGTTGCGCGAGTCTTGCTGACCTTCACGCTGATCTTGGCAACTTTGGGTTCGGGCTTCGCAACTGGCGCGGACTCGAGCAGGAAAGCGTCCACGATGTCCATTTCGGGTGCGATATCCATTTCGGGCGCAGTATCCATTTCGAATTCCGATCCGGTTTCAAAAGCGATAACGGATTCAGCAGCGACGAATTTTTCCATCACGGCTTCCGGAGCGGAAATGGCCATGGCAATCGGCTTTTCAAACTGGGGCTCGGCTTGCGGCTCAAGTGCCTCAGCTATGAAATCCGCTATCGGCTTCACGTTTACCACTGGGCGACGGGCAGGAGCTTCCGCGCTCTGACTCTGCCACGAGTTCACGATGGGCGTGGCCAACGGCATAACTGCTGGCGCGTGGTTCAACGTGTAGTCGACATCACGGCCGGAATTGTAAGCCGGACGATCGCGCTCACCACCGAAACGTGGTGCGCGGTCGCGACCACCGCGTTCAAAGCCATAGCCCTGGTCCATTGGCTTGCCTGGCATCTGCATCGAAGCTGATTTATCGTTATCGACAAAGGTATCCGCGAACGTCAGCGTCAGCAAACGTGCCGCGATTTCCTGCTTCGTCATGCCTTCGAGCGTGGTCTGCCACGCGGCATCGAGCAGGTCTTCAACTTTTCCGTGGCTTTCAACAGCCTGGAAACGGCTGAGCAATCCCGAAACCTTCTTCATTCCAATATCCCGGCGCGTAGGCACCACGCCCTGTTCCATCTTGCTCTTCGTCATCTTCTCGATGCGTCCAACGAGTTGCATATGGCTCATCGTAACCAGGCTCAAGGCCAGGCCCGATTTACCGCTGCGAGCGGTACGGCCAATGCGATGCACGTAGTTGTCGAGCTCGCGAGGAATGGAATAATTAATGACGTGGGTAAGGTCTTTCACATCAAGGCCGCGACAGGCGACATCGGTGCAAACCAGTATGCTTACCTTGCGCTCGCGAAAAGCACGCATCGTGCGTTCCCGCTGCATCTGATCCTTGTCGCCGTGCAGGCAGTCGACTTTATAACCACGGCTCGTGAGCAGCGTGGTCAGGTCGGCAACCAAAGACTTGGTCTGGCAAAAGATGAGTCCGTAAAAGTCATCCGACACATCGATGAGCTTGCAAAGAATGTCGGGCTTGTCGGTTTCTTTGGCCTTGTAATAGATCTGGCGCACATTGCTCGAAAGCATCTGGGTGTTGTTGACCTGCACCGTTTTGGGATTTTTGAGAAAGCGGTCGGCCACGCGGCGCACCTCTTTGCTCATCGTTGCCGAGAACAGCCAGGTGTTGCAAGTTTCGGTGGGAACCGACTCGAGAATTTTTTCGATCTCGTCTTTGAAACCCATCGAGATCATTTCGTCAGCTTCGTCGAGAATGACGGTCTTGATCTTATCAAGCTTCACGGTGCCGCGTTCGAGATGGTCAATCAAACGGCCAGGGGTAGCGACGACGATCTGCACGCCAGCACGCAGGGCACGAAGCTGGTCACCATAACCGGCACCACCGTAAATCGGCACGGAGCGCAATTTTTTATGCTTACCCAGAAGATTGATCTGTCCGCTAACTTGCTGCGCAAGCTCACGGGTCGGGCAAATGATGAGCGCCTGAATTTCATGGCGCGAAGCATTCAGCTGCTCAAGTAAAGGAATACCAAACGCTGCCGTTTTTCCGGTGCCTGTTGCGGCGAGTCCTAAGAAGTCGGTCGGACCAGCCAGAAGAATGGGCAAAGTCTCGGCCTGTACTGGCGTCGGTGCCGTATAACCAAGTTCTTCAATAGCGGTTGCGAGAGCAGGACTCAAATTTAGTTCTTTAAAATTTTCCATAAGTTGAGTGCGTTAGTACACTAAACTAGGCACTACTTGGAAGCGAAAAAGAGATGAACTGAATATAGTTCTATCTGCCTAATATGCTTAAAGAATACCCATGGCACATGAGCGTCAATGCTCTCGATTTTAAATCCCCGCTCGCGATAAAGCCATTCCACGGCCTCGGCGGAGTCTTTGATTTTCTTCGGTAATGCTTCGCGCAGCTGCGCCGCAATATGCTGATGCCACACATATGGGCAGCTCTGAATTGCAACTCCATCACGCTTGAGAAGGTCATGTTGCAGCGCAGGCAAATCTTTTGGCTCATCCAACATGTCGATCACATTCAGAGCGGCACTCATGTCCCAAAGTCCGGGCTTTACGGGTGGATGCGCCAAATCACACACAATAAAATCAGCGCTCGCCACTCCAGCCGCTGGCGCCGGAATTTTTACTTCACGCGATACGGTCCCTTGCAGCAGATCATCTGGAATCAGAATTTTACCTCGGTACGGAGCGCCTAACGCAAGATGCCGCGCCAACGCGATACTTGCAAAGGAGCTGTCGAGACCCAGATATGATTTCAAATTTCCATGCAACGCGGCAAACAATCCTCCGACTCCGCAGCCCAGCTCAATGAGCGAATGTTTTCCACCGCGCGCGACGACGCGCTCTTTGATTTTGGCGAACGGTCCGGCATCCCAATATTTTTTAATCACCTCGTCGACAGCGGGACTGGGCGAGCGGACGTCGCGTGCGCGCAGATAGTGATTCATGACATAAAGAGCGTTGACCCGCTCGGCTTCCAGATCTTCTTCAATATGCTCGGTGGGAATTCGCCGTTTTGCTTTGATGAAGGCCGCGCGATGCTCTTTGGGAATCTGCGCGTCGTCAACTTGCCGCGCGATTCCTTTGACGTGCTCGAGCAGATATCCGCCCACGTCCGGAACCAGAAGCAGCACTCCGGCCAGCACCGGGTAGCTCTTGCGACAAGCCGTACAACTAACGCGGTTCTGGTCTCCAGCAGGGCATGCCAGATCACCTTCACAGCAGGGGCACTTCAGATATGTAAGCGTATTGGCCAGCACCGGTTCCTCGTGTAGATTCATCTTAATGTTCATCGCTCTGGTTGTCTTACTTTATTGCACGCTGATCGCGACCCTCAAAAGACCGTGGCAAACAGGCGTCGTACTTGGCTTGTGGCTTATCGTCACCGGCCTGGGTGCCGCGCGCGGCCTGTTCATGGATTTTACCAGCCTGCCGCCGCACCTGGCCCTGGTCATTGTTCCTGCCCTCGTGGCGACGTTTTTTTTCGGCTTTGGGCCACCCCTGCGCACGGCCTTGCCGCTGATTTCAGGACGCCAGCTTGTCGTGCTGCAATCTTTTCGAGTTGCGGTCGAGCTCCTCCTCTGGTCGTTGGCCAGCCAGCAACTGCTACCCGAGCTCATGACTTTCAATGGCCGTAACTTCGATATCCTCACGGGTTTGACCGCGCCGTTTATTGCCTGGTACTGCTTTCGCAAAGGGGCCAGCTCTTCAACGCTTCTCATCGTCTGGAATCTGGCTGGCCTGGCGCTCGTCACCAACGTCTTCGCCCACGGCATGTTAGCGGCGCCCACGCGCTTTCAATATTTCTTCACAACGCCCGCCAACGAAATCATCGGCACATTTCCGTACGTCTGGCTTCCCGGTTTTTTAGTTCCAACCGCTTATTTTCTGCACTTCATTTCGCTGCGGAAAGCGCTAGCAGCGCGAGCGGCACGATAGTACCCAGGACCAGACAGCCTGCGACCACCAACGGACGCCGTGAAAACCGAAATGCCAGCACCACACCAATCGTCGAGGTAACGACCATACCCAGCGCCATCAGCGCGGCCACAACGTTAAACGAGGCCGACTTCGAAGTCTTGTCGCTGTAGCCAGGCAAGGCGGAGTTGCGATGGGGATTGGAAAGCGCGCGTAGCGCGATGCGCACGGTGGCGTGCTCGCCCTCGGGCCCCTTGGGAACGTCATTGAATCGAAAAACCTGCCAGGCGCCCGAAAGGGAAAAATAAATAATGAGCGGTGTGAACACACAGCCCAGATAAAGATGAAGCTGGCGCAGAGATTTCATGCGCCCTTGCTATCATGTTTTGGAATCGGCGGCGATGGCCACGTCGACGGGCGTAGGCGACAGCACACGCGCCAGCTCCAGGGGCGACATTCCGAGCAAAAACCCACGACGTCCCCCATTGATATAAATTCGCTCAAGTCCGAGTATCGTGCGCTCGATATAAACCGGCAGCTTGCGGCGGGTACCAAACGGCGACGTTCCGCCAACCTGATAGCCAGAGTGACGGTCGGCGACCTCTGGTTTGCAGGGTGTAACCGTTTTTACGCCCAGAATTCGCGCCAGCCCTTTGGTTGAAACCTGACAATCACCATGCATCAGTACTATGAGCGGCTCTTTGCCATCGGTTTCCATCACCAGCGTCTTCACCACGCTGTGCTCGTCCACGCCAAGCTCGCGGGCCGAACGGCTGGTTCCGCCCTTCTCTTCGTACTTATAAAAGTGCGGCGTAAAGACTACTTCGTGCTGAGTCAGCTGGCGTAAGGCCATGGTCATGGGAACGTCAGAAAGTTTAGTCATTTCAGGTGATACGATAAGTTAGACCCTTTGCCAAAGCAAATCAGTCACCTTTATGGTTGATTAATTTAGTTCGTTATTCTAGAAGCAAGAAATGAAAGATTTAATGAAGGTTCTGGTTCTGGCTGGAATGAGCGCGTGTCTCTTCGCGGGCTGCGATGATTTCGCCGGACTTAAAATTCCTGAACCCGGAACGGTCTGCAAGGTTGCGCGCGATCAGGAGGGAACGCTGTTTGCTCCGATCTTAAATCTCCCGGTCAAATTCTTTATCGATCCGTCCTTCACCTCGTCGCGCAAGAAAGACATTCGCCGCGCGGCCGAGCAGTGGAATCGTCTTTCGCAATACTCACTTCATAAAAAGTTTTTTGAGTTCGGCGGCGAACGGGCCATTCCCGGCGTGAAAGACTATTACGGCGGCCTGGATTTTTGCGGTGAGAGTGTCGAAGACGGAATTTTCGTGATTGCCGAACACAGCGTCGAGCACTGGCAGCGTCTGGGTTACAGCCTCGCAACTGCCGGCGTTACCAGCCGCTGCAATTCACGAGGGATGTCTGGTGAGCCGGTTGCCCATCCGCACATGGCGGTTTACCTGAACTCAGCCGAACTCTC
This sequence comes from candidate division WWE3 bacterium, assembly GCA_038231515.1. GTDB lineage: Bacteria > Bdellovibrionota > UBA1018 > UBA1018 > UBA923 > JACQAX01. Next base: position 5,900 of record JBBRLF010000195.1, read on the forward strand.
AGACGACCTTTTCTTCGGCATCGCCCTGCATGAGCTGGGTCACGTGCTGGGTCTCGATCACAGCTGCACCAGCAAAGGCAGTGGCTATGGCGTGCTGCCGTGCTCTTCACTTCCCGAAAAAGCCGAATACCGGCGCGCCATCATGACGGGTCAGAACGATTACCGGGCCATCACCATAACAAATGAAAAGCGCTCCTATATCCTGGGCACTCCGATGGTCCACCTGGAACAAAATGACATCGATCGCGCCTACTGCCTGTATCAAAACGCCGGACTTGGAGCGAAGTAACGCCTAGTGGCGATACAAGCCGCGCTCAATCCAGGCCAGTGAGTGCCGCAAGGGCTCCTCAGCCTGAAATGTTTTCATCTGCAACAGGCCACCCTGCCAGGCGGAGGCGATGGCCACGGCCAGTGCAAGCGAATCCGCGGCCTCCACGACGGTTCCGTCACGTTGTCCGCGATCAACCGCATCGGCAATGGCGGTGATGGAGTCCTGATAGCCTTCGCGACAGGCCACCGCGATTTTTTCGGTGGTTGCCGCCACCTCATTGCAAAAAGAACCCAAAGGACAGCCATAGCGCCATTCGTTGGAGCGCTGGAACACCAGCTGCTCTTCAAAAAATCTTTCGAACCCGGATCTTCCGGTAAGCGCGGCATTGCGCAAGGTGCGGCGGTAACAGTCCTGCAGCCGCTGCGAATGATAGCGTACAATCGCGGCGCCCAGATCGTCTTTGGACTGAAAGTAATAATAAAAGGATCCTTTGGGAACCCTGGACTCGCTCAGAATCTGATTGATGCCGGTCGCGTTCCAGCCCTGTCGGTAAACCAGGGCGGCGGCCACGTCGATAAGCTTCATTTTAGCCGGCGGCATCGTCTCGATTACGGTACTCATTTTCCGCGTTCCGGATTTCGGCTACTCACAGCTTCACGATATAGCAGCGCACGGTCAACCGCGAGTGCAGCATAGCGTGCAATCTCTTCAGCAAACCGGATGTCATCGCTGGTGTAATGGCGGCCCGATTCTTTCCGGCTGCAGCTAAACGAAATTACACCAAGGCATTTGCCTCGGGCATTTAGCGGCACCAAAAGCGAGGAACACGCGGCCAAATTCACTATCGCCTGCCGCTCTTGCTCGGTGTTGCCCGCGGCCTGGAGCATTTCTTCGGTAATCTTAAGATAAGCGGTCGTTTTTCCGGAATCCAAAACCTGATACAGCGGCGCCGTGCGTTCGGACTTGCGGGTATAGTGGCGGTGGAGCTCAAAGGCCTGATCTTCTTGACGGGGGTCGACATGGGCTACTGCGACCAGCCGCAGCTGGCCAGGCTCTGTGTCATCCACCAGTCGAATCAGGCAGTAATCGGCAAAGACCCCCAAGGCAAGCCGAGCCACGCGTTCAAGGGTGGTATCGTAGTCCAGCGACTCCGAAAGCACGCGGGTTGCCTCGAGCAGAAAATCCCGCTCTCGCGACAAACGATCACTGTCAGTCACATCGGTGGCCACGCCCCAGACTTCATCGACTTCGCCTTTTTCGTCACGAAAGGGCGTAAAATGCATCTCCACGACATTGCCATTCAGGCTGCCCTGGGCCACGATTTCCTCGCCCAGAAGCGCGCGCTGCGTGAATTCAAGATTGCCCGGCCAATCGTGAGTCTGCTCAAACACCGAGGTGCCTACGAGCTGCATCGGTTTCAGGCCCCGCCGCTCCAGCAGCTTACCGTCGTGATAAAAAATCTTACCCGTGCGATCAAACGCGATGACATACAAGCGAGCACAATCGACAATACAAGTCATCGCGCGTCGTCGCTGTTCCGTGGTGAGGATCTCAAAAAACTGCGTCATTTGGCCCAGACTATGCATTTTAGACGGCTTAAAAGCAAGGGCACGCCGTCGGTCGGCTGCTGAATTTTAGGCGGCAAACCGCCAATACTTGCGCAGCACTAAAGTTTTTGCCCATTCCAACCGATAAGTTTGGAAACAATATACCTGCCCTTCAAGCGCAGCACGTATTTCAAGAAGGAGTTCTGCCATGAGCGACGATACGAAACCAAAGCCCGTCAAGGTCGAGATCGAAGGTAAACAATATGAGTTTCCCGTGGTGCAAGGCAGCGAAAACGAAAAAGGCTTCGATATCTCCAAGCTGCGCGACCAGACCGGCTATATTACTGTCGACAACGGCTATGCGAACACCTCAAGCTGCCAAAGCTCGATCACCTTTCTGGATGGCGAAAAAGGCGTGCTCCGCTATCGCGGCATTCCCATCGAGCAGCTGGCTTCAGAGTCGAGCTTTCTCGAGGTCAGCTACTTACTGATCTACGGCCATCTGCCCACCCGCGTGGAGCTGGATACCTTTACCAAAAGCATCACCCAGCACACCCTGGTGCGCGAAGATCTGGTAAAACTCTACGACGGCTTTCCGCGCGATGCTCACCCCATGGCGGTGCTCAGCTCAATCGTCTGCGCGATGTCGACATTCTACCAGGACTCCCTCGATCCCACGAACAAGGAGCAGGTCGAAATCAGCATCCATCGGCTGATGGCCAAGATTCCAACCATTGCGGCTTACGCCTACAAAACCTCGATTGGCCAGCCTCGCATCTATCCACGCAATGACCTCGACTACTGTTCGAACTTTCTGCACATGATGTTTGCCGTGCCAACTGAGGAGTACCACGTACCCAAGGAAGTGGTTGAGGCACTCAACCTGCTTCTCATCCTGCACGCCGACCATGAACAAAACTGCAGCACCTCGACCGTCCGGCTCATCGGCAGCAGCGCCGCGAATCTCTTTGCGTCAATTTCGGGTGGCATCTGCGCACTTTGGGGCCCGCTGCATGGCGGCGCCAACCAGGCGGTGATGGAAATGCTGGCCGACATTCATCGCGATCGTGGTGACGTCGACAAGTATGTGCGCCTGGCCAAAGACAAGAACTCGAGCTTCAAGCTCATGGGTTTTGGCCACCGCGTATACAAGAACTTCGACCCGCGCGCCGCGATCATTAAAAAGGCGTGCGACAAGGTTCTGGCCAAAATGGGAGTGAATAATCCACTGCTCGAAATCGCCAAACGCCTCGAAGAGGCAGCGCTCAAAGACCAGTACTTCATCGACAAAAAGCTGTACCCGAACGTCGACTTCTACAGCGGCATCATCTACAGCGCCCTGAATATTCCGGTGAATATGTTCACCGTAATGTTCGCCTTGGGCCGCCTGCCAGGCTGGATTGCCCACTGGAAGGAAATGAATGAAGCGGGGAATACCAAGATCGGCCGGCCACGTCAGATCTATACTGGTCCGCAGACGACTCAGTATGTGCCGATTGCTCAGCGCGGAAAGCTGAAGGTCGCGGCCTGACGGGTAGAGTTCGAAATGCTGAAAAACACGGGGCGCACCTCTTTGGAGCTGCGCCCCGTGCTTATTTTTACCCAGCCGCAGTTTTGAAAGTACGATTATCGCGCGGCGATTGGAACGCTGGGTTTGGGGTGGGGCTTGGATTTTCGGTGGCTAAGGCGGAAGCGGCTGGCTGGGAGGATGTTGGGGCTTGCGGTACGTGCCGGAGTTGCGCGCGGGGCTTTGGCTTACGGCTGGTCTGGTGGTTCCTGGATTCGAGTGCACGTGCTTGATTCGTGGTTTGGTGGAACGTGGATTCGAGGGCACCGATTGTGTTCGACGTTCGGTGCCGCCTGGTAGCAGACGTGGTAGCTCGTTTCGGCGTGTGGTGTATGCCACTGGCTGCTTTCCTTTCCTTTGGGTGGTG
>JBBRLF010000196.1:0-9636 GCA_038231515.1 candidate division WWE3 bacterium
AGCATGTTGAAGTCGCGGCACCGATTTCTGTGAAGCATGCAGAGCCGGCCGTACCTGTTGTGTCGGCGGAGTATGTTGAAGTCGCGGCACCCATTTCTGTGAAGCATGCAGAACCGGTCGCGCCTGTCGAAGCGGTCAAGCTCGTTGAAATTGATGTTCCGCCGGTCTTAAAGAAAAAGAAGCAGGTCGAGATTGTTGCGTCTAGTGTGCCGACTGAACAGACTGAAGCAGCGCCAGTCAAAAAGAAGAAAAAGCCCAAACTGATTGATTCGGATATTCTAATTGCTGCGCCTGCCGCGGCGAAGGAACTTGCCTCTGTCGCGCCTGCGCCAGTGCCGCAATATAATTTCCTTACAACTCCTCCAGTGGCAGTCGAGCCGGATTCGAATGCGCCGACGCTGATTGGGACGCAGTATAATTTTCTCGCAGCAGCTGCGGCAGTGACGAAAGTGCCGGAAACGGTGACTGAGCCTGAGCCAGTGGCAGCGCCTGAGCTGGTTAAGAATGTTGATGTCGTTGTGCCCGCTATGCCGGCGATTCAACCTGAGACCGTTTCTCCGCCACCGGCAAAACAGTTCGATTTCACGCCACTCGCAGCGCCGCAGGTTCTTCGCCCTGCTGTGCAATCGGCGTTGGTGGATCATGTCGAATTTGCGAAGGCTCTGTCGAAAGCGCCGGCGGAAATTCCTGTGCCACCGCCTGAGCCTGTAGCCGTTAAACCCCTCAGCGTTCCTGCTGAACCCATCACGCACAGCGCACCATTTGAGTCGTTATCGCCACCGCCGGATTCACCGTTCGGCAACGGATTCTTGACGCCTCCGCCGGAAATAGATCCGGCGCTTTCGCGCGTCCGGGCTCCGGTGCAGTCAGGAGTGAACTGGCGAACGGTTATGAACGAAGTGCCAGTCACTCAGCCCAAGCCGGTGCTAGTGGCCAGCGGCTTGACGAAATGGTTCGGCAAGCGACAAGTTGTCAAAGGCGTAGATCTCGAAGTGGGCGCGGGCGAAATTGTCGGACTGCTGGGGCGCAACGGAGCGGGAAAGACGACGACGTTCCGCATGATCATCGGCTTGCTGCATCCCGATGGCGGCAGCGTGAAATATGAAAACCGCGACGTGACACGCCTGCCGATGTATGCACGCGCGAACCGCGGGATTGGTTATCTTGCGCAGCAGCCCAGCATTTTCCAGAAGCTGACAGTCGAAGAAAATCTGATGGCGGTGCTGGAACTTCAAGAACCGTCCAGCAAGCAGCGCAAAGCGCGCATGGAAGAACTGATCGCGTCACTGGGGCTGCAGACGGTGCGCTTGAGCCAGGCGGCGGTGCTCTCCGGTGGTGAACGACGGCGTCTGGAAATTGCGCGCGCCATGAGTCTGCGCCCGCGTGTGGTGCTCTTCGACGAACCGTTTGCCGGTATCGATCCGATCACGGTGACGGAAATTCAAGGCATTTTGCGCGACCTCAAAGCCAAGGGAGTCGGCGTGCTGCTGACGGATCACAATGTCCGCGAAACGCTGACGATCACCGATCGCACGTATATTATGGATGAAGGCAAGATCTGGATCCATGGACATCCGCGTGACATTGTGGCCAATGAAGAGGCGCGGTCGCGGTATTTGGGGCACGAATTCAGGTTGGATTTTTAGCGCGGCGTAAACACAGGTGAGGGTGGTTTAAACGCAAAGGCACAAAGGCACGAAGAAAGTTGCGGAATGAGTAAGACGTGGGTTCATTCCGGCGTGTTGATTTATTTCGCGTATTCCCCTCACCCGGCGAGTGAGTACACTCGTCCGCCCTCTCCCCGACAGGAGAGGGGAACGGCTATGGCTCGCTGCGCTCGCGCTGCTGCGTGATTCGATTTGCGCTTAACGTATCGCGGTTTCGTTGGGGTGGGGCGATTGCACGGCGATTAACTTTGTGCTAAAAGTCAAGGCGCTCGACGACTTTCCATTCGGAATCGAAGACGAAAAGAGTGCTCGTAAACCAGCGGCGAATCAACTCCTATGTCTCTTCTTCAAGTACAGAATCTGCATACGCATTTCAAGACGGACGCCGGCGTTGCGCGGGCGGTTGACGGCATCACGTTTGACATCAAAAAGGGCGAGTGCGTCGCTCTGGTGGGCGAATCGGGATGCGGGAAATCGGTGACCAGTTTCACGATCATGCGCTTGCTGCCGATGCCTCCGGCGATGATTCCGGAAGGGCAGGTGCTCTTTAAAGGGCGCGATTTGGCGAAGCTCAGTGAATCGGAAATGTGCAAAATTCGCGGGCGTGAAATCGGAATGATTTTTCAGGAGCCTCAAAGCGCGCTCAATCCGGTTTTCACGGTGGGCGAGCAGATCTCGGAAGCATTTCTGACGCACAATCCAGACGCTCAGCGGCGCGAAGCCTGGGAGAAGACGGTTGAAGCGATGCGAGCAGTCGGCATCCCCGATCCACAGCGACGAGCAAGCGATTATCCGCATCAATTGTCGGGCGGCATGAAGCAGCGTATCTGTATCGCGATGGCGCTGATTTGCTCGCCGGAATTGTTGATCGCCGACGAGCCGACGACAGCACTGGACGTGACAATTCAGGCGCAGATTCTGGATCTCATGCGAAAGCTGCGCGAGACGCTGGGCATGGCGCTGATTTTGATTACGCATGATCTGGGCGTGATCGCCGAAACGGCCGACGAGGTGCTGGTGATGTACGCGGGCAAGGTCGTCGAACAGGCGCCCGTGGCTGAGCTCTTTGCGAATCCCAAGCACCCTTATACGCGCGGCCTGCTTAGCTCGATTCCGAAGTTCTCGACAGATCCGATGAAACGGGAAAAGAAAAAAAGGCTCGAGACCATTCCTGGCATCGTGCCGGCGCTGACCGAGCTGCCCAAGGGCTGCCGGTTTCAAACGCGTTGCCCCCATGTCATGGATGAGTGCCGGGTCAAGGAGCCCCAGCTGCGAACGGTGGGGCCCGAGCACGGAATTGCCTGCTTCAAAGATCTGGGCGGAGGTTTGTCATGACTACAAGCAACACGGCCAAGCTGGGTGAGCCGCTGGTCGAGATCAAAAATCTGGTAAAATCGTTTCCGATCAAGGGTGGAATTTTGTCGCGCGAGGTGGCCAGCGTGAAAGCCGTCGCGGACGTGAGTCTGACGATCAACCGCGGCGAGACGGTCGGGCTGGTTGGCGAGTCGGGCTGTGGCAAGTCGACGCTGGGCCGCTGCGTGCTGCGCCTCATCGAACCCACGAGCGGCCAGGTGCTGTTCAACGGGCAAGATGTGACGAAGATGCCCGCGGACGAGCTGCGGCGCCTGCGCCGCAAGATGCAGATTATTTTTCAGGATCCCTATGCCTCACTCAATCCGCGGATGACCGTGGGTGACATCATTGGTGAGCCGCTCGAGATTCATAAGCTTTACACCGGCGAACGCCCGCAGCGCATTCGCAAGCTGCTCGATCTGTGCGGCCTGCGCGCCGAGGCGATGAACCGCTATCCGCACGAGTTCTCGGGCGGCCAGCGGCAGCGCATCTGCATCGCACGCGCCCTGGCGGTCGAGCCTGAGTTTATCGTTTGCGACGAGCCGGTCAGTGCGCTCGACGTTTCGATCCAGTCCCAGATATTAAATCTCATGATGGATCTGCAATCCGAGTTTCAGCTGACTTATCTTTTTATCTCGCACGATCTTAAAGTGATCGAGCACGTGAGCAACAAGGTCGTGGTGATGTACCTTGGAAAAGTGGTCGAGCAGGCCGAGGCCTCGCAGATTTACATGTCGCCCCAGCACCCTTATACCCAGGCTTTGCTGTCGGCGATTCCCATCGCCGATCCCAAGTTCAAGAAAGATCGGGTCATCTTGCAGGGCGATGTGCCCAGCCCGATCAACCCGCCAGCCGGCTGCTTTTTCCATCCTCGTTGCCCGATCATGCGCGAAAACTGCAAATCGGCATTTCCTGCCCTGAAAACGTCCGGATTAGGGGAACATCTTGCCGCCTGCTACTATGCCGGCGAGTCAATCGTGAAAAAGTAGCAGTTAACTACCGATAATAACTAGGTAGAGGTGAGTCAAAAGGCATGGATTATCCATGTCTTGGTGGATCCACCAGTGAAAGAAAATGTCAGCCGGCGCGGATAAAAAATTCGTACCTGTCGAGATGACGAAACTGCAAGCAGGCATGCTTGTGGATCGGCCGCTGCATATCTTTTTGCCCGCGAACCAACGTTATATTTTAATGGTCAACGCGTTTCAACCGCTCGAGCCGCGCGTGCTCGACAAGCTTAAACATTTCGGCCAGGTATTTTCCACGGAGCCCGAGCTCGATGAGCGTTATCCGCAGCTGGCCGAGGCCGCGCGCTCGGTGCGGGCGCTTTGCGACGATCCCGAGATTGCGCCTTTCGAAAAAAATCGCAGCCTGCGTGGTATTTCCAGCTGGATTATCGACTGCGTCTTGGGGACGTCGCGGGACGACTACGCGCCGCTGTTCTTCTTTCACCGCGCGTTTGGCGTGCCCAAGCCCGAAACCCTGCTCTATGTCGCCGATTTTTCAGTCGACGCCTACGAGCGCGGCTTGCGGCTGGCCGCCGTCAGCGGCCTGCTGGCGTTGTGGCTTGGCTACTCCGACACGGGGTATCTTATGCAGCTCGCCGAGACGGTGTTTTGCGCCGAGCTTCGCGGCACCAACCTGGCGGTGCCGGGCGTGGATGCCGCCGACTTTCGCTTTCGTCAAACGGGCCGGGGCGACGAGCTGGCAGAGCTTGTCGAGCTTGCTCAATGGATTGTCATGCGCGTGCCGGGGGCACGTCTGCCGGCCACTCGCGTTGCGCGTAAAATTGAACGGCAGTTCCGGCAGCATTTTGCCGTGAGTCAGGCGGCCGCATGAGTAATGCGTTGCTGGCCGCCGTGAACAAGATCAAATTTGGTGTCGAAGAGCTGCTGGAGCCCGACGCCCAGGTCTTTTTCGAAAACATCTTTTCAACCCGTCATATCGGACGCGTGGTTGATTTCATGCTGTTTCAGTGTCAGCCGTTTCTCAAAGCTTCGCAGGATCCGGCCTACACAGAGTATCGCTTCCGGCACATGATCGAGCTCGCCATTTTCAATGCCTGGGCCAACTACCGCACCGGCGAACGTTCCAGGGTCGTTGAGCTGGAGTTTGGCTGGGACAAACAAAGGCTGGTCATCTCGGCCTCGCATATCGGGGCAGAGGGCATAGGCGGCTTTGTGCCAGGTGCCGAGCCGGCCAATGAAGTTTCAATACGCATGCAGAAAATGCTGACGCAAGTTCAGGCGCTGGCCGATGGCCTGATCGTGCGGCATGACCCCGTTTCGGGAAGAGTGCAGGCCATTGCGTTTCTGGCGGCAGATGAAACTGAAAAACTTGCCGAGACCCAGTATCTGGATCTGAGTCAGCTGCCCGCCGTGCAGCAGACGCTGGAGCCTGATGCCTCGGTTCCGGAAGAACTCTCTAATGGCGATATTGAGGCCTTCATGGCCGACGAAAATGCGGCGCCGGAAGCGGCGGCGCCAATCGAGGACGACGTAACGATAGCGGGCGGCGGTGCTGAGCCTGATACGACCGAAACCCGCATCAAGGGCAGCGCGCCAGAAGCAGAGCTGGAAACACGTATCTCGGGCAGCTCGGCGATTGGCCAGGATAAGACGAAAATCGTCATTGGCGGCGGCGGCGACAAGTTTGGCGAAGACAAGACGAAAACCGTCATCAGTGGCGGCGGCTCAGTCGGACCAAATAAAGAAGTTATGCAGGTGAAACGCCTCGACGCCGGAGCTGGCGCGGCCGGGGGTTCGAACAAGCGCGAGCAGCTGCTGATGGAAAAGCTTAAGGTGATGAGCGAGCAGATCAATGCGCTTAAGGCCGAGAAGGCCGGCGGAAACATGACTTTGAGCAGCGTCGAGGCAGCCGGGCCCACTGGCGATTCTGGCGTTGCGAGCAAACGCGAACAGCTGCTGACCGATCAGAAAAAAGTGATGGGCGAGCAGATCGTGACACTCAACGAGCAACTCAATACCTTGCGGTCTGAAAAGAACGGCTTGCAGGTGGCGCTGTCGGAAAGCAATCGCAATGCCGCCGAAGCCTTTTCGAAAGCGGCAGCCGAAGACGATAAGGATTCCGACGAAGTGGTCAAGATTCGCGACGAAATTGAAAAGGAAAAAGGCGTGCCCGAAAAGGCCAAGGCCATGGTCCAGGGGCTGCTCGAGGCGACGACCAAAGAGCGTGGCGATCTAAAGCAGCGCGCTCGCGAAATCGACGCCATGCTGCGCCGGCGCGACTATGAGTACAAGACCAAGGAGTCGGGCTTCGTCGAACAGCTGCGCCTGATGGAAGGCATGATCAAGCAGCGTGAAAGCGCCCTTGAGAAGTCGAAGGAAGCCGCCACAAATCTTTCCGCGATCATCGAAAAGCACCGCGTCGAGAGCAGCAGCGCGACTGACACCGCTGAAATGACCCACAAGCTGGCCACCGCCGACAAATTGCTACAGGCCGAAAAAGAAAACACCGACCGGGTGCAGAAGCGCTGCGATGATATTCAGAAGAAGCTAAGCGAGGAGGTTTCCGCGCGAGGCACTGCACAGCTGGATTCGGCGAAGTTCAAGAAACTAGCCGACGATCTGCAAAGAAAGGTAAACCAGTTTCAGGAGGCCGGGCAGAAGGGCTCCTCAACGGATTTGCTCAATATCACCGACGCTCGCGACAAAGCCGTGCGCCAGGTGGAGCAGCTCAAACAGCAGAATCGCGAGCTGCAGACGAAGCTTCTGGCCAACGCGCCAACAAAGAGCTCTGCCAATTCAAAGGATGGGGCAAAAAACAGCCCGGCCCAGTCCGAAGCTGAACTCAAGCACAAGCTCGAACTCGCGGATAAGCTGGCCAAAGCCTCGAAAGAGGAGCTCGATAAAACGAAGAAGCGCTTCGACGAGGTCAAAGTGGCCGAGAATAAGCTGCGCGGCGAGCTAAGCAAGGTACAGGCCGATCTGATCAAGGCCCAGGCCGAGCTGAAGGCCGCCGGAATACGGTCGGCTGGTGCTGCCGCTGCGGCTGCTAAAACCACTCCGCCGCCCAAGCCTGGCACGAAACCCAAGACGTGAAGCCGGTCTTGTCTTAGTTTGTCGAACCTGCTAGCTCGAAGAAGTCACACACACAATGCCGACGTGGTGGAATTGGTAGACACGCCAGGCTTAGGACCTGGTGCCGCAAGGCGTGGGGGTTCGAGTCCCTCCGTCGGTACCACAAACAAAACTCTCAGCTCCAACAAGCCCAATCGAAGCCCCAAAATAATGCACCCCAAAAGGGACTCGAACGCGAAGGCGCGACCCGCGATAAGTCGCGAAGCGACTTATCGCGGGGCAGCTGCGCAGGAAGCGCAGCTGAGCAACTGAGGGGAGCCTACGCAGAGAGCGGCAGGAGCCGCGACCGAAGTAGGTCGAGGCCAGCCCTCAACCAAAACTGAAGCCAAGAAGGCCCCCGGATCCAGTCCCCGTACCTGCACCCGTACCTGCACCCGTACCCGTACCCGTACCCGTACCCGATACCGATGGTGATTTTAACGTTTGCTGTTAATGTGATTAATGAATGAATTTATTTACAATTCGAAACATATCACCTGCCACTTCTTTTCCTCGCTATCGAACCATCATTGGAAATTTTCGATGGATTTCGGTCATTGCGGCTACCGTCACTCTGCTTGGAGCGGAAGGCCGTGCTGGACAGTGCTCGAGCAAAGACTCCGACTATCTTGACAAAGCTATAGTTCGCGCTGAAAAGACGCTTACTTCTCCTGTTTCTGGACAAAAGATTTGGAGTGAAATCCGCGGACTCTTCAAGAAATACGGTAAATGTGATGACGGTTATATTGCCGAAGAAATATCAGATTTAGCTGGAAAGCTCCTTGCAACTAGATGGTCAACATCAAAGAGTTTTTTTATTTCAACTCAAGGTGACGAGAAGTTCATAAATTTTGTCGAACGGCATGTGAGCATGGTCATTCCACCAGACGACTTAGCCCAAATGAGACACAATTTAGAGACGGACTGCCCCAAAGCACTTAAGAGCTTTTGCGGTAAGATCCTAAATAAATTGGCTGGTGTCTATAAAGAGGCTGACGGGCTGCACCCTTAGCCGAACCCGAACCCGAACCTGAATCCGCTCCAGTCCCCGTTCTCCGTTCCCCGGAAACCGAACCCCGGACCCAAGCGACCAACTCAGAAAATTAATATCCGACAAAACTAAACCACCTCTCCGGCCCCCATTAACCCCTTTAAAACAACCGCATTGCACCCAAAAACAAATCCTGCTAGAAAGACTCCAGTTTCCAAATACACACATCCCGCTCAAAAAAACTTTGGTGCCGACCCGCAAATAGGTTGCAGGCCGGTTCAACGGGATGGAGGCAAACGCCGCCAGGCGTTTAAACCAAGTTAGCTTCGCCTCATCTTTTTCTGATGAGATCTGATGAGCGAGGCAGCGATAATCTCAAGGAGTCTTAATGCCTAACGTTACGATGAAAGAACTGCTCGAAGCCGGCGTTCATTTTGGTCATCAGACCAGCCGCTGGAATCCGAAGATGAAGTCTTATGTTTTCGGCGCCCGCAACGGTATTTACATCATCGACTTGCAGAAGACCGTACAGTTCACCCGCGAAGCTTGCGCCTTCGCTCTCAAGATTACCTCAGAAGGCAAGCGCATCCTTTTCGTCGGCACCAAGAAACAGGCCAAAGATGTTATCATTGAAGAAGCCGTGCGTTCCAACCAGAACTTCGTCGCCAATCGCTGGCTCGGCGGCACGCTGACCAACTACCAGACCGTGAAAGCCTCGATCGAACGCCTCAAGAAAATTGAAGCCATGAAGCTCAACGGCGACTTCGAAGCACTCACCAAAAAAGAACAGGCCATGCTCAATCGCGAAGCCGACAAGCTCGACGCTTCCCTGGGCGGCATCAAAGACATGAAGAAGCTGCCCGGCGCGCTCTTCATCATCGATCCCATGAAAGAACACATCGCAGTCAAGGAAGCCAAGAAGCTCGGCATTCCGACGATCGCCGTAGTCGACACCAACTGTGATCCAGACGATATCGACTTCGTCATCCCAGGCAACGACGACGCCATTCGCGCCATCAAGCTGTTCTCGCATCTGATTGCCGAAAGCTGCCTCGAAGGCGCTCGCGCGTTCCAGGAAAAGCTCAAGGGCGATGAACGTCTGGCTGCTCAGGTTGCCGGCGAAGGCATCGAAGAGAAGAAGGTTTCGCGCTTTGAAGGCGACATCGACCTGCGCGGTCCGGATGAAGCCGAGCTGCTGGCTGCTGCAGTTGAAGGCGCGGTTGTGCCCGAAGCCGAAGCCACCGAAGAAGAGAAAGCCGCTGCGGCTGCTGCTGTTGCCGCTGCTGCTGGCAAGACTCCTGCAGCCCCTGCAACTGCAACCGTTGCCGCAGTCGTAAAGGCTGCAGTAAAGGCTGCTCCAAAGAAAGCCACGAAGCATTAATATGGAAATCAAATCAGAGATGGTGAAGGACCTCCGCGAAAAAACCGGAGCCGGCATGATGGATTGCAAGAAGGCTCTCGTCGAAACGGCGGGAGATCTGGAGAAGGCCGTTGAATATCTTCGCAAGAAGGGTTTATCGGCTGCCGCTAAGAAATCCGACCGCAT
>JBBRLF010000197.1:0-9565 GCA_038231515.1 candidate division WWE3 bacterium
CGTGGACGTGCATCTTTGGCGACTGTTTCTGGGCGCCCAGGGTCAGGTGGCCTCGGCAGCAATTACGGCCGCCAAGCTGACAACCACGCTGGCTTACAGAAGCCTGGGGGCGCGGGCGGGTATTAACCTGGTTCTCGGCGACACTTTCACATTGTCGTTAGGCGGTATCGCTGAAACAGCACACGCCGATCTGCTGATCGGAAATCTAAACGTTTCGAGTACGATTCTCGAGTATAGCGGCTTTGCGGTTCTTCAGATCAGGCTCTTCAGAACTTCCGGACCCAAACGGCCCATCTGACCTCGTCTACTTCCGTTCGCCTAGCGACTCTCCGTGTGGCATCTCTCCCACGACTTCAAATGCCGGGTCAGGCAAGTCCCCGAGCGACTGACCGCGATCCATTCTCTGCAAAGCGGTCAGCAGCTGCGCACGTGCTTGCGTAGCGGTGAGCTGGTGATCTTCCACTTCCTGCGCCAGCTCAAGCGCCCGTTCATAGGCGTCGCTATAGCGCTCCTGAAACAGACCGTGCAGACCCTTATCAACGTCGCCACCAAAAACCCGATGCAAAATAGCCTCACGCGACGGATCGGTGATATAGATTTCGGCACTGGCGAAATGCGCGGTTGCTAATAGTGCCGCAAAACCCGTCGCCAAAACCTTCAGCGGTGTCGTCATAAATACCCCTCACACTTTTTATTGCACGAGCCGTGCCCGGCAAAATGACCACCAGGGGTCAGCCCGGACCGGGGTAAAGTGCCTCGCGCCTGGCCTGAGCAAAACGAAAATGCCCCACACGGCTTCTACAGGCCTTGAAGATCCAGCTTGCCGCCATTGCTCGCCGGATAGGTGGTGCCCGGCTTGATACGGAACTGCCTTGCTCCCGCCACTGGTGTGATGACGATATCGTATTTCGCTCCAGGCGCCAGGCCGCGAACTTCTTGATGGGTGATGCCCATCGGCACGCTATAGGTCGTATCCACCGCCACCTGCGCCGGATCCACCGTTGGGTCGACTGGATAAAGAGTCAGATTTCCTGAGGCGGTAAAGCCATGGAATGACGTGCCGCTGAGACTTTGCACATCTTGATCGGTATCATTGCCCCACACGGGGCCGAGGTCAGTGACCAGGATCTTCTGCACGCTATTCTTCAAAAGAGTGGTGGTCGTGGGAATTCCGGTAAGCGAGTAGCCCACGCTGCCACCAGATGAAACCATGCCCTTGTTGAAGATGATCTTGGCATTCCCTTTCGTGGGATGAGTCAGGGTGATCGTGAAGGAGCTGCCATTATCGGCCAAAGTCGAAGTCAGGTTGGCGTCGGTTGCATCACGAGCTTGCAGCACGTTGATGAGATAGCTTTGCGTCTGCCCGCTCGTGCTTACCTCGAGGCGATACTGGCCGATGCGCCCGCCCTCGTTAACAACCCGATAGCTGGGGTTAGCCGGGTAAAGCGTGGTGAGACGCAGGGCCTGATTGCCAATCGTGCCCAGCACGTTTTGCGCATCCTCCACATGCGGCATGCCATCGAGTGGAAAGTGAGCGTTGAACGTCTTCACGATGTCCGCGCTTACCGATTCAAGGCGGTCAAACGTGACCAGCGTTTCGAGCCCACGCACGAAGAGAAATTCCCGAATCACCGTCTTGAGATAAGGACTGTCATAGTTGCCCTGAATTGTGAGTGCTCTGAAATTTTTTGACAGATCAACAGCTGCGTAGGAATAGTCCGGCTTGCTTTCGACTCGCAACGTGAGCGGAAGTCCATCCGAACGACTCAGCCCCTTGGCGCCTTCGCCTTGGCCAAGGATGCTGTTGTGGGCTTCGGGCGCGTCAGTCTGCTTGGCCGAGTCGCCATAGCCGATGATATTGTCCACGTAGCCCGTCGTCTCGCGCGAAAGCCAGCGGCCGTTGCGCCAGATTTGAAACGTACCGGCGTCGTGGTGCCAGTGGCCGACGCCGTCAGGCTGGCCCAGCTGAAACTGCACGAGGGTGGCGTCCGCCGCCCACTTATTGCGCAGATACATATAGCTGGGGCCCGGAGCATAATAGTCCAGGGGCAAGCTTGAAAAACTCTTCGCCACACCACCCGCGTCGACTGCCTGCACATGCCAGGGGGTTGCAGGCTGAACCGTATTGAGCCACTGGCGAACATACTGTCCAACCGGCAGTGCTGCCCACTGATTGGCATAGGACTGCATCGCGCTGCCAATAAGGGTGCCAAACTCGGCTTCGCCCCCATCGACGAAAAACTGATCGTCGTTGAACGGAAACATCTCAAAGAACTGATTGGGCTGCCCCGCTGACGCAGTGGTCAGCAACGTTTTTGAAGGCGTGGTCGCGTAGATCATATAGAAGGCGTTTTCTTTCTGAAAGTTCAACTCTTCATGGATCTGGCGCCCGAAGAGCGACAAGCTTGCGAAGGGAATCGTCGTATAGTCGGTCATGTACCGGCCGTACCCCACTCCTTCGTTGGCTACACCGCCGCGGCCCGCGAGCAGTCTTGAATAAGCCGTAAATGAATCGCGGTAGCGAACCTGCAGCGCCTGGTCGATGAGCCGCTGGGCCGCCGGATTGTCGTAATAAGAGGTCAGCCCAAGTTCCAAAGTATTGCGCAGATAGCCCCAGTAATAGTTATTCGCTTCAAAACCACAGGCGTGGGTGTCTCGGGCGTCGCTCGAAGCGGGGTTACAGGCGCCGGTAACCGGATTGCGAGTAATCGCGCCACCTACGCCGTCGGCCTTGGTACCACCCCAGGACTTGCCGTTGAGAATATCCATATAGCTGGTCCAGCGCGCAATGATCGTGTCGCGATCTGTTTTGGCTAACTGATCGTAACACCAGTCATAAACGAGCAGCGCGTTCTCGCCGTGCCAGCGTGCCTCATCACTGGCCACTCCGCCACCAATGTCGCTGGCTGGCAGCTGATAGCTCATCAGCCAGTCGATCGCTTTTCTGGCAGAAACCGTGTCAGGCGCCGCTGAATTGCGAGTCATCAGATAGCGCAGGGCAAGCCGGGCAAAACAGGTGCTATCGCCAGGGTCGCAGCTTGGTGCCGCAAAGGAATGACCGCCGGCGAACCAGGCCTGAGCCTTGGCAAGACGCGCGGGGGTGCTGAACCAAAGACGTGGATGCGCAGCTGGAATTGAGAACGACGATTGAGGTGTCGGTGTCGGTGTCGGTGTCGGTGTCGGTGTCGGTGTCGGTGCTGGGACGTAATCCAGTACCGCCGAAACATCATCCACAGTATAACGAATTCGAGTGACTCCATTTTGAGTCAGCAAGATGCCGACTGAAGAATATTTCAACTTGGTGCCAAAGGCCAGGCGCGTGGAAAGGCTGGAAACTTTTCCGTGAGTGGAATCTGCCGGCACACAGCTCATGACCGGACGCCGGTCGTCCGAATAGGCAACCGCGCAAAAATTCAGCTGCGACGTGCTGGTGAATTCTGCGCGAACTCGTGCGCTAATCGTAATTCCATTGGTCCTGTCAAAAATGCTGTTTGCTACCGCCTTCTGCCAGAGGATGCCGTGCCCCGAGGTATTGAGCGCGACAGCAAGACTACCCTTTCCCGCAATGGGATTCAAGGTCGTGCGACCAGCAGTATCAGTCGAAAACTGAGCAGAAAACCCAGAGTCTGACCGTTCAAAGCCAGGGTCTTTAACCAGGTTTGCACCCGCGTGATCCAGACTAGCCCCCCGCAGCTCGCTGTCGCCGGCTGGCGACACCAGTGACATCGCTTCACTTTGGCAAGACGTCGCGGAACATGCGAACAGTATCCATAGGGCGGGTGCCCACACGGCTTTCAAACGGCAAGCAGTCATTGGTATCTCTCTCTCTAATTATGGGGCGCAAGAACCTTGGGCAGTCAGTCGATAGGTGCTTTGTCGGTAGGTTTTGGTGCTGCTGCTTCAAGACTTTTGAGTTCGTCAAAGACGTGTTTGGAAGGCGCACCCGAAAGCTTGCGCGGCTGAGGGCAGGACGGCGCGATCTGGAAGTTGCTCACGATCGTCGCCACGTTTCTAGTTACGGCCACCTCGAGCTGCTTTTGGTCGTCCACAGAGCTAAGCTCGTCAATCGCAATACACTGGCTATCGGTATAGCCGTAACAGCTTTCCAGCATCAATCGTGGCCGGCCGTACTTGAAGTCGGACTTCAGCGTAAGCGTGTAGATCTTCGCATCATGAGAATCGCCATTTCTACTCACGCACTTTGCACGTCCAAACATCCCATCGTGCAACTTCTCGTGCGGGTCACCGCAATAAGTCTTGTTGAATTTTCGGGCTATGGGCGCAAGACGGTGGCTCAGAATATCTTCCAGCTCGTTTGAGTAATCCCCGCTTCCCTTGTATTTGGCGAGCAGCCGCTTTTCTGTTTCAGTGCGCTCATTGAGTACTTTCTGGAGCACCCCTTGAATGATAATCTGGCCGACCATCTGATACATGCCGGGGCCGCGCTGAATCAAGGCCTCATTGGCCGTGTCCTGCCAGGAACACGCTTCCAGCTCCTTGGCTTGCGCCGGCGTTGCGCCCGCGAAAAGTACGGCCACAGAAAGTAACAGCATGAGTTTCGTTTTCATTTGGATCTCCCTCGATGCTTCTCTATTTAGCAAGCGGCGTACCGTGCTGAAGATCAAGCACCTCAAAACCGCGAGCTGCATCAGGGCGTGGCGATTGAGAAAAATGGTGCAGTGATCTTGCCAGCTGACTATCAAAGCACCTGCCGCCGACCCGGCAGCCAACTCACCCCGACTGGACAACGACCAACTCTTAGCCGAGTCCGAGGTGCTGAAAAGCAAGCAGCGAACTGGTCGGTCTCAACGGCAGTTACTTCTTATGTTAATGCTTTCTTCCCAAGCTCAGTAAAGACGCGACCAGGTGTCGATAAAGTTAAGTGCGCCATTTCTTGCGCTCTGGACCGCGCGTGGCGTGAACTCGGTCAGCTGCGCCCAGAGAATGCTGGTTTGCCCGATATTAAACAGGCCCTTGGCATCAAGGGGCGTGAACGTCCTGCAATGTTTGATGGGCGGCAGGTGCTGCATGGCCCCGTTAAAGTCCGTGCCCAGGTAAACGTTGCGCTCGCCAACGGCATCAGCCATTTCGTTAAACTCCGACGCGACTGCCCAGATGTTGCCTTTGCAATGGCCCAGACACTCCGGCGGACAGACCTCGGATTGAACGACCGCCTTGCCGATAACCTCTTCACTTGGAATCAGGCCGATGATGCCGTGGGTGGCTGCCACCTGTTTCATCTGCTCCTCTGAAAGTTCCCGCTCATAGCGGTGATACTTGCGCAGACCGATGTGAGTATAGAGCACCGGCTGGTCAGGCCCTTGGAGCTGACCAGAATTCCCTTGGCATTATAGTGAGGTGCAAATAGTGATTTTGTCCATTCCCACGGCGACGACAAGCGTCGGTAGCCCTTCATGAGGGCTGCGCCGGTCAGATGGTCATTGGTGATGTGCGCGAAGGTGACGATGCGAATGCCACCCTGATCGATGAACTCGCGGAAGTCACTCTCGTGCTCCAGAATGCCCGAGGCGCCTTCGAGCGAAAGCACCATCACGCGTTTGCCCGCAAGGTGCGCGGCGCGCGCTTCGTCGGGCGACCTGGCTATGAGCCATTCCGGATGCGTTCTGCAAAAATTTTCAGCGTCGGCAATCTGCAGCCGAATGGCCTGACGGCGATTGCCGCTAAGTACAGGCAGGGCATAAAGCGCCACGACCACTACACCAAGGTTCGAGGACTGCAGCGTGGCCTCATTGTGCAGATCGACAAGCGTGAAGCGCGCACCGGGCACCGGCAGCTCGGCGGCACGCGCGGTAGACCAGGTGGTAAGCATGGCCACAACAAGCAGTAAAAATAATAGAAGCTTCATGAATACCCCCGAAAGGGATTCCTATAAACGTCGACCCATTGCGCCAATATAAATCGAAGTCGAAAGCCGCGGGCCCTGCACGCGCTCCAACACTTCTGCACTGACTCGTGCAAAATCAGCACTGCCAAAACGATCCAATACCGACGCAATTCCCACAACGCGGCTTTGCCCCGCAATTTCGGCAAAAATCGGCCCCCCACTGTCGCCCGGGGCAAGCGGTCCGCGTGAGAAAAAAAACTCATGTGCCTGGCTCGCGTAAATTTGCTGGGGTGTTACTTTGCGCGTCAACGTCGAGTACCCCACATGGGACGCGGCGACCGATTTTCCTGGATTAGCATTCAAACGAGCAAGCACGGCAATATCAGTTCCCGGCAACGAATGCGCCAGCTCAAGCAGGCCCAGATCGTGTTCAATCAGACTCCAGGGTTGGTTAGTTTTCTTCCACGCTTCAGGCGAGGCGTCGTGCCACACCGCCAGAACGGGGCTTGCGACGTCAATTGACGTTGCCAAAAGCGCGAGCATGGATTCGGGATCGCGGGCCGACTGCAGAAAGTCTACAGACTCAAGTGACGTGACAAGCGTGGCACCGAGTTCCACTGCGTCGCGAGGCACGCAATGAGCCGCCGTCAGCACCAGAGTGCGCGCGACAAGCACACCCGAGCAAACCCGCACGTCTCCGCCAGACTGCGTCGTGAGGATGCCGACGACGCTCGTCAGGGGCAGTGACGCTGGGGCAGCGTACGCAATGGTGAGGGCTGTGAGCAGGCCAATGAATTCCATTGAGGCTACATATACTGCCGCACGTTATAATGCAATTTCTACCAGAACATCACACAGTCAGCGTCGCAAAATACCGCTTAAGCGAGCCAAGCAATGCAGCAAACACTGCCGGCTCACCCACCCCCTTTAGGAGCCCATAAAATCCTTCATGGGCCATCACAATAAAGGTAGCCAGCTGCCGCGTGTTCACATCTGAGTGAATTAACCCGTCAGCCTTCGCACGCTTCAAATGCCCGTCCGTTTCGGAAATCCAAAGCAGGAGTGCGTGCTGAAGTCGCGTCTTAAATCCCTTATCCACCGGCGCCATTTCCTGCACCAGATTATTCAGCGGGCAGCCCAGCTTAAGATGTGCCGGGTCACATTCGCCAATGAGCTTTTCCATCTGCTTGAGAATTCCCACCAAGGGATTCTTATACGCTTCGAGTGGCCTGATCCAGCGCTCCAGGATCATGGGTTGAATAACCTCTTCCACCAAGGCATATCCCAGCTCAAGCTTGGTCGAAAAGTGATGATAAAAAGCCCCCTTCGTAAGCGAGGTCTTACCTACAATGTCGTCGATGCTCACGCCCTGAAAACCACGAGTAAAGATCTCGAGGAACGCAGCCTCAAGGATCTCCTTGCGGCTCCGCTCCAAATCGCGTGTTCTTGCTGGGGCAAGCTTCTTGCGGCTCATGACTCAAGACTATTCTAAAAAGAGCCGTTTGACAACATACCAGTCAGTATGTAATCTGCATTTCACAGGAAAGAGGAAAAATGAAAAAATTCATCGCGGTGTTTATCGGCTCACAGTCCGGAAAAAAGATAAAGAAATGGGACGCCCTCGATAAAAAGACGCGCGCCGCGCGCGAGCAAGCCGGCATGCAGGCCTGGCACGAATGGGTCCAAAACCACAAAAAGTCGATCGTCGAACTGGGCTCCCCGCTAGGCGACACCAAGCAGATCGATGCCAGCGGCATTTCGAAAATCACGAATCTGCTCTGTGCCTATACCGTGGTCCAGGCCAAGTCGCACGCCGAAGCTGCGAAGCTTTTCAAAGATCACCCCCATTTCACCATTTTTCCCGGTGAGTCCATCGAGGTCATGGAATGCCTTTCGATTCCAGGCATGTGAAGCGTTAAGATTTATGGATAGGCAATCGGACAACGAACGTGGTTCCAGCCTCAAGGCTGCTCTGAACGGCGGCGCCGCCACCATGCGCTTCTGCAATGCCACGCACCAGCGGCAAGCCAAGACCCCAGCCTCGGGCTGAGCCCTGTTCGGCGAACTTCGCTCGGTAAAATGGCTGAAAGAGCATGCTCTGTTCCTCGTCCGATATCAGATTGCCCGTGTTGTGCACCGAGAGCAAAACCTCTCCAGCACCCCGATCCAGCGTAACCGTCACGGGACCGCCAACTTTTCCGTACTTGATCGCATTGGAAATGAGATTTTCGAGGAGTCGGCGAATTCCATCCTTGCTCCAGGTGCCCACACAACTTCCATCCACCTTGTAAATGATTCGGCCGTCGTAGAGCTCCGCTTGCTCCTGTACCACCGCCCGGACGATGTCACTGAGATCAGAGTTTTCCATCGGCAGCTGGAGATTGCGACCCGACTGCAAGCGACTGGAGTCGAGAAGATCCTGGATCATGCGGTCTGCGCGTTCGATACTGAAGTCAATTTTTTTGAAAAGGCGGTCGCGCCGCACAACGTCGTCGGGATATCTTCGGATGAGGTCAGCGCTGCTTCGCGCTACAGACAGGGGATTACGGAGATCGTGTGACAGCGTGGCGACAAACTGCTCCCGATCCTGCTCGAGCCGCTTTTCATCGCTGATGTCCCTCACCACGCCCGTAACCCGGACAGGCTTGCCCGCGCGGTCGCGTATGCTTCTTCCCCAGGCGTTCACCCAACGCAAGCCGCCGGCCGGCAAAACGATCCGATATTCGGCATCGTACTCCTCTTTGTCGCCGGTAATTACTGACTCCATTTTCTGAGACGTAATTTCCTGGTCTTCGCTATAGAGCCGACCTATCCAAAGATCGCGCGTCCATTTCTGGTGGGGGGCAATCTCGAAGATGCGATCATACTGCTCGGTCCGGCGGATGAACTTGTCGCGCCGATTCAGATCCCAGGCCCAGGCGCCCATCTTTGCGGCCCTTAGTGCGATTCGCAGCCATTCATAGGCGCCCTCCACCCCGTCGTGCTGGGGATCCCAAGCCGTCGCTTCGGAACTCTTACGCACGAGCTTCAAGCAACCCCCCGTCCTTCGTGTATCGGGCTGGGGAACGGGCGGGGCCGCTGCCTTTGCTTCAAAGCCAGGTGGACGAGCCGCTGGATGTCTTCGAGTTTGAAAGGTTTTGCGAGGAAATAAGGGGTTCCGATTGCCGCGGCGACTTCAGCGAGGTTATTGATGCCCGAAACAAGCAGTATGGGAATATTTTCCTTACCTGAATCCTCGATAATCAGGCGATAGGCCATTTCAGGCCCGCTTAACCTTGGCATATCAACATCGAGCAGAATCAAATCTGGATAGGATTCCCTGACCATTTTCAATCCAACCTCTCCGTCTTCGGCCTGGCGCACGACGTTTCCCTGAAGCTCGAGAAACAAGGCGAGCAGCTCCGCAATATCCTTATCGTCCTCGACCACGAGTAAGTCCGCCATTGCCGAACGAAGGTGCAATTTCAACACCAGCTAGTGGACTGCCCGCTTTTAAGCTAACTTAATCGTTATTGACGTGCCGCCTAAAGCGTTATCAATGCTCCTCTATGATTGAAAGCTTCCCCCTGTTCCCTCGTGGACGATGTCCCCGGCCTAGTTGAAATTTAAAGTTGAGTGGTTCACTCTTTCGGACAGCAAAGCTGAAAGAAAACTCAACCGGCCAGAGCACAAACTCTGACCAGAAAAGGGAACCACTCCATGTCAGAACTACACATCGTA
>JBBRLF010000198.1:0-9561 GCA_038231515.1 candidate division WWE3 bacterium
AACGTGGCCGTGGCAGAAAGCCTGCTCGAAGAGGGACTGCGTCTTGGCTTTAACTCATTTGAAATACTTTTCGACGTAGTACAGCCGATTCTGGATCGTATTGGCCAGCTTTGGTCGACCAGCTGCATAACCGTAGCGGAGGAACATCAATTCACCGCGTTCGCGCAGGCCATCCTGGACGCAGCTTTCAGTTGCTGGAAAAAAGATGCCAACCTGCTGCAGTCGCAGAGACCATTGATTTTGCTGGTGGCGGCCGAGGCAAACTACCACTATCTGGGTTTGCGCATGGCCGAGCTGTGGCTGCTTTCGTGCGGCGTTCCCAATTTTTGCGTTTTTCCCGGCATTCCCAATGACGAAGTACTGCAGCTGCTCGAGCACCTGCAGCCGAAAGTTTTAGGAATCTCAGTGGCGCAGCCCGAGCAGTTCCTGGCCGTCCACGCGCTGGAAACAATGCTTTCAGACCGCTATCCCAGGCCACTGCGGATGGTACTTGGTGGCTATGCCGTCCGCACTGGCCAGCGGTCGGCGAAGCCGCTGCGCTCCGAGTACAATCCTGACTTGACGTCGCTGGTCGAAAGGCAGCGCAAGGCAGCCTGATGGCGGTTGCCTGCTGCCGGTGCCGCTGCCGGCCTCGAAATATCTAAATCAGCGGTTAGATTCGAGCTGTGAAAGCGTGGCGCTGCAAACCGATTTTTGCACTTGGTTTAACAGTGGTGCTGGCAGCGGGTTGCCACGCCAAGCCCACTGCGCTGACCACAACCCAATCTCGTCCCAATACGTCGGCGCCCTATCTTGGCGCCAGCGGCGCAAACGTGCTGCCCGTGCAGGTGGGTGGCCCAGGATTGTGTGGCCAACACGGCTACGAGAATGAGCCGTGCACCGAGGTGCAGATTTGTGTGCCGGGTACCCGGCAGTGCGAGAAGGTTTCGGATGTGCTTGTGGATACGGGCAGCATCGGGCTTCGAATATTTTCTTCAGTCGTAAGCTTGCCGCTGCCGGCGCAGAAAACGCCTCAGGGCAGCAGAGTAGCGGAATGCGCGCAGTTCGGTACGGGGGGAACCTGGGGCCGGCTTGTGACGGCCGATGTCCTGCTTGGCGGCGAGCCTGCCGTGAACGCGCCGATTCAGCTCATTGATGCAGGCTTTGGGCAGCTGCCTAAAGGCTGCAAGAATGCCGAGTCCGACCCGCAGCTCGCAGGCTATAACGGAATCCTGGGGGTGGGTCTCTTTAAGCAGGACTGCGGAGAGGGCTGTGTGACCTCAGTCACCAACGGCGCGTATTACGCCTGCGACGACACTGGCAGCTGCACGGGGACCGCGGTGGCCAAAAATGCACAGCTCTTGAATGTCGTGGCGTTACTACCCCAGGATGGAAACGGCTTTTTGCTGGCGCTACCGCAAATTGACGGCAGCGGCGCAGCTCAGGTTAGCGGTGCGCTGATTCTCGGTTTGGACACGCAAGCCAACAATCGACTTGCCGGAGTAACGGCCTATGGCGTGGATCGCCATGGCAACTTCACGACAAGTTATCTGGGACACGCCTATCCCAACTCGTATCTCGATAGCGGCTCGAATGCGTTGTTCTTTCCCAACACCAATGGCCTTCCAGTGTGCGCCAAAAGCGCTGACGCGGGAGCTCCGTTTTACTGCCCGGCCGAGCCAACCAGCGCGCTCGCCACCAATGTTTCAGGCGGTGGTGGTTTACAGACGCAGGTGGATTTTCAGGTGGGCAATGCGGAGTCGCTGATGGGCAGCCAGCGGCAGGCCTTCAATAACCTCAGCGGCGTGATTACGGATTCATTTGTCTGGGGGTTGCCATTTTTTTATGGCCGTGCCGTGGCTTATGGCATTGAGAACCGGACCTCGTCACTTAGTACGGGCCCCTATCTTGCGTATTGAGTTAAAAAAGTCGGCTCAGCCAGCCGACGTCTTTGGGATTGCGGGCGACCAGCTTCACTTTTTGAAGGCAGGTGTAGGGACAGCCCGAAATTTTTAGGAGCTCCACCGCGAGTCGCGCGCCAAAGTAGTCGGGCAGATAGCCCACCGCGCGGCCGCTGACCACCAGCTCTTCGATTATCTTAAGACTCGAAGCCAGGTATTCAACCTTGCGCGGAAAACGATCGTCGCGCCAGCCATCGAGCGACTGCCTGAGACCCACCTTGCCCAGCAGCGGGTTGCTGGGACTGACGAACGCATGTTTGAGCACCTCTTCGACGCGGACGATTTTCCTGGCAGTGGCCTGCGCATACAGGGGATGCCCCGCACCGACATAGGTGTGAAACTTCGCCTCGCCGACGGGCCTGGCGACCAGCCCATTTTTTGGCGGCACGTCGCAGGTAACCAGCGCCAGCTGGGCTTCTCCGCGTTCGACCTGTTCCAGGGCGCGTGCCTCGTCGGTGGCATGAAATTCAAAAACGGAAAGCGGCAGCTTTTTCTTGAGCATTACGCACGTCTCGACGCCCATCTTCGAGAGCAGGATTTCGGGGCCCGCCAGGTGAATCCTGATCACGCCCCGGTGGCCGCCCACTTCAAGGCGGGCCGACTCTTCGAGTGCGAGCAGCTCGGTAGCCCTTCGTTGCAGCAGCCGGCCCTGTTCGGTGAGTCTGATATTACGGCCTTCGCGTCCGAAGAGCTTGGTTCCCAGCTCGCCCTCGAGCCGGGTGATGGCCTTGCTTAGGGCGGCCGGCGAGCTGTGGAGCTGCTCGGAGGCGCGATGGATGTTTTCGTGTTGGGCGACGCCGACAAAGTAACGTAGTTCGAACATTTCCATAATCGAAACATATAGTGCAAATTCGTTTCTTTTACAATGATAAAGGCGCTGGCATATTGGGCCCATGAATCACCAGGGACTAACCAGATTTTCACCACTTGAACTGCGGGGCGGCCAGCGCCTGCGCAACCGGGTGGTTGTGCCGCCGATGGCTTCAGAGACGGCTGACCCCAATGGTTGCGCCACCGAGGCAACCCTCGCTCATTATAAGCGGCTGGCAGCGTCGGGCGCGGGGCTGGTTCTTGTCGAGTACAGCTATGTCGCCGCATCAGGACGCAGCGAAGAAAACCAGCTGGGCATTGCAAGTCCGGTTCACCTGGACGGATTGACTCGCATTGCCCGGGTAATTCAAGCGGCGGGCGCGGTGGCCGGCATTCAGCTGACTCATGCCGGCGGCAAGGCCGCGCGCGGGCTGACCGGAGGTCGGCTTCAGAGCCCGAGTGGCATTGCAGTACCGGTGAAAGACCGCGAGCTGGCGGTGCCTGACATCATGACGGCAGTCGAGGTGGAAGAGTGGAAACAGGCTTTTGGCGCCGCGGTAGAGCTTGCCGTGGCCGCGGGTTTTGAGCTTGTCGAATTTCATGCGGCTCATGGTTATGGCTTGAATCAGTGGCTATCGCCTATTACCAATGCCCGCGACGACGCCTACGGTGGGGCGGTCGAGAGAAATTCGCAGCTGCTCTTTGAGATAGTGGCCGCTGCCCGACGGGCTTACCCCAATCTGCTTTTGGCCGTGCGCATACCCGGGCAGGATTTTCTGGCGGGGGGCTTGAGCTCAGACGATGCCGTGGGCCTGGCGCAGGGACTGGCAGAGCTTGGAGTTGATCTGCTCGATGTGTCTTCGGGAATTGGTGGCTGGCGCAGGCCGCGCGACCGTAGTGGCGAGGGCTATCTGGTGTCGGAGGCCGCCGTGATTGCGGCTGCCGTATCAGTGCCGGTTATCGCGGTGGGCGGCATCGAGCATGGCGCTTATATCGATCAGGGGCTGGAGCAAGGAAAATTTTCTTTGGCTGCGGTTGGCCGCGCGATTTTGAAGGATCCCCAGCTCTGGGGGGCGGAAAATCTTTGTGCGTGAAGCGGGAGCGGGAGCGGGAGCGGGGAAGGGGGATAGAGTGGAGATCGGAGACAGGAGCCAGTAGCCACAGCGCAGATGAAAGATTTGTGCACCTTAATCTGCGCTGTGGCTACTGGCTACTGTCTCCGATCTCCACTCTCCACTTTCTCCCCGCTTTTCTCAAAGCGCCCGCGCCATGCTTTGAATACGCACGCACCGCGCGTCTTCCTGCGCCGCTACGCGAAGACGTTTAAGCGCCGCCGGCGGCAGGCTCTGGTGTTTGCCGATATAATCGAGAAGCGCCTGCGCGCTGCTCTCGGTGCAGAAGGCGGGCACCAGCTCGCTGGCATAGGCCGTGAGGAACGTGTTGTTGCGGCTGACGGCCAGCTCGGGCAGCGAGGTGAAAAACTTTTCCGCGAAGAGCTCCCGCAGCTGCTGCTCGTGGCGTGGAAAGATGCTGGCCATCGCAGACTTCAGCTGCGAGACGGGAAAGGCTAACTTGGGTTCCAGAAACGACTGATACCACCTTGTTTTCGTCTCCAGATCCGGCTGCGTGGCATCTGCTGCTATTGAGGCTTTACGACCCTTGTCGCTGGGATCGGTCTTCAGCTCGGCTACGCCAAGTTCGCGTGCGCCAGGGCGGTTATAGGTTGAGAGCTTGACGATGATGTCCCAGCGCCGATCCTGATCAATGATCAGGCCGGGCACCGCAAGCACACCACTCAGCATCCGTTCGAGGGTGGTCAGGTCGGCGTCGCTGCCGGCAGCGCGCACATAGTTGTCAAACCAGACTTTCTGCTGGTCGCTGCCGCGAGCGGCCTTTTTCAGCTGTTCCCAGATAAAGGGCTCCAGCCTGCCATAAAACTCGGTAACCTGTTTCTCGTTTGGCAGATACCGGCCCACGGCTTGTCCGGTGCCATCGCGCGCCGCAACTTTACCCAGTACGCTGGCCAGTACTTTAAGATCGGTTTCGGTCGCGAGGCCCGTAAGCGCCAGCTCGGCATATTCGGTGACCGGCCACTTGCCTTCGCGCACCATGTCCCAAAGCGAAGTCCAAAGCATTTCCCTCATCAGACTTTGCTCGGGCTTGGCGATCGACTTTCGGGCGGTTGCCAGCGAGCGGGCGTCGAGCTCGACTTTGACGAAGTCATAATCGTTGTAGTTGGGATAGACCAGATCCGGACAGCCCTTGCCCAGCAGCTCAGGCACCGCGGTGCGTGCGCCGCTATAATAGACCGAGGCAGTTTCGCGCGTAACCAGATTGCCGCTGATATTGAGGCGAAACAGCGCAACTTCGGTGCGATGCGTGCGCAGCAGGGGTTCCCCCTCGGCCGGTGTCTGCACCAAGGTCAAGGCCGATATTTTTCCGTCGGTGCATTCAAACTCGGCTTTTACGCCATTGGTGCCGGCGGTTTTAAGCCACTCCTTGCTCCACTGCGACAGATCTTTATGTGCGGCCTGCTCGACGGCACCCAGAAAGTCGGCCAGCCGGCCATTGTCAAACGCGTGATTTTTCAGATAGCCGCGAACACCATTACGAAACTCGGTGGCGCCCACAAAGTAGGCGAGCTGCTTGAGCGAGGACGCGCCTTTTCCGTAGGTGATACCATCAAAATTAACGAAGGCGGACTCGGTGTCGGCCACTTCGGTGTCAATCGGGTGTTTGGTTACCAGTGAGTCTTCCCAATATGCGGATTGCTTGGAGCCGCTGTAAAAAGAGTGCCAGGACTGCTGGAACTCCGTGGCCTCGTGCAGGGCCAGCGCGGCCATGTAGGTCGCGAAGCTCTCGTTGAGCCAAAGCGCGTTCCACCACTGGGTCGTCACCAGATCGCCAAACCACATATGGGCCATCTCGTGCAGCGTGACGTTGGCCAGGGCTTCGCGCTGCGTGACGGTGGGTACCGAGCGAAAGGCGGTGCGCTCGGTGAACGTGACGTTGGCGACGTTTTCCATCGCGCCCGCGTTGAAGTCGGGCACGAGCACCTGATCATATTTTTTGAAGGGATAGGGATAATTGAAGTAGTTCTGGTAGAACTTCATGCCCTGCTGGGTGATGCGAAACCATTCGTCGTGCCGCACGTATTTGGCCAGGCTCTGACGGGCCAGCAGCCGCAGCGGAACTTTGCCAGCCTGCGATGTCCAGATAGTGTAGGGGCCGGCGACCAGCGAAAAAAGATAGGTGCTGAACTTTGCGCTGCGCGGAAAATGCCAGGTCTTGAGTGGCCCAGTCGTTTTGATTTTGTCCTCGCGCGTGGCGCTTACGACGGTCCAGTCGGCGGGCGCGGTGACCGTGGCCTGATAGGTCGCCTTCAGATCGGGCTGGTCTAAGCAGGGAAAAAGCAGATTGGCATCGTAGGGCTCGAAGTGGGTGAAGAGATAGCTCTTGCCGTCGATGGGGTCCTTGAAACGGTGCAGCCCGACGCCAGAGTGATTGTAGGGATGATGGTAACGAATCGTGATCGTGTTATGGCCCGGGTGCAATGCGGCTGGTGCAATGGTTAAAAACAGCTTGTTGTATTGCGGCGAGGCGAGCGGTTGGCCGTTGACCTGCACGTCGTCAAGCTGGCCATCGACGAAGTCGATGGTGAGCGGGTTGGTCGTCGCAAGCCACTCGAAGTCGAGCGTGGTTTCGCCGCTGAAGTCAGTCTCAGAGCCACTCAAGTCAAAGGCCAGGGTGTAATCCATGCGGCCGATCATTTGCTTGCGCTTTTCGGCTTCGTCTTTGCTCAGCCCTCGCACCTCGACACGACTTCGCAAAATGGGCGGGGCGTCGGCAGCCTGCTTGGTCGGCATTGCCGAGCACTGAGCCAGGATCAGAGGCAAAACAAGAAGGGCAAGAAGGGTGAGAAGCGCGCGCAGAGTCTTTGGTGTTTGCATAGGTGGCCACATCCTAGGTCGAGTGGGCGCTATTGTGAATTGAATATTGCACCTGTGCGGCGGCTGCTCGCTGCCAAAGTCGGTCTACGCCAGATATCGGTGTAGCAGGTTTAATATTGGCCAGAGCGTCGAAAATCGCTGCGGTAGGATTCCTGCTCATCAATCGGGGGCTTGCGATATTTTTTGACCAGACTCCAGAGGCCCACGCCCAGGCCCAGGGTCAGCAGGCCAAGGGCTGCCAGCGCCACACCCGGATTGTTTCGCATTGCCTCGGCGGCGTCGTGCGCCACGTCGTCCATCTTGCTTTGAGTTTGCTCAGTCTGCTCATCCATACCCACGCTCCTTTGAGAGTGAGGGTGCAAACGCTGTACCCGGCGGTCAGTCCTTGGCGCCCCAGTGTTTGCGTTCAGAACGCTTTTCGTCTTGCAATACCTTGGCGCGCTTTTCACAGCGCGCGGGCATGGACGCGGCTGTTGCCGGCCGGGCCAAGGGCTCGAACACCACGGTGGTGTATTTGCGCTGGGCCAGCTCTTCAAGAATATAGGGCAGCGCCACGGCCGTGTGACTGTGGACGTCGTGCATGAGCATGATGCCTTTTTTCACGCGTTCAAGCTCACTCATCGCGGTATTGAAAACGCTTTCAGCCGTTGCGCCTGCTTTCCAGTCTTCGGAGTCCATGTCCCAGAAGAAAACGGCCAGCCCGTTGTCGCGGGTGATCTTTATCGTTTCTTCGGTCCAGGCGCCGCCCGGAAAACGAAAAAATGGCACGAACTCGCCTGCTGCCTGTCCCACGAAAAAAGCGCCGCAAAGAATTTCGAAGAGCGCGCTTTCGTGGGCCGGATTTCTCATGATCGGATGAAACACCGAGTGCGAGCCGACGATATGGCCATTCTCACGGGCCCTTTGCGAAAGCTCGTTGAAGTAAAAGGCGTTCTTACCCATCTGATAAAAATTCGCGCGCACCCCGGCACTCTCCAAAATGGCCAGCACGTTGTCGGTGCGAATGGGCAGCGGCCCATCGTCGAAGGTGAGGTTGATCTCGTTGTCGCCCAGGCCACCATAGGGTGTGGCGCCATAATGTTTTACGAGGCGATCCACGCCAAAGATAGGCGAAAAGATCGGGCCGCCGGTGGCGTCAACCTTCACGACCCGACTCTCCAGCTTGAACTTTGTCGTCTTTTTCAGAACCAGGGGCGGATGCGGATGGTAACGAGCGATATCGCGCAGGCCATGGGCAGAGGCACGGGCGGCAAACCGGTCTTCGAGTCGCTGGGCGGCGGTGAGCTGATAAGAGCTGATGCGAGTCAGAAGATCGGCGCGGCAGTCGAGCGCGGCAACGTCGGCCGCACTGGTCAGCGCGTTTTCAAAAAGCGAAAGACCGGGATCATTTGTTTGAGTGAGTTTGGCGCACAGATCGCGCCATTTCTCGGCTTGATTTTCCCGGCGCAAGGTTTCAAAAAGATCGTCGGGCTGATGCCCACTGGCGGCCCATTCCCCATAAGATTTGGCGGTGCGATTGTACTCCAGCACGGCGTCGACTTCCGCGCTTACGCTCAAGCTGCTCTGGGGATTCGCGGAACGCGATGAGCAGCCAGTTGCGGAAAGGAGTAGGACGAGGAGCAGCACCGGTTTTTGAAATTTCATCTTAGTAGACTTATCGGCGGCTCGGCACGACGGGTAAGGCTGGCCATTTTTGCCTACTGAATGGTCAATATTGACGTAGGTAGCTGGTGCCGCACTTTGAGCAGTTGCGGGGAATCCAGGGCGTGCGCAGCTCAAAGCCCAGAATTTGATTGAGCAGCACCGGCTTTTCACAAACCTGGCAGCGCTGGTGCTTGAGGTACCAGACGGCCAGGATCAGGCCCGCGCCCCACGGAATACCGAGGTAGCGGTTGAAATGGGCGGTGGCAAGGCCACCCCCGATAACCCAGAGGTGCGCCAGGACTGCGACAAAGTAGGTTCTGCGTCGGACGTTGAGGCCAAGAGTTTCCACTGCCTCAAGGGTAACATGTTCACCAGACTTTGCACCGGAGTGTGGGATTCATCTGGCTTCCGGGGGCGCAGCCAAAGGCCGCTGCAAACTCGGGCAGATCTGCGAGTGGAATATTTACCCTGAGGCGGGGCGGGGAATGGGGATCGACGGTGAGCAGGAGGCGTTCGAGCTCGGGCTTCGTTTTAGTGCACCACGACTGGGCGAAGTGAACGAAAAAACTGCGCTCCTCTTTCGAGTCGCCGGCATTTTGGGGGTTCAGCCCTTCGTGCAGGGCTTGCCAGGCCTGGTGCGAAGCTTTCAGGCCACCCAGGTCGGCGATGTTCTCACCCACGGTGAGCTTGCCGTTGACGTGCAAGCCCTGCGCTAGTTTAAACGTTTCGTATTGCTGAACTACGCATGCGGCACGTTTGTCGAACTCCTTGGCCACCGCGGGGCTCCACCAGTCGCGCAGCTTGCCTTGCGCGTCGAATTTTCGTCCTTCATCGTCGAAGCCGTGAGTGAGTTCGTGGCCCATGACCATCCCGATGCCGCTGTAGTTGTCATAAGAAGGGGCTTTACGCTCGAAGAAGGGCTCTTGAAAAATTCCTGCGGGAAACACCATCTCATTTAACGACGCGTCGTAATACGCATTCACCGCCGTGGGGGCCATTTGCCATTCACCGCGGTCCAGGGGCTTGCCGATCTTATCCAGCTCGTAGCGTGAAAGAAAGGTTGCGGCGGCCAGGCGATTGGCCAGATAGGACTGCCGGTCGATCTTAAGCGTGTCGTAGTTGCGCCACTTGTCGGGATAGCCCACCTTATTGAAAATATGAGTCAGCTTTTCCTGGGCCGCAAGCCGAGTGGGAGTGTCCATCCATTGCGTGTGTTC
>JBBRLF010000199.1:0-9506 GCA_038231515.1 candidate division WWE3 bacterium
CCACCGCGAGGAATGCGCCAGTGTCCATCAGTTCGAGCTGCTGCCCCGCCCGCCCGACAATCGCGCGGAGTCCACACCCTGGCCACTTTGGCCCATGCGACTGCGCACCTCGCATGCCCACGAAGAGGGCTGTGACAGGCAGTGGAGCGTGGCCACCACGCACTTCAGCGGAAGCGACGGACGAGTCAACAAGCTGCATGCGCATCGCGTGCAGTTCGAGGGCGGCCGTTTTGTTCCAATGCCAGGCTCCGAATTCACGCTCGATGTAGACCTGGTCTTGCTCGCCATGGGTTTTGCCGGCCCCGTCCACACCGGCTTGCTCGAAGCCCTCAAGCTCAAGCTCGACGCGCGCGGCAACGTGGACGTGAACGAAGACTTCATGACCAGCCAAAGCGGCGTGTTTGCCGCAGGCGACGTCAAACGCGGAGCCTCGCTCATTGTCTGGGCCATTGCCGAGGGCCGCAAGATGGCCGCTGGCGTTGACCGCTATCTGCGCGCCGCCAGCTTAAAGCCCTGACTTCAGCTTCGCACTTTCGAAGTCGAGACCGCCCAGCAAGGGCAGCTTCACGCCTTCCAATTTTGGACTGATCAAAAATCGCGACGGCCGGTAAAAAAGTGGAATGACGACGGCCTCGTCAACTTGAAGAATTTTCAAGGCTCTTTCAATCTTACTCTTTTTTTCGGCGCCCGGTGGCAAGGCCTGAGCCTCGCGCGTGAGTGTATTATATTCCTCGTTTTGCCATTTGCGCGTCGTCAGCCGATTCGGCAGGGGCGCCAGCAGAAAATTCGCCGGATCAGGCAGGTCCGCGATCCAAATCATCGAGTACGCCATATCTGCCATATTGGCGACCAATGGATCAAGCTCTGCGGCCGGCATGAGAATGACCTTCACCTCGAGCTTAAGATTCTTTCTGATCTGGTCAGCCACGGCGTTCATGGCATAGGCCTGCTCATCGCCGTCACGACTTCTGAGTTCGATGACCGGCTTCAGACGATCCAAGCCGGTTTCGGCCAGCAAGGTACGCGCGCGCGCCGGATCGAACGGCAGTGAAATGCCGCCTGCCAGCGGCAGCAGCCGCGGTGGCACCAATGTGGTCGCAGCCTCGACGGCACCCAGGGGCAAGGCCTTTGCCAGAAGTTGCTGGTCAATGGACATCGCAAGCGCCTGTCGAAATTTGGGAATCGACATCGGATAGTGCTGGGTATTGAGCAAAATGTAGCGAACAAACTGCAGCTGCGACGCCCGGCTGGTAGCCGCAAGGTTCACATCCGAACCCATCGAATACGTCTGGGCAATGACATCGAGCTGCGCGGACTTGAACGCCAAAGTAGCGTGGTTTTCATCGGACTCGAAAACCAGGATGAGCTTGTCAAAGAAAGGTCGCGAATGACGATAGCGCGGATTTGGCACAAGCGTGATCGAACCCTGAGCGTCAACCGTCTGGGGAAGCCAGGGGCCCGTAACCACGACATTGCCGGGTTTGAAAGCGGAGCTGCCGAATTTTTCAAGGAGATCCTTGCGAATTGGCGCGGTAAATTGAAGCGCAAGCGTCTCCAGCAGCAAGTGCGTTTTAGCTTTCAGCCGCACCTCGATGGTCTGGTCATTAAGGGCACGAATGCCCAGCGATGCAGGATCATGATTGGCGCCGGAGCGAAATGCGTCGTAGCCTTGCACAATATCAAAAAAATTTGTGTTGGCACCGGCCACACCCAGCTCGAAGAGCCTGCGCCAGGAGTCTATGAAATGCTGCGCCTTTAGCGGTACGCCGTCAGACCAGGTGATGCCGGGCTTGAGCCGAATGATACAGGTCTTGCCATCGGCCTGGCAAGTCGAGCTGCTGGCAAGGTGCGGCTTTACGGCTCCGGTGGCATCGAATCGATAAAGCGTTTCAGTGACGCTGTTGAAGTAAGTGAGCAGCGCCCCATGGATATTAAAATTCCAGTCGTAAGGCGCGGCTGCGCGCGGCAGCTCCACGCGCAAGATCTTTTCGCCGGCAAACAGCTGAGCGCAGCAGCACAGTCCAATCACCGACAAAAGCACTCTCACGCTAAAGCACCTTGACCAGCGCAGCGGCGCGCGTGGCCAGCTTGCGCGCCAGAACGGTGGTTGGCGCCGTGGCCAGCGCAACGCCCATGCGCCGGTGCTTGCGGGTCGAAGGCTTGCCAAAGATACGAACTTCGGTGTTTTTCAACGCCAGCGCCTTGTCGACGCCGGAGTACTGCACGGTACGCGCGTCTTTTTTTGCAAGAATCACGGCGGAGGCGGCAGCCCCGCGATAATTGATGATGGGAATCGGCAGCCCCAGCACCGCCCGCACATGCAGGTCAAACTCGGAGAGGTCCTGCGAGATGAGCGTCACCATGCCCGTGTCATGGGGCCGCGGCGAGAGCTCGGAAAAAATGACTTCCTTTTTGGTGATAAAAAACTCGACGCCAAAGATGCCGGCGCCCCCCAGGCGTGCCGTAACCTTGCCGGCCATCTGCTGGGCCCGTTTAAGCTGAGTCGGTGAGATGCGCGCGGGCATCCAGGACTCCATGTAATCGCCCCGCTCCTGACGATGACCAATGGGATTGACGAAAAGCGTGGGCCCCTTGCGCTGCCGAATCGTCAAAAGAGTTAT
Source organism: candidate division WWE3 bacterium (assembly GCA_038231515.1). Taxonomy (GTDB): domain Bacteria; phylum Bdellovibrionota; class UBA1018; order UBA1018; family UBA923; genus JACQAX01. The sequence continues at coordinate 2,622 of JBBRLF010000199.1, forward strand.
TTCGAGGTCGAAGTTGATGAACTCCTCGACGATGACCTTCTGCTGGTCGCCGCGCATTCCTTCGAGGGCAAACTGCCACGCATCGCCCACCTGTCCCACGTTCTTAACGACGGACTGCCCCTTGCCCGACGACGACATCACGGGCTTGACGACCACCGGAAAACCCAGGGTTTCGCAAGCCGTCAACAGACCAAGCTCGCTTTCAGCATAGAGGTAACGTGCCGTGCGCAGCTTCAGCTCGCGCGACGCCACGTCGCGCATCGCATCGCGGTTCATGGTCAGATGCGCGGCTTCGGCCGTCGGCACCACGGTGATGCCCAGCTTTTCGAAGTCCCGCAGCTTCTCGGTGCGAATCGCCTCGATCTCGGGCACGATCACGTCGGGATTATGCTTGGCCACCACTCGAGCCAGCTCTTCGCCGTTGAGCATCTCAATCACCTCAAAGGCATCGGCCACCTGCATCGCCGGCGCCCCAGCATACCGGTCCACGGCAATGACAATCTGACCCAGCCGCTTTGCCGCGATGGTAAACTCCTTGCCCAGCTCGCCTGCTCCGAGGAGCATGATCTTTTTTACGAAAGTCCTGGTCGTCCTTCGAGTCGTCATCTGAGTGCCATTTCCGCAAGTCGCAGTTTGCGAATCCGGTCACGCAGCTCGGCTGCACGCTCGAATTCCAGGTTTTTAGCAGCCTCTTTCATCTCTTTTTCGAGGGTGGCTACCATTTTTGAAAGAGAGTTCAGGTCACGGGGCAGGTCGTTCACGCCGGCATCTTTTAGCTGTGAAAAGGCCGTCAGCTCGTCATCCAGATAGTCGTAATTGCCTGAAGCCAGCCCTTCCAAGGGCCGCTTGGCCTTGTCGTCTTCCGACTCCACCATGCGCGCATGGATGGCCTTCTTGATGCTCGTGGGCGTAATGCCATGTTTCACGTTATATTCCGTCTGAATCTTGCGACGGCGGTCGGTCTCACCCATCGCGCGGCGCATGCTGTCGGTCTGCACGTCCGCATATAGAATCACGCGGCCGTCAACGTTACGGGCCGCGCGGCCAATCGTCTGAATCAGCGAGCGCTCGCTGCGCAAAAAACCCTCTTTGTCCGCATCGAGAATGGCGACCAGCGCGACCTCGGGCAAGTCGAGACCTTCGCGCAAAAGATTGATGCCGATCAGCACGTCACAAACACCCTCGCGCAGCTCGCGCAGAATTTCGAGGCGCTCAAGAGTTTCGATATCCGAATGCAGGTACTTCACCTTCACGCCATTGGATGAATAATAGTTGGTCAGGTCTTCTGACAATTTTTTCGTCAAAGTGGTCACGAGCACCCGGTTGCCCTCGCCCACGACCTTCTTGATCTCGGTCAAAAGATCATCCACCTGGGTGCGCGCCGGACGCACCTCGATGGGCGGATCGATCAGCCCGGTCGGGCGAATGATCTGCTCGACGATCTCGCCACCGGACTCTTTTAGCTCGTAGGGACCGGGAGTCGCCGAAACGTAAACCCGCTGGCCCTGGCACGCTTCGAACTCCTGAAAATTCATGGGACGGTTGTCCAGCGCCGACGGCAGACGAAAGCCGTGCTCGACCAGATTCATCTTGCGGGCGCGATCGCCACGGTACATGCCGCCAATCTGGGGCACCGTCACATGACTTTCATCGATGAAAAGCAAAAAGTCCTTGGGAAAGTATTCCAGCAACGTGGGTGGTGCCGCACCCGGCGGGCGGCCCGTCAGATGGCGCGAGTAATTCTCTACGCCCATGCAGTAGCCCAGCTCTTCCATCATTTCGAGGTCGAACATGGTGCGCGACTCCAGACGCTTGGCTTCCATGACCTTGCCCGCAGCGCCCCATTCTTGAAGCCGCTCGCGCAGCTCCACGCGAATGCTTTCAATGGCGCTCTTGCGCGACTCCTTGGTCGTCACGTAGTGGCTGCCGGGATAAATCGTGATGCGCGAAAGCCTGCGCGACTTCACCCCACGCAAAGGATCAATTTCGTAAATCGCATCCACGGTGTCGCCAAACAGCTCGATGCGCACGGCGCGATCTTCTTCATAAGCCGGAAACACGTCAATGATGTCGCCGCGCACGCGAAAGGTACCGCGATGAAAGTCGACGTCGCTGCGCGTGTACTGGATTTCAACCAGCTTCTTGAGCAGCTCCTGGCGCTTGTACTCGCGGCCCTCTTCGATATAGAGCAGCATGCCTTCGTAGGCTTCAGGCGAACCCAGACCATAGATGCAGGACACACTGGAAACAATCAGCACATCGCTGCGATCAAGCAGTGAGCGCGTGGCCGAGTGGCGCATCTTGTCGATCTCTTCGTTGATGGCCGAATCTTTTTCGATAAACGTGTCAGTCGACGGAATATAGGCTTCGGGCTGATAGTAGTCGTAGTAGCTGACGAAGTACTCCACCGCGTTTTCGGGAAAAAACTGTTTGAACTCCGAATAGAGCTGCGCGGCCAGAGTTTTATTAGGTGCCAGAATCAGCGCGGGCTTGTTGAGCTTGGCGATGACGTTAGCCATCGTGAAAGTTTTACCAGAGCCGGTCACGCCCAGCAGAGTCTGGTGCTGACGCCCTTCTTTAATACCGTGAATGAGCTTTTCAATCGCGGCCGGCTGGTCGCCCATGGGCTTGAACTCCGTCGCCAGCTTGAAAGCCCCGCCTTGTTTGGCAATTAATGACATGTCGTCAAGCCTGCCACAAACAAGGTTGCGTCATCAACTCTTGGCTTTCCAGGTCGTACCTTGGGGCGAATCGAGTAGTACGATGCCTTGAGCTTCCAGAGCCACGCGAATATCGTCGGCCTTTTTAAAATCCTTCATCTTGCGGGCATCAAGGCGGCTCTGAATCATGGCGTTGATTTCGCCGTCAGAAAGGCCGTTTTTTTGCTTGGCGCGGCGAATGACCTCAATCTTGTCGAGCAGGGCCTGCGGCTCCTCGGCAAAGACGTTGAGCAAGGGGTGGATCTGCCCTTCCAGCAGATGCAAAAACTCCCTGGCCACTTCCTTGCGTTCGGCCGACGAGGCAGCCGGCGTCGCGGCGCGGCCCGCAGCCTCGGCCTCAACCCGGTTGAGCTCGCGAATAAGGGAAAAGAGATGTCCCAGAGCGCCGGGCGAGTTCAGATCAGACAGCAGCTCGTCTTCCATCTTCGAAAAAACCTCACGGGACTTTCCAATCAGCGGCTGCCACATGGCACCTTTACCGTCGTGCGATAGTGGTGCGTCGGCGGCCTGGCGGGCCCACTTCTTGGCCAGATAGATGCGCTCGAGCTCGCCCAGGGCCTGTGCCAGCATGGCTTCGGTATAAGGCAGCTCAGAGCGGTACTGAAAGCTGACGAAGATAAAACGCAGCAGCTCGGCGCCGTATACTTCGATGAACTTGCGCGTGGGTAGAATGTTGCCCAGGCTCTTGCTCATCTTTTCATTGCCGGCCGTAATAAACGCGTGATGCACCCAGTGATTGCAAAACGTCTTGCCGGTCGCCGCTTCACTCTGCGCTATTTCATTCTCATGGTGGGGGAAAATCAGATCCTGGCCGCCGTGGTGCAGGTCGATCGTTTCGCCCAGCCAGTGCGAAATCATGGCCGAGCATTCGATATGCCAGCCTGGCCGGCCCTTACCCCAGGGACTTTCCCAGAAAGGCTCGCCTGGTTTGGCGGGCTTCCACAGCGAGAAGTCGGCCGGATTTTTCTTCTTCGAGTCCACTGCCACGCGCGAGCCGGCAACCAGGTCTTCGACATTCTTGCCCGAAAGTTTGCCGTAGCCCGGAAAAGCCTCGATCGAAAACAAAACTTCGCCGTCCACCACATAGCCTTTGCCGTTGGCGATGATCTTTTCAATAATCTTGATGATGTCGGGCATGCTGTCGGTGACGAGCACAGTTTTAGTGGGCGTCTGCAGCCCCAGCAATTTCAAATCCGTATCGCAGTATTCGATATATTTCTGCGAAACCTCGTGCGCCGAAGTCTTTTCCTCGATGGCGCGGTTGATAATCTTGTCGTCGACGTCGGTATAGTTGCGCACGAAGTTCACTTCGTAGCCCAGGTGTTTGAGCCAGCGAAAAAGCAGATCGCCCACGACCAGCGCCCGCATATTGCCGATGTGTAGCGGACCATAAACCGTGGGGCCGCACGTGTAGTACAGCACCTTGCCGGGCGTCTGCGTTTTAAACGGTTCGCGTTTTCCGCTCAGCGTATTGGTCAGTACAAACTCGGCCCTCTTGTCGGCGATTTTGGTCATGGTTGTCCTCTATTTTCCGGCGAGCACTTTCTCAATTCGCGCAAGCGAACACTTCGTTCCCAGCAGCGGCACAATCAACTTCAGATCGGGCCCGTGGCCGTGCCCCGTCAGCACCACCCGCATGGGCATGAAAAGCCCCTTGCCTTTGGCGCCACTGGCCGCCTTCACCTGATCTTGAATTTTTGCGAAGTCTTCCGGCGTAATCGTGTCGCCAGCAGCGGCGGCATGTGTTTCCAGGGCCGTTTTCAAGGCATTGGCCACCGCCACAAACGTCGGCTCGCTTTTCACGGCCACGGCATCGGGCTCGATATCAAAAGTTTCATCAAAAAAGATCCGCATGAACCGGGGCGCGTCGGCCAACGTTTCCAGATTTCCGCGAATCACGTCAAACGCCCGTGCAATCCACGCCTCGTCGCGGCCCGCGATCGGCAGCTCGCTTTTAGCCAAAAACGGCATGACCAGCTTTGTAAGCTCGGCCAACGGATACGCCTTGATGTACTGACCGTTCATCCACTTGAGCTTGACCGGATCAAACACGCTGGGCGCCTTGTTCAGACGCTCAAGCGAGAAGTCGCGGATCATCTCTTCAATAGTCATGATCTCTTTGTTTTCAGTGGGCGACGACCAGCCCAGCAGCACCAGAAAGTTCAGCAGCGCCTCGCGCAGATAACCTTCCTCGTTGTACTGGTGCACGCTGGTGGCGCCGTGACGCTTGCTCAACTTCGAGCGGTCCGCGCCAAGAATCAGCGACATATGCCCGAACTGCGGCAGCGGCCAGCCGTAAGCCTCGTAAAGCATCATCTGGCGTACCGTATTGGACAGGTGCTCTTCAGCCCGCAGCACATGCGTGATCTTCATCAGATGATCGTCGATGACGACGCAGAAGTTATAAACGGGCATGCCGTCATTGCGCAGAATAACAAAGTCACCGACCATATTGGCCGGAAACACCACCTCATCACGCACCAGATCGTTCAGGCGGTATTCGCGCACCGGTGCTTTGAAACGCACGGTGGGCTTCTCACCGGCCTGCTTGCGCTTGAGCGCATCAGCTTTGGAAATCGGCAGGCAGGTGCCGTCATACCGCGGTGTTTCGCCGGCTTTCATGGCGGCTTCGCGTTTGGCCTCAAGCGTTTCGTTGCTGCAAAAGCAGTGATATGCGCGATCTCCCAACATTAGATCTTGGGCGTACTTGGCGTAAATATCCAGCCGCTCCGACTGGCGGTAGGGCGCATACGGGCCGCCAACGTCGGGGCCTTCGTCGTAATCAAAGCCCATCCATTTGATGTCTTCAATCTGCATTTTTTCATTTTCGCGGGTACTGCGCTCCTGGTCGGTATCTTCGATGCGCAGAATGAACTTGCCACCCAGATGCCGGGCATAGAGCCAGTTGAATAAAACCGTGCGCGCGCCGCCCACGTGCAGATAGCCGGTAGGACTGGGCGCAAATCGAACTCGAACTTCAGATGAAACCATTGGGAGATATTGGCACAATCATACTGCTTATCCAAGCGTCAGCACGGCCCCCGGAAATAGAAAGGGCCCCGGTTATAAAACCGGAGCCCTTTGAATTTTTACTTGGATCAGCCGGGTCTAGTGAGCCTCGAAAATCGAGTTCAGTTCGGCTTCGATGGTCTGCTCGTCCTGCTTCTTGGCAAGACTCAGTTCCTTCACGAGCAACTGCTTGGCCGTGTCGAGCATCTTGCGTTCACCGAATGACAGATCCTTATTGTGTTTGAGCACGTAAAGGTTACGAAGAACCTCAGCGATCTCGTACACCGAACCCGTGCGAATTTTTTCCATGTATTCGCGATAGCGGCGATTCCAGGTCGTGTTGTCGACCTTGATGTCCTTCCGACGAAGGATTTTATAAACGTTTGAAATTTCTTTTTTTCCAACGATCGGGCGCAAACCTACCGACTGACAGTTGTCGGTGGGAACCATAATCATCATCTCGTTATCGAGCACCTGGAGGACGTAGAATTTCTTCTTCTTTCCCCCCACGTCGCGCTCGTCGATTTTCTTGATGACGGTTACCCCGTGCGCGGGATAAACGGCGTTGTCTCCAACTTTGAACATCATTAAGACTTCCTTTCCAGAACATCTCACTCGTACAAATACTTACCGAGTGGTTGGCGAATCTAGCACAGGCATTTTCAAATGTAAAGCCGTGCTTTGTTGATTGAAGTGGTCAGCCATCGTTGTAACTAGCCGATAGTCTATCGTTTTACCGCACCGTGTTTCCACTGTTGTGAAACACACGGGGTGGCTAAAGCAACCGGCGTGCCGCAGCGCATCGCGATAAAACCCCTACAATATCAACGAGAGAAGCTTCAGCCGCCCGATCGATGGTGTTCAAGGAATGAGCCAACTATCCACTATTTTGACACCCCCAAAAATCCGAAATGAATCGCTCAAGAATTTAGACCGGCCAGCCGATACTTTCATTGAATTCACACAGAAATACCCCGGAGGCCTGTTCATGACCAAAGTGCTCCTGATCTCATTCTTGCTGCTGTTCTTTGGTTTGATTGGCGAAGCCAGGGCCAGAACCATTGACGAAGCGCCGGGAACAGGCTTTCGCCATGCAGTATGGGAAGAGCAAGTCGCACGAGTCACCCGTGAAGGACGCACGATTGCGAGTGACAAC
>JBBRLF010000200.1:0-9417 GCA_038231515.1 candidate division WWE3 bacterium
GGATGAACTACGCCGATGCCCGCCCAGACAGCGGGAGGCCGGAATCTTTTCGCGAGCCACTCGGGCTAATTATACCAACGGTTGGTATATACCAGCAGCTGGTATAATTAGCCTGAGTGGCGCGGGACTCAAAGGCCGGGTCGTGTTACCTGTGACCCGTCCCGTGACGGATTACAGTACCGGAGCGGTCTCCAGCCTTAGCGCAAATTTAGTACAGAACTTCCCGCGGCTTCGCGCCTTCGGATGGTCCCACGATTCCCTGTGCTTCCATCGCCTCAACCATCCGAGCCGCGCGATTGTAACCCACCTTTAAACGCCGCTGGATCATGCTGGCCGATGCCGTTCCCATTTCGCGAACGATCGCCACGGCCTGACCGTACAGCGAGTCTCCCGCACCATCCACGTCGTCGGGATCGATTTCTTCGGGCTCGATGAGGATCTCTTCTTTGTAAACAGGTGAGCCCTGTTTTTTCCAGTGGTCGCAGATTCGGCCAATCTCTTCCTCATTCACGAATGCACCGTGAATGCGGGTGAGGCGCGAGAGACCAGGAGGAATGAACAGCATATCGCCGTGCCCGAGCAGCTTTTCAGCGCCCATTCCGTCCAGAATGGTGCGGCTGTCGATTTTCGATGCGGTCTGGAACGAGACGCGCGAGGGCAGATTGGCTTTGATTAGCCCTGTAATGACATCGACCGACGGGCGCTGGGTGGCTATGACCAGGTGAATGCCGGCGGCGCGGGCTTTCTGGCCCAGGCGCGCCACGCTGACTTCGATGTCTTTGGGCGCGGTCATCATCAAATCGGCGAACTCGTCGATGATGACCAGGATTACGGGCAGGCGCTCGATGCGGGGCAGGCCCCTTTCGTCATGTTCAAACAGGTGCGACAGCGAAGAGGTTTCGGGAAAACCGTCGGGCTTCTGCGGACACAGCAGCGTGCGCATCTTTTCTTCGCCGTCTTTTTCGAGCTTGCCGTTAAAACCGGCGATGTTGCGCATGCCGCTTTTCGCCATCAGCTTGTAGCGGCGTTCCATCTCATTGACGGTCCATTTCAGGGCGGTGGCCGCCTTCTTGGGGTCGTCCACAACTGGAAGCAGAAGATGCGGAATGCCCTCGTACAGGTTCAGCTCGACCTGCTTGGGGTCGACCATGATCATGCGCATGTCGTTGGGCGTGAACTTATAAAGCAGCGAGCAGATCAGCGAGTTGATGAAAACCGATTTGCCTTTGCCCGAGGCGCCGGCGATCAGCAGATGCGGCATGCGGGCGATGTCGCTCACTACGGGAGCCCCCGAGATGTCCTTGCCGATGGCCAGGGGAATTCCCTGGCTGCTGGCGTGAAACTCGTCGGTGGACAAGATCTCGCGCAGATAGACCGTTTCGCGGTCGTCGTTTGGAATTTCGATGCCGACCACGCTCTTGCCGGGAATGGGGGCTACGATGCGGACGCTTTGCGCGGAGAGCGCCAGCGAAAGATCGTCGGCCAGGTTGGCGATCTGCGAAATCTTGACGCCAGGGCCGGGCTTGAACTCATACATCGTAATGACGGGGCCCGGGCGCACGGCCACGACCTCGCCTTCGATACCGAACTCGGTCAGGTTCTGCTTGAGCAGCTGGGAATTTTCAATGAGCTTCTTGCGATCGAGCTCGGTGACCTTGGGCGGCGCCTCATTAAGCAGATCGAGGGGGGGCAGCGTGAACAGACCTACGGCGCCGATAAAATTTCCCAAGGTACGCGCTGGCTTTTTTTCGACCTTCTTGGGTGGCGCATTCGCTGGTGGAATCACCTCGAGAAAAGAGTCTTCGCCAATGGCCAGCACGCTGCGGGCGCGCTTGGGGGGCAGGATCTCGTCGATTTCTTCTTCTTCTTCTTCCGCCGCAGCCACTTTTGCAGCTGCTTTCCTGGTGCCGATCTCAAGCTCGGGTTTTTCAGGCTTGAGCTTGGCCTCGATGAGGCGTTCCGTTTTGCGCTTCTGGCCAGCGGCCCACACGATTGCACGCGCTGCTTTGTAGAATACGGTGGCCAGCCAGGCGCCGACACCGATCGTGAGGGCGCTCAGAAAACGAAACAGCGTTGCCGCCGACAGCGGCGTGGAAAACACCAGCGCGATAAGTAGCGAGCACAACGTGAAGAGCGTCGCGCCCCAGAGATTCAAATAATGAAGCAGGCCGCCGGCGAGCCAGGCACCCAGCACGCCGCCGCTCGAGATGCGAGTGCCGCCGTAAGTCAGTGAGCCGAACACCAGCGAGATAAACGTGGCGCAGGTGATAACCGAAATGACGTGCCAGAAAAGATTGGCCGCAAGCTGGGCGGCGCGGGCCCCGCGAAACAACTTCACAGCCACCGAAAGCATTAAAAAAGTAAGTATATAAGAAGCAAGTCCCGCGAACTGAATCAGGACTTCGGCGATATTGGCCCCGAGGCGTCCTACATAATTAAGAGGCAGACGCTTGGTCTGGGTAAACATCGAGGGGTCGGAGTGATTGTACGAGAGCAGCGCCAGCAGCGCGCACGCCCCAAAAAACAGAAACACGATTCCCCATACTTCGCGCACAATTGGAGAGGCAGCTGCCTTCGTCCGCTTTTCAGTCTTCTTCATATTTAATAGTTTACGGTAAGCCCCGATAAAAAGCGCGTGACCCCCAGGCGGAAATAATTGCCCGACGAAACAATCGTGAGCAGGTCCTCAGGGCGCATTTTGGAACCAGCGCGGTTACCGCAAAATTATTTTTTGGTGGGGCTTGAGACAGATATTTCAGGATTTTCGTGTTCGGATTTCGAAGTTTTCGAACGGAAAAAGCGTAAATAAAAACCTCGATACCTGGAAACGTGCTTGTGCAGCAGCTCGGCGGCTAGTGAAAAAAAGTTAAAATATATCGTCCGCCATGGACGCGGGTTTCGGGGCGACATTTTCCCAATAGTCGCTACAGTGGCTCGTCTTGTTATAGTAATCTTCATGTTGCGTTAGCGACGGAACGGGAATACCAATAAAGAAAAAAGCAAGGCGTATAGCGCACTGTGTCTAGCCGATAGGCAAAAATAAGTAATTATTCTTGACACTTATTTGGACTGCGGTGAATCTAGATGATGTCAGTACACTATAAGCCGTACAAACTTGGTTAGATTTTCTGCCTTTTTTTAAATACGATGATGTGTGTCAACTTTTGCTTTGTGAATGTGCTTTGAAAATAGGAGGAAGCATGAAAGGGAAATTTTTAACGACTGCGATTCTGGCTACGTTACTGGTGGGCAGCAACGCTCTCGCCACGATCGCTCGCCAGGCAGTATTGGGCAACCAGCCGACGTTTAGCTCTTCGATTGCGGGCGTAAACGCGGTGAACGGTTCACTTTGGTATGATGATGATTACAACGTGTTCTACAACCCTGCTTACGTTAACGACAACAAGAACTACGCTGTTGTCCAGAAGGGTGTCGAAGGCGGTTGGTTCAAGAGTGAGTTCGAAAACTTCGCATACGGCGTCTATGTAAACCGTGGCGGTACCGGCACCGGCAATGCCGGCGCTGCATACGGCAACACGGGTCTCGTTGCTCCAGGCTTCGGTAACACGGCGAATTTCGTCGGCGCTGCTGCAGCTCTGAACACGCAACGTCCGATCGACTTCTTTTTCGGTGGCGACACCGGCATGAAGTGGGGATTCCACGTGGGTTGGGCTTACAATCGCAATCAGCTCACCGGCGCTCAGCCGAACAACGGCGATGCTGAAGTCACGTCACGCTACTGGCACTTTGACTTTGGCGCTGAAGTGATGGGTTTCGAGCCTTTCATCGGTGCAACGGTATTCTCGAAATACCAGAACACCACGAATGCTCAGAGCCCAGCTGCTGCTGACCTGAACGAGTTCAATGCTGGCTTTCGTTATAAGTACGAAGGTTGGACTCCATATGTTGCGTTCAAGAAGTTTCGTGAATCGGGTATTGCTGCTGGCGCCTCTGTCCAGAGCCAGACCCGTCACAACATCCTCGGCCTCGGCGTCGGTCACGACACCAAGGTTGCAGATGGCGTGCACATCCTAAAGAACGTCGGCCTCTGGTTTAACTCGGTAGAAGACGACAACGGTGTTGTCGGTGCTCCTACCGTCGGTGGTCAGGCTACGACTGACGCTAACAAGGACTTCAAAGACTACGTGATTCCAATCAACGTGGCCATTGAAGCAGAAGCCACCAGCTGGCTCACCTTGCGCGCTGGTATCGGCTTTGACTTCATCAATCAGCGTAAGTTCACGTCAACCAACAAGGGAACGACTCCGAACCCAGCTCCTCTGGAAAACAAAAACCAGAGCGTCGCTGGTACGACCAACTTTCGCGTTGGCTCGACGGTGAAGTTCGGCAAGTTGCATGTTGATTCGGCTTTCGGCAGCGGTGCAGGCAATGCCGGCGCAGCTCTCGACGGCACGAACACGGGCTTTGATAGCCAGACGTTCGCTCTTTTGAGCACTAGCTACCACTGGTAATTGCATCTAAGATATAGTGTTCAATTCAAGACGGGGGTTTCCGAAAGGAAGCCCCCGTTTTTTTATTTGGGATGAGGCAGGGGTCAGCGGCAAGATGGGTAGGCCGTTGGGCATGCGCCATGAGATAAGTGGCGAATGCATCCGCATCCCCAATAGCCGCTCCATTCTCCGCTACCGGATGGAACAAGCCAATCTAGTCGGTCAGAAGCGGCGAACGAGGCCGGCGCCCAGGAACTGATACGAGAAGTCGCCGCGAGCGGCCCATTCCGAGCCGCCAAAGTTGTAAATCGCGCCAGCTCCGACGGCGGGAAACAGGCCCCCGCCGCGAACAGAGCCGGATTGCCCGGCGCTGATGGCGTTGTAGCCAAAGCCCAGGTCGGCGAAGAAGATCCAGCTGACATCCATCTGGAAGTCCCAGCGGCCAGTGGCGAGAAAGTTAAAGCCCGTGACACCACTGGTTCCGCCCTGCGTGCCGTAGAAGGTCATGCCCAAGCCGGCTTCCAGGTATAGTGAGTTCGTGATGTCGGGAATCAGCCCCTTGTCCAGCAGTCGCGTAGCAAAACGCGCCTGCAAGCCGAACGCAGACCAGTAGTCGAGGCCTGCGCCAAGGTAAATATCGTTGGTGAGGGGAACTGGAGCGCCCTTGAAATAGGTTCCAGAAGTCTCGTCCTTATCTTCAACTGATTTAAAGACCGGCTCCTTAGGCTTGGACTTTTTTTTGCTTTGAGCCACCAGGTCACGGTCGCCCAGCTCGGTAATGCGGGCAATGCCTTCGTCGGCGCGTACTGACGCGACGGTTGCGACGCAAAGAGCAAACAAAGCGGCAGCAGAAAAAAGGCGAAACGAGTTTCTCATCAGTGCCGCAACCTATCCGCTTCCGGCTTTAGGATCAAGTGGGGCTTATAAACTTTTCGAGTAGGATCTGCAGAATCAGGCCCGTGGCGCCCCAGATTCGATGCGAGCCAAAATAGTAGGTTCTCATCTGGTAGCTCAGGCCGCCGCGCTCGTAGGTTTCGAGCACTGAGTTGGCCTGATTCAGCAGGTGGTGCAGGGGGACTGTAAAAATCTGTCCAATTTCCGATGGGTTAGGTTGAAGTTCTGGGTTTCCGCGCACCAGGCCCACAAACGGCGTGACCTCAAAACGAGTGGCTACCGTTGGAATGTTCGGCAACTCGGCCACGACTTCGACCTCGCTAGGATGGAGTCCGATTTCTTCGTGGCTTTCGCGCAGCGCAGCCTCTTCCAGCGAGGCGTCCTGCTGCTCCAGGGTTCCACCCGGAAATGAGATCTGGCCTTTGTGGTGTTCCACCTCGTGGCTGCGTACGGTGAGTAGTACTTCAGTGTCTGACGACAGCGCCAGAAGACCATTCCTACTCTTGAGCCGCAAATCGAGGCCCGCGCCTGAGTTTTTGACAAGAAGCGGAATGAGCACCGCAGCGGGAATCAGATCTTTAAACATGCTCAACGCTCGTGCAGGTCGATGCCATATTTCTGGGCTTTGCGATAGAGCGTGGCCCTATCGATGCCCAGCACCTCGGCGGCACGGCTCTTGTTGTAGCTCACCTGAATCAGAACTTTAATGATGTGCTGCTTTTCGAGCTCTTCCAGACTGGCGCCGGCTGGTGACTCAGCCTGGGTTTGGCTGGCCGAAACCGTGCTCGTGGACGGAGCAGGGCTGGCTTGAGCAGCCGGCTCCGCGCGCAGTACTTCGCCGGGCAGGTCATCCGTGTCGATCTGGGCGGTATTGGCCAGCGCCACGGCTCGCTCGATGGCGTTTTCGAGTTCGCGTACATTGCCGGGCCACTGGTATTTTGCCATCGCAGCCATGGCTTCGCGGGTCAGGTGCGAGACCTGCTTGTTGTTCTTCTTCGTGTACTTCGCCAGAAAATAGTTCACCAGCTCAGGAATATCTTCTTTGCGGTCGCGCAGGGCCGGAATTTCGAGGCTAACCACTTTTAGCCGATAATAAAGATCCTCACGAAACTTACCGTCGGCCACGAGCTGCGAAAGATTGCGATGAGTGGCGGCGATGATGCGCACGTCGGTCTTGCGAATCTCGTTGCTGCCTACCGGCCGATATTCGCCATCTTGTAATATTCGCAGGAGTTTAACCTGCATCTGAGGGCTGACGTCGCCGATCTCGTCGAGAAAAAGGGTGCCGCCATTGGCCTCTTCAAAAAGACCCTTGCGGGTTTCGTGGGCGCCGGTAAACGAGCCTTTGACGTGCCCGAACAGCTCGCTTTCGAGCAGCGTATCGGTCAGGGCGCCACAGTTGACGGCGATGAATTTTTTCAGACGGCGCCCGCTGTTCTGATGAATGGCGCGGGCGATCAGCTCTTTGCCCGTGCCGCTTTCGCCCAGCACCAGCACGGCGGCTTCACTCATTGCGGCGCGGGCCAGCGTCTTGAAAATTTCCAGCATGCGTGGGCTTGAGCCAATAATTACCTTGGCGTCGCCCACCTCGTATTTCGGCGCCGAAGTGGGAGGCGACTGCAGTGCCTCGGCCTGCTTGACGGCCTTTTTGAAAATGTTTTTGAAGTCGTCGATCTTGAAAGGCTTGCTGATGTAGTCGAAGGCGCCTTCTTTGATGGCTTCAACCGCGGGGTCCATCGAACCAAACGCCGTCATGAGAATCACGACTGTGCGCGGATGATTCGAGCGAAAGTGGCGCAGCACATCGAGCCCATCCAGCTCCAGCATGCGAATGTCGCTCACGACCACGGGGTAAAAGGCTTCTTTTGACAACGCCACGGCCTCTTCACCGCTTGAAGCCAGCTGAATCTTGTACCCTTCGCGTTCGAGTACCTCTTGCAGCAGTTTGCGGGCTACCTCGTCGTCATCAACGACCAGAACGTTACGCCGAATCATAGGGGATACTTACTTTAATCGTGGTTCCCTTGCCAAGCTTTGATTCCAGCTCGAGGCGGCCCCCATACCGTTTGATCAGTCGCTGACTAATCGTAAGGCCAAGTCCGGTGCCCTGCCCTGGTGCCTTGGTGGTAAAAAACGGCTTGAGAACCTGTTTCAGGGCTTCGGGCGCAATGCCCTCGCCGGTGTCGCGCACCAGAAGTTCGAGCATCTTTTTGCCGGCCGCCTGCACGCATCGCGCTTCGTATATCAGCTCGCGCGGATTCGGGCTGGATTCCAGCGCATCGATGGCGTTGTTGGTCAGATTAAGCAGTACCTGCTCGAGGTCCGTCGGCACCACGCGCAGGGGTTCGAGCTGCTGGGGAATATCGATGTGCACGCTGGCCTTGATGCCATTGACGCGAGGAGCGACCAGCTTGGTGATGCGCTGGACCAGCGCGGCGATATCGACCAGCTGGCGTTGCTGCGGTGGCGTATGGGTAGAGGTGAGAAAATCTTTTACGATGCCTTCAATACGTCCCACCTGCGAGTTGATCACTTCCAGGCGCCCCAGACTGTGTTCGGAATTCTTGGTCGCCGGCGTTTCGCTAACCTCGTCGCGCAGCAGCTGCAGATGCCCGGACAGACTATTGAGCGGCGTGCCGATTTCGTGGGCAAAGCTGGCCGTAAGCTGACCCATGATAGCGAGCTTCTCGTTCAAGAAAAGCTGACGTTGGGTTTCATGCAGCTGGTGCGAAAGCTCGACGTTTTCAGATTCGGCTTTGCGCAGCCGGCGCTCGTTGCCTATCATTCTTCTGAGGTAGTAGCTCAGCAGCGCGATCAATAAACCGATGGCAATCAGCGCGCCCAGATAGGCGATGCGCGAAAAAATTCCCACCACTTGATGCACGAGCTGCAGCGAGACTTCCGCATGAATGTAACCCACCGGCCGGCGATGGGCCTTGTCCTTGATGGGATAGATGATCTCCCAGAAGCCGCGGTTGATGTTGTCGCGCTTAAGCTCGGTGTGAGGAGTATCGTCAAGAATGACGCCGGAAAAATCAAAGGGCGTGTCTTCGACGACGTTGGTAGCAAGCAGGTTAAGCTTCAGGCCATCACGCACCAACACGTCGAGCCGCACGATGCTGGGCTGCTGCCAGGTAGCTTCAATAAGTCGCGCTTCAAGCTCATCGTGTTTGCCCAGTAAGTGCGAAGCCAGAATATCGGTGGAGAGCGAGCGGCACACCGACGTGCCGATCTGGCGTACTTCTTCTTCGAGCAGGGGGCTGGTCACCTGAATCTGCACAAAGATGGTGAGGGCGAATACCGGAAATAGTATAGCGGCCAGCGAGAGATAGATTTTCCAACCCAGGCTCAGCTTGCCTACGCCGGTGGAAACGCGGTGAAGAATTTTCGCGACGAACTCAGGAGTTTTTGGCATCGGCTCGATTCGTGATTTAACATAAAAAAAGCCGGGAAGCTTGCGCCGCCCGGCTTTTATAAATCAAAGTCTGCTAAGAAAAAAGCTTACTCAGCTTTGTGTTCTTCAGCCTTAGGTGCGTCAGCCTTTGGAGCTTCTTCAGCCTTCTTTTCTTCAGTGGCTTTCTTGGCTTTCTTGCCCTTCTTGCTCTTCTTGGCTTTCTTAACGAGAGCCGACTTAGCAACTGGTGCCGAAGCCGAGGTGGTGATGGTGTTAGCTGCGAAAGCGCTGCCGACCATGAACATTGCGGCAACAACCGCTACGAGATACATTTTCATTTGAAGCTCCTTAGTGTTTTTAAAGACCGTACAAGTGGTCTCTTGAACAAAGTATTAGTTCAATTGTGATGCCATTGTCCAATCAAAATATTCTATACGTTTAGAGGCGTTAGGCAGTTTTTCGCTGTCGCGTAACGCAGCAAGTGTTGCATCACGCGACACTTCTTGGTACGGCATGTCAGGCCAATATGATGGATAGAAGACGGGTTCGATCAGAGATAATACGCTCAATTCGTGGGTTTTTTGAGTCTCAGGACTTCATTGAAACCGATACGCCCAGCTTGGTGCTATCGCCGGGCATGGAGCCGCACATTCGGCCGCTTGAAATCAAGCACCCAGA
>JBBRLF010000201.1:0-9391 GCA_038231515.1 candidate division WWE3 bacterium
CGACGACGCATAAGAAAGGTTTCTTTGAAAGTCACTCGCGTTGGTCGCCGCTTCAAGCGCACTTTCCAACGAAACCAGGCCCTTTGAATAGAGCTCGGCCAGATGCATGTCGAAGGTCTGGCCCCCGGTCATCTCACGCGATTTTGCGATGTACTCATTGATCGAGCCGGTTTTTTCCGAGTCCGCAATGCACTCCATGATGCTGGTGTTGACCACCATAATTTCCTGGGCGGCGATCAGCCCCTTACCGTCACTCCGTTTTACCAGCCGTTGACTTACGGTGGCCGCCAGATTATCGGCCAGGCGCTGGCGCACCATACGCTGCTCTTCTGGCTTGAAGACCGAGATCAGACGGCCGATCGTCTTCGCCGCGTCCTGCGTATGAACCGTGGAAAAAACCATGTGGCCGGTTTCAGCGGCTTTAAGCGCGATGTCGATCGTCTCGGGGTCACGCATTTCGCCCACCAGAATAATATCGGGGTCCTGGCGCAAGGCCGAACGCAGCGAGCCGGCGAAGGTGTTCGTGTCGGGCCCGATTTCGCGCTGGGTGAGCCGCGACTTCTTGGGCGTGTGAATAAATTCGAGGGGATCTTCAATCGTCAAAATGTGCATGCCAAAATTCGCGTTGATGTAGTCAATCATCGCCGCCAGCGTCGAGCTTTTGCCCGAGCCAGTCGCACCGGTCAGCAGCACCAGGCCACGATGGGTGCTGGCGATTTTGCGCAGCACTTCGGGGAGCCCCAAAGACTCAAGACTCGGCACGACCGCGGGAATCAGGCGCAGAATCGCGCCCAGCTTTCCACGATGGCGAAAGATGTTGAAGCGAAAACGGCAAAGACCGGGCACCTCAAACGAGCCGTCGTAGTCTTTGATCTCGGTAATTTTTGCCAGGGTGCCGGGGTCTTTCACCATCATCTGGATGGCCACCACCATATCGGCTTCAGTGATGGGCGTGGCCTTGACGGCAATCAGGTCGCCCTTGACGCGAAAGGCGGGTGAGCTGCCGGGATGCAGATGTATGTCGCTGACTTTATGCTTCAAAGCGGCGGCAAGTAGGTTTACAAAACCCTGGGCATCCATGGGGCGGTCTCCTGTTAAACCTATTCGACTCATTTACCGTTAATCTTTAGTAGGGAGGCCCTCTGCTTCAGTTTACGCTTATCGTGCTTTTGCTGCTGAGCCCGGCTCCGGCAGCTCAGTTTAAAATCACCTGCCAGGAGCCGCTGCTCAATGCGGGCTGGCAGCCTGCGGCCTTTAACCACATCCTTGAAGCTGCCGACGGCGGTTACGAAGTACTGCTGCCTATTTCAGATCAGGGCTTCAAAATCGTAAAGGTCCAATCCCTCAGCCGGGCCCGGCTGCTGGCGCGCTCAATCGAGCAGCCGCTTGACCTGCGCGCCCTGATCGCCGCGCGCACGCCCGACCTGGAACAGCTGCTGAGTATTCTGCGCAACTTTCATCGCGAGGATGATTCCATTTCAATCAGCGCCCGCACCAAAGAACCCGACAGCCTGAAACGCAAGGTCTTTGACCGGGTAAAAAAGCGAGGCGAGGATTTCAGAATCAGCGACATCGACGACCTCGTCGGCGCGCGGCTGGCCGTACCCACGCTTGCCGATGTGGACGACGTCGCTGCTCAGCTCAAAACGGTTTCAGGACTCGAAGTCTTAAAGTACGAGCCCATACATTACGAGCGGGGCTACCGCGCCATTCATGTCACGGTACGCACGGCCGCTGGCGCGGTTTTCGAAGTCCAGGTCATGACCCGCCGAATGCTGGCCTGGGTGACGTGGAATGCCAAACGCGTCTACAAGCCGGGCGAATTGGATAACCAGCCCTATCTGGCACGACTCAAGAGCTATGATCGCGAAGTGGTAAACTACCTCAACGCGCTTGACGACGGTCAGGCGAGTCTGCCCAGTGTGCCCAGCCCGGTTCGGCATCATCTGCTGCCAGAGGACGAGTTCCCCGCCGCCGAGCTGCGATAGTCTTTGATGAGCTGCGCGTAAAGATCGGCCGAGCGCGTGCGCTTGCGTTCGAACGTGTCGTAGTTGACCTGATAAAGTCCGAAGCGCGGGCCGAAGCCTTTATGCCATTCAAAATTATCGAGCAGCGACCAGTGGTAATAGCCACGAATGTCGAGGCCAGCCTCTTTGGCCGCACGCATCTGCGCAAGATGCGAGCGCAGAAACTCCGGTCTCAGATCGTCATCATGATCGGCGATGCCATTTTCGGTGATATAAATGGGAAGTCCGTAGCGACCCGCTTCCCGCAGCACCTTACCCAGGCCCAAGGGATGCAATGCCCATTGCAAATCGCTCTGTACTTCCTTACAACGGGCAAACGAAATGCCGATTGGCATCTCGGGCGGCCGTTCAGCCGCCGCAGCACGGGGCCGCCATTGCACGTAGGCTTTCGTATAGTAGTTCACCCCGATAAAATCCGCCGTCATTCGCCCGCGCGCGCTGGCGACTTGCGGGGCATAGGGCACGAACCACGGCACGCCGAAGTGCTGCTTCTTTCCAGTAACTGCGTCAAGCCACGCGCGGTTGTAAAAATTTCGAAGCACGCTGGCCATGATATTTTCAAGCGGATGCCACGATCGATCAGGCATGAAGTCGAGCATGTTGTGCGCAATGCCCACGCCCAGCGGATGCGACTTCCAGGGCCCCTGGCGTGGGCCCACTTCGGAATGAATGATCTTGTAGGCCTCGACATGCGACGCCAGCAATCCGTGGCACGCATCAGTGGCAAGTTTCGGTGAAAATTTTCCGGGCGGCATGATGTTGCCCAGATAGGTGCCCGCGACCAGCACCATGGGTTCATTGATGGTGCACCAAAGCGGAATCCGGCCACCAAGCTTTCGCACGACCCGGCGCGTGTATTCGGCAAAGCGCGCCGGCGCCTCAGACCAGGTAAAACCTCCACGGTCCGCGAACCATTTTGGCGACGTAAAATGATGCAAGGTCAGCATGGGCAGCAGACCCACCTTTTCACACTCGGTGACAAGCGCCTCGTACCACTCCAGTGCGGAATCGTCCCAGCGTCCCTCTTCGGGCTCCAGGCGCGACCACTCCACCGAAAACCGGTAACTGTTAAGACCCAGGTCAGCGGCCAGCCGCAGATCTTCCTTATAACGATTCCAATGGTCGGTAGCCCTACCCGACCGGGCACCGCCCTCGGTGCGTCCAGCAGCCTCCCAGGCCCACCAGTCGTTATGGACGTTGTTTCCTTCAATCTGGTGGCTACTGGTGGCCGCCCCCCAAAGAAAAGACAAAGGGATCTCCTAACTATTAAGATTTGCGTGGTTTTCACTACAAATTTAGCACCGCCGTCAAACGAATGTACACAATAGTTGGCATGGGGGTGTAGGGAACCAATTCAGGTCAAATATCCGGCTCTTAGGCCCTGTAACATTAACTGCACCCCCTGCTCGAAACCATCACAGACCTATTTAGTCAACTACTCTTGCGATTTCAAGCCCTTATGGGCCGAATTGAAACCAAAACCCAAAAAAAGTCTCCTTTTGGAACTGGTGCGAATCGGCAAAATTTTCCTAACTCCCTGATATTCAAAATATTTATGCAAGTAGGCAGCTATGGCCCGGAGGTTGCTATACATCCCTTCATGTTTATATCAGACCTGCACATTCATTCGAGTTTCAGTGATGGAAAACTGGCAATTCCTGAGATCGTAGACCTCTACGGTAAGAAGGGGTTTGGGGCGATTGCGATCACAGATCATCTCTGTGAGACCAATACGCTGTTCGGCAAGGCTGCAGTCTACATGAACCGCACCCTGACACCGGCGGTCTTTCCGATATATATGGAAATTTTGAAATCCGAAGCCAAGCGCGCCTGGGAACAATACCAGATGGTCGTGCTGCCCGGCTTTGAGCTGACGAAGAGCCCCGAACTCAACCACCGCTCGGCACGTTTGCTGGGTCTGGGAATTTCGCAGTTTCTTTCGGCCAACGCCAACATCGTCGAACTCTGCCGCAGCATCCGCGCACAGGGCGGCGTGGCGATCGCCACTGAAACGCTCTGGGCCGAGCGCGCCGAAATCGCCAGTGAAGTCGACGCCTGGGAAGCCGCCGCCGGCCGCAAGCTTTCTGAAGAAATTCTCGAATCAGGCCTGCCCAAAGTAGCCAGCAGCGGCCTGCACTCTGCCAAGCATCTCACTTCGTGGAAGACCGCATTCTTCTGCGAAAAGAATCCCCAGGCCATTTTGAAGGCCATCCGCGACCAGGAATTACGTCTCTTTTTTTACGATGAGGAAAAAGCAAATGACTTACGCAACGTTGTTGATGTTAGCCGTCTGGGCATTCGGATCGGGACTGACCTTGTTAGGAACGGCGCTATTTCTGGTTCATTTCCGCTCCAAATCCAAGATCAAGCCCACGGCCTCAAAGTCAGCACCGCTAAGACTGGCTCCCGTTTCGATTCTAAAGCCTTTGAAAGGCGTGGACAACGGCTTAAGAGAAAATCTGGAGAGCTTCTTTCAGTTAGCGTACCCCGAGTTTGAGATCCTTTTCTCGGTCGCCGATCATCGCGATCCGGCGTGCGCACTGGTAGACAGCCTCATCAAGCAGTATCCGCATGTTGATGCCCGCCTCATGGTTGGCGCCGTGGATGTCGGCCCGAATCCCAAGGTCAACAACATGATGAACAGCTACAACGACGCCAAGTACGACCATATTTTGATTTCCGACAGCAACGTGCGCGTGAACCCTGACTATCTGACCAAGCTCGTGCCAGACCTGGATGACGATACGGGTGTCGTGACCGGCGTGGTCTTGGGCGTAGCGCCTCAAGGCTTTGGCGGCAGGTTGGAACAGAGCTTTGTTAATACGTTCTATGCCCGCTGGATGATCCTGGGCTCAGCTGCTGGTTTTCCGACCGTGATCGGCAAGTCGATGTTCTTTCGCCGTGAAGTCGCCAAGCGTTTCGGCGGCATCGCCAATCTTTCGCGCTATCTGGCCGAAGATTATATGGCCGGTCAGGCCATGCTGCATCTGGGTTTGAAAGTGAAGCACATGACTCAGCCTATTCCTCAGATCATCGGCAAGCACTCCTTCAAGGACTTCTGGCAGCGTCACGTACGCTGGGGTCGCATGCGCAAGATGACGGCGCCACTGGCCTTGTTCTTCGAACCGCTCAACGGACCGATCGTTTCGGGCTTGATTGGCGCCTACGCCTTTCACAAGGCTTTTGGAATCTCGCCACTGAGCTTCATGGCCGCGCATGTGGCCGTTTGGTTCCTTTGCGATCTATTGATTATGGCCGCAATGAAGGCCGAGATCGACTACACCACGCCATTCTTCTGGCTGCTGCGCGAGATCTCGTCGATTCCGCACTGGGCCCATATTCTTGCGGGTAATACCGTCAGCTGGCGTGGAAGCCGGCTTAAACTGGAGGCAGGCGGAGTTCTGGCTGAACCGAGCGTACAGAGAACGGCATGAACCGAATCGGCCTTGTCGCCACCCTGGCCACTCTCGCAACAATGATTTGCGCGGGATGTGGGCAAGTAAAAAACAGAGACGATAAGGTTGTCGTTGTTCATGATGCGAGTACCACACAGCTTTCCGCAAGGGAGCTGGGGTCCAATCTTGATCAGATACGACAGTTCATCGAGCTTTACTTCGGTGGCCACGGTGTGTCGCGCGTTGGCCTGGGTAATCTGCTGGAAAAATACAAAGACCAGCTGGGTAAATTCCTGGGCGGCACCAAGCTTACGCCTAACGAGCTCATTGAGCTGCTCTTTAAATTTGACGCCAACAAAGACGACAAGCTTACGCCAGGCGAGGTGGCCGACGGCCTGGCCAAACGTATTCCAATTCTGCGCTGGATTCCGCGCAACACGTCGAGCATCGATCGCCAGCAGCTGGCCGCGCAGATCCTGCGTGAATATCCCGACGCCAGCGTTAATGCGCGCGAGGGCCTGACCCGCGCGCTGATGCATTTTGACGACGTCTGGGCCGAAGGTAACGGCGACGGCACCCTGAGCCGTCAGGAGCTGGCCACTGCCGGCCTGATCCTGGGCATGCTTCAGGGCACCGATTTTTCGATTCCCATTGCCATGCCGGGCAACGCACCCAAGTCGCAGGCGCTGGTTACCGAGCAGCTTCATCATAAAGTGAATCAGCAGATGTTCGGTCGCTATTCGCAGCTGCAGTATACCAAGCTGCCCGCCGCCGACATTCAGGTTGAGTGGATGCAGCTGGCCCTGAACTTCTATCTGACCGACCGGCTTACTCATCATTACAACGAAGACGGCAAGCTCTCGCGTGAGCAGCAGGCCGAAGCGCTTTCGAACTTCGGTCCTTCACAGCTTGGCCGCTGGGAGCTGCTGCGTAAACTTTACGGCAGCCCGCTCATGGGCGGCGACGCCGACAAAGAGCGTGGGCTAAACACGATCGAATCCTTTTCGCTGCTCTCGGATCTGAATTACGCCTCAAAGCTTTTCACGGCAGCCAAGGGCGACCTTTCGGCTGGCGGCCTTGCGCGGCTTCCCCTCAAGAACTCGCTGCTGGCGCATTTAATGGTGCTTTACCCGCGCACCGGCCAGCGCCTGATCATGGGCGAGCTGGCGGCGTGGAAAAAAGATCCGTGGGCCATTCGCAGCGAGTACTGGGACGGGCTGCAGATTTACGACACTCCCCGCTACGGCGGCAATGGCGACGGCAAGCTTGATCTGGGCGAGCTGGCCATGGCGCTGGCCGTGGACCGCATCGTGGAAAATCTTTTCGCGCTCTACGACACCGATCACAGTGGCTCGATCAACAAGAGCGAAGCGGCCGTGCTGTTCAAAGACGTGGCACCCAAGCATTTTGACAAGCGCCTGGTTGACGCCTTTTTTGCCGATCTGGGCCTGGAAGAGGGCAAAGATCCGGGCTTCTGGTCGAAGCTGAAAGCATTTTTCTCGGGCCGCACCGAGATCGACGAGCTGTCGCCGTTCGAGTTTTACATACGTTTGGTTAAAGTTCTGCCAAGATTGCTGCACACAGAATCTGAAGGAAAGTAAAGTTTATGCTGAACCTGTTTCGCTACATCGCGCTTCGCCATCTCAAGATGAAACCGGGCCGTACCACCTTGGCCGTGCTGGGCATCGCCTGTGGTATCGCGCTTTATGTCGCGATATCGATCATCAACGACTCGACGAGCGGCTTTTTCAAAGACAGCATGACGGCGGTGAGCGGCAAAGCCACTCTGCAAGTAACAGCTGGCGACCTGGGCTTCGACGAGAAGATCGCCGAGCAGATCGAGAAAATCGAAGGCGTTAAAGACGCGGTGCCTGTAATCGAAACGCGCTCGTGGCTGCTCTCCACCAACGAATCCGTAATGGTGCTGGGCGTGGATCTGCTCCAAGAGAAGGCCGTACGCAGCTATAAAGACACGGGCAAGAAGATCATGGGCGACGCAATCGTTTTCATGAGCCGCCCCGACAGCCTGATTCTGACCGACACCTTTGCCAAGTCGCACAACATCAAGATGGACGACAAGCTTGAGCTGACGACGGCCAAGGGCAAGGGCAAGTTTACCGTGCGCGGGCTGCTCGCCCCTACGGGCCTGGCTACCGCCTATGGCGGCGGCATGGCCATCATGGACATCGATGCCGCACGCCTGGCGTTTGGCAAGTTGGGCAAGACCGACCGCGTGGACATCGTCACGCACAAGGGCGTCGACGTGGACGTCGTAGCCCAAAGAATTCGCTCCGCGATCGGCCCAAGCTTCAGCGTCGACCGCCCCGAGATGGCGTCAGCCCAGATGGAGCGCATGGTCGAATCATTCCAGTTCATGTCGCACTTTTTCAGCACGCTGGCGCTGATTGTCGGCATCTTTTTGATCGCCAACTCGGTTTCGATCTCAGTGGCGGAACGCCGCAAAGAGATCGGCACGCTGCGGGCCCTTGGCACGAAGCGCATCGGCATTCTGATCATGTTCGTCTCTGAAGCTTTTGCCATGGGCACCGTGGGCTCGCTGATTGGCGCGCTCATGGGACGCGTCGTGGCCTCGTTCATGGTCGACGCCGTCACGCGCGCAATGTCGCAGCAGACGATGCAGAAGATTGAAGCCAGCCATTTAAAGTTCACCGCCGCCAACGTGGCCAGCGCGGTGCTCGTGGGCTCTATCGCCTCGATTATCGCGGCACTTGTGCCGGCACTCAAAGCTACCAAGGTGGCTCCGATCGAAGCGATGAAGCGCAAAGACACGGGCGAAGAAGACAACAAGAAGGGCTTCCGCCGTTATAGCGGCCTGATCGGCCTGGGACTCGTGGCGCTTTCGGCAGCCGGCTCGTTTCTCATCACCGACTCCGACCACAAGCTGATTCAGGTCATCTCGCAGATCTTCGCCATACTGGGCGCGGCACTGCTGGGCCCCTCGTTGGTGCTGCTGGCCGTACGCCTGGTGCGCCCGCTAATCGTGCGTAACGAAAAAGTCATGCACCGTCTGGCCATCGACAACATTCTACGTAACCCCAAGCGCACGAGCACCAACGTCACCACCTTGATGGTGGGACTGACTCTCGTGATCATCATCGCCTGCGTGAACGTCAGCTTCAAAGGCACACTGATGCACTTCTTTGGGCGCATCCTGCACGCCGATCTCATCATCAGCACCAGCGGCCGCATGCAGTCGCATGAGTCGCAGCCCCTGGACGAAAGCATCAAAGGTTTAATAGAAAAGAACCCGGGCGTGCTGGGCGCCTACGAGCTGCGCGAAGTGAAGATGGCCTATGGCCCAGTGGGCAATCAGGATAAACTTCTGATGAAGTATTACGGCGAGCCGCCCCTGCCAGACGTTGCGGGCGAACCGCGCTATCCGATTTTTGACTCCGTTGACCGCGACTCCGAAGACGCCGGCCGCGACCTGTTCCACTCGAAGGAATCCACGATTCTGGTCTCCGAGAACTTTGTCGTCCACTACCACAAGAAGACGGGCGACCAGATCGATCTGATGACGCCCAAGGGAATGAAGCAGTTTCGGATTGTGGGCGTGGTTAACGAGTACGCGAATCCAAACGGCACGTTGTTCATGGCGCGTTCGACCTATCGCGGCTTCTTTGACGATCGCCTCGTCAGCGGCTTTGCGGTGAAGCTCAAGCATGGCCTGGATCCGGTCGAAGTGCGAAAGCAGCTCGATAAGGAGCTGTCCAAGCAGTACAAGCTGACGATCATGCTCAATTCGGACATTCGCAACCAGGTATCGACCATTATCGACAACAGCTTTTCGTACACTCGGTCTATTGAGGTCGCGGCGCTGCTCGTCGCGCTGCTGGGTTTGATGAACACGCTGCTCATCAGCGTCATGGAACGCACCCGCGAGCTGGGCCTGTCGCGTGCCGTGGGCATGACCAAGTCGCAGGTGGCCCGCATGATTCTGCTCGAGGC
>JBBRLF010000202.1:0-9348 GCA_038231515.1 candidate division WWE3 bacterium
GGCATACACCAAACGCCGAAACGAGCTTGCACATCTGCTACCAGGAGGCACCGAACGTCGAACACAATCGGTGCCCTCGAATCCACGTTCCACCAAACCACGAATCAAGCACGTGCACTCGAATCCAGGAACCACCGGACCCGCCGTAAGCCCCAGACCAGCGCAAAACCTCGACACTAACCGCAAGCCCCAACATCCTCCCAGCCAGCCTCTTCTGTCTTAGTGCCTCAGCAGCCGGCACCAGGCGCGGCAGCCCCAACCTCGCGTCGTTATCTCGAGCAAAGGTCATCAGCGTACCGTTACACCACCAACGACCCGTCTCAAAACGCACAAAAGCCATTTCGATTCCACTTCGTGTCCGTACCCATCGCCAGAATTTCTTCCGCCCTCAAGATATTTGCGAATACCTTTGAATGAACTTTGTAAGTGCACCACAGGCCAGGCACCTAAACTTCAGCTTTGTCGCCCCCGTTGTGCAGCCAACGCTCAACATCAATCGCCGCGAGCAGTCTGGGTGGACCTCAGCACAATGCCCGTGAACGGTGAAGAAAATCTAAATTCTAGCTCCGCAGATTCTCTTCAATAGTGCGCGCCAGCGGCTTGATGATATCGCTCGAAAGACCAAACTGCGCACCAATCGCCGCAAACAGCTCGGGCAGCGGCTTGGAGCCGCCAAGCTTCAGGCCACTCTTGTAACGTTCCACGGCCTTGGGATGATTCTTCAGCGACTGCTTCCAGATCGCCAGAGCCCCTAGCTGCGCAATACCGTATTCGACGTAATAAAACGGCACCGAGAAAACATGAGGATATTGCCAGCCCAGGTCGCGTACGTCTTCGACGCCACTCCAGTCCAGCTTGGGCTGAAACCGTTTTTCCAGCTCGCACCATTTGGCGCCGCGGGCCTTGGCGCCAGTGTCGCCCTTTTCGGTGTAGACCCAATGCTGAAACGCATCGATCATCGCCATGAACGGAAAAAATTCCAGAATTTTGCGCAGCTGATCGTTCAGAACCCGTTCCAGGGTGTCGCCTGAGTAAAATTCCTTGAAGTAGGGACGGCTCAGCAGCTCCATCGACATCGAGGCCACCTCGGCGAACTCCATGCCCGTGCCATGATACGTCGGCAACTTGATCTCGCGCGCCAGAAAATAATGGAACGAATGCCCGCCCTCGTGCAAAAGTGTGTCGACGTCGCGCTTGGTGCCTGCGGCATTCATGAAGATAAAAGGCACGCGCGTTTCGCTGAACTGCGTGCAGTAGCCGCCGGGCGCCTTGCCCTTGCGCGAGTCCAGGTCGAGCAAACCCTTGGCGATCATGTGCTCGAAAAACTGACCCAGCTCAGCGTCGACCTGCCTAAAGATTTTCCGGCAACCCTCTACCAGCTGAGCCGCGGTTTCAAAGGGCATCACGGGCGTGGTTGCCTCGGGGTCGACTTGCAGATCCCAGGGCCGCAGCGTGGAGACGCCCAGCTTGCGCACGCGCTCGTCATGGAAGCGCGAAACCAGCGGCACGATGTGTTCGGCGATGGCGTCGTGAAATTTGAAGCAGTCTTCGGGCGTGTAATCGAAACGATGGTAGTTTGCGAACTGGTAGTCGCGAAAACTTTTGAAGCCGGCGTTAGCGGCGATTTTGCGGCGCACTTCGAGCATGCGGTCGAAAAGCGCATCGAGCTCGCCCACGTGTTTGCGGCGAACCGCGGCGCGGGCATCGAACGCCTCTTGCCGCGTGGCGCGCGTGGGGTCTTCGAGATGGCGCGCGAGCTGCTGCATGGTCAGCTCGGTGCCGCGAAAAACCGGCGTAAAGCCGCCCATGACTTTCTCGAACTCATTGACGAGCTTGCGTTCCTGAACTTTGAGCGCCACGTTTTCTTCGCGAAACAGCTCAATGTCGGTGCGCGTGGCTTTCAGATAGCACGCATAGAAGGCATCGAGCTTTGCCGTGTAGGGTGTCGCGATCAGCTTCTGGTTGAGCTTGAAGCCGAACGTCTCGGTCAGTGGCAGTATCTCTTCCACGAGCTGCAGATAGGTTTTCTCGGCAACCTCGTCGGTGGTGTTTACCGTCGAAGCCACGTGCGCGCGCGAGTAGCGGTCAGCGATCGCCGACGAAAGCTCTTCCCAGTCGAGAATCCATTTTTCGAGTGCGCCTACGTCGCCCAGGGCGCGTGCGGCCAGCTCTTCAAAAGCAGCGGTAACCGCCTTCACGTTCGAAGGATTGAAGTTCTGAGCCAGATATTTTCGCGGATAGACTTTGTCGAGTGATGTCGCCATCGGGACATCATACCCACATCTTTTCGATCTATCTATGGTGCAGGATGCGCCAGTGCGCTTCGCGATATTCTTCCCGGGCAAGTTTTTCGTCGTCTACCATGCAGGGCAGCGCCGATGCGCTCCAGGTCATTTTCTGATAGCCGAAGTTACGCAACTTCGCACTGCTGACTTCGCCCTGAATCAGACCGTTGTAGCCTTCAAGGGCTGCTTTGAAGCCGAGTCGCAAGAGCACATCGTCGCGATCCAGTCCGTCTTCGACCGAGATGTCGAAGCGGGCTTTTTTCAGCACGGGCACGTGGCCGCGATAGCCTTTGGCCCAGTAGCCCACGTTCTTGGCGCGCTCGAGAACTTCGTTGTAGGTGACCAGCGCGGTTTCGACGACTTCGTCGTGGCAGCGCGGGCAATATTTGTCATGACACAGGTTGGCGGGCTTCTCTGGCATCATCGCGAACGATTCTTCAGAAAGACGCAGCACACAAGAACGACATACGGGTTCGCTGCAAACTTCGCATTCGAAGATTGCGCGCGGAAGGCGACAGAAGCAGCAGACTGATTTTTCCTGGCTCATGGCGCGAATCCGTAACAAAGTTGAGTATTTTTATCAATAGAATAGGAAGTCGTATTCCTGTCTAATTTTGTCAGATATTCGACGATACCCAGGTCGCGAACTCGGGCACGCTATAGAACTGGGCGTCGGCCTGCATACAACGGTCGATATTCCAGTAGTTATGCCAGCTGGCCCGTACCGAGCGCGCACCCACGGCTTTGGCGCCCTGGATGTCGTAGTCGTGGTCGCCTACTACAATGAGATCGCGCGCAGGGCAGCCGAAGCGGCTGCTGATTTTCAACAAGCCCTCGGGACTTGGCTTGCGTGCTTCGACACAGGTGCCGCTGATGCATATCTCGGCCAGCCGGCGCAGTCGGGTGTGTTTTAAAATCAGTTCGGCTGAGACCAGATCGCGGTTGGTCCACACGGCCACCTTGGCGCCGCTGCTGACCAGCCGCTCGATTGTTGAGGTGATGCCTTCAAAGGGCCGGACATCGACTGCGTCCTGGTAGCTGACCTTTGTCAGCTTATCGAAGGCTGGCGTCACGGCTTGCTTGCCCAGGTGCTGCTCAAAAAATTCCGGTAGCTGCTGCGTTAGCGCCGGATGGCGATGCTCATCCAAAAACTGCGAGCCGTGGTCATTGAAGATGGTGCCCAGCACTTTAAAGTAATGTGAAAAAGAATCAACCAGCGTGCCGTCCAGATCAAAGGCCCAATAATTCATAACCCGGCTTCTCTCATGTCGGCAGCTAGAAGTCCATCGGCCGCCGAGGTGCTTCGATGTCTGACAAGCGGGCCAAAAGCTCGGACGACTGCTCTTTGGGCTTGAGCACCGCGGATTTCGGGGAATAACCGCGTACGACCTGGTCCAGGAGCGCGTTGAGACGCAGAATCTGTTTGAAGTCGCGCGCCACAAGCTTTGGAAAGTCGCGCGAAGCGAACTCGCGTCTGGTGTAAGGGCGCC
Source organism: candidate division WWE3 bacterium (assembly GCA_038231515.1). Lineage (GTDB taxonomy): Bacteria > Bdellovibrionota > UBA1018 > UBA1018 > UBA923 > JACQAX01. Next base: position 3,776 of record JBBRLF010000202.1, read on the forward strand.
AGACAAAAAAGGCCTGCAGCCGCAGCCAGCTCATGCGTGGGTGTGCCGGGTCAAAGCCACGGGTGGGGCGACTCGAGATGCGTTCGTCAGAGAAGCCGCCGGGAAAACAGCGAGCGAATTCTTTCGAGGCAAAAAGCCGGTCGAAAGCCGTGGCGTTGGTGGCGATGGCTTCGCGAAGCGCGCGCGTCTGCTTGGACGAAGGCATGTAAAGGCCGCCGGCAACCAGCACGGTATCTTTGGGATCAGTGGTGTCGATCATGAAAAACAGGTTCGGGTTGTGCTCGAAGCGCGACGTCCTGGGTGTCGAAGCCGAGTAGGTCATCCAGTTTTTGTAGGCACTGCCGCCGTGCTCGGCAATGCGATGGGCCGGGCGCTTGAGACGACCGATTCCTTTTTGCGGAAAGCGATAATCGCGGGCCAGAGGCGACAGCTCGGTTTTAAGAACCTGCGCCAGATTCTTGAGCGGCTCCAGCACGACCTGCTCGAACTCGGGGCGGTTTCTTTCAAGCCAGGTAGGGCTCTTCTGGCGCCCAGCCTTGATAAGGAAGTCGATCGTCTGCTTCGAAAAGGCCGGCGCTTTTTTCATGGACCGCACCCTAGCCGAGATCCCGTCAAAATGATAGCTAGTGAACCCTCATGATTATCATCTTTAATTCTGAAGTCGATCCCAAGGGTCCCGAGGTAAAAAGCGCGCTCGAGTTCATCGCGCAGCATGGCGACGTCCGCGCCGAGATGCACAGCGTGCAAGGTGCCAGCCGCAGTCTGACCGAGATCTACCTGGTCGGTAAGGTCGATAATTTTCCAGGTGATTCCATCGCGCAGTTCCCGGGCGTTGAGCGGGTTGTGCGAATCTCGGAAAAATATCGAATTCTGGGGCGGCATAAGTCTCAGGCCGATGCCGTTGGCTTCGTTTACAACGGCGTGACCTTTGATCAGAACTCGTGTCACGTCTTCGCGGGGCTTTGCGCGGTGGATACGCCGGCACACGTCGAAAAAATGATGGCGGCACTTCAATCGGCTGGTTTGACGACCACCCGAATGGGCGCCTATAAGCCGCGCACCTCGCCTTACGATTTTCAGGGCCATGGAAAAAAATGTCTGCCTTACGTTTTTGAGCTGGCCGGAAAGTACGGCATTCGCGTCATCGCCATGGAGGTGGTGCACGAGGGACAGATTGACGAGATCAGGGACGCCCTCGAGCTGGCTGGCAATCCCACTGGCGTCATGCTTCAGATCGGCACGCGCAACGCGCAGAACTTCGAGCTGCTGAAGCTCGTGGGCCAGCAGCAGAAATTTCCAGTGCTGGTGAAGCGGGGAATGGGCATCACGCTGGAAGAGTCACTGAACGCCTGCGAGTACATTGCCAGCGAAGGCAATCGCAACATTGTATTTTGCCTGCGCGGCGTGAAGTCGCATCTGGGCGACCCGCATCGCAATCTGGTGGACTTCTCGCACGTGCCCGTGGTGCGTCGCCTGACGCGCATGCCGGTTTGCATCGACCCTTCGCATTCCGTCGGCAAGCGCGACCAGGGCCCCGATGGCTTGCTCGATCTGCAGCATGCCACGGCCCAGGGAATAATTGCCGGTGCCAACATGGTGCTCGTCGATTTTCATCCTGCGCCTGAAAAAGCGCTCTGTGACGGCTCACAAGCGCTGCAACTGAATGAGTTGCCAGGGTTTCTTGCTGACGTACGTATCGTGCGCGAGGCCTACGAAAAGCGGCGCGCGTTGCGGTAACCTCGCAGCTCGGGCATGGCGCTTGCTTCAGCTAGAGTTCAAGATGGACTCCATACCGCAAATATCGGCCATTGGACGAATTGGATGGCTGATCGATTCTTATTCTGACTTCGACGAATCCTTGATGGCCCGCACTCTGGGAGCCATCAACGGCGTATTGGACGGAGCCAGCTGCACGATTGAGCCTATCCGGGTGGTCGAAACCCAGAGCCCGATGATTCTCATGTTACGAAAGTTTTTTTTCGGCATCGAAGTAAGCGATGCAAAATCGTTTTCGAGTCTCTTCAGCAGCTTTGACGGCCGTTACAACACACTGCCCACCCGTATCTTCGACTGGGGCCCCACTTCGGGCAAGAGCGTGGCATATTACCTCTCGTGCTACGCGCAGCTGAACCATATCGATATGTTTGTCGCCCCGCCGGGCCTGAGCTTTCGAAATATTCTCAGTATGGAGTCCAAGGTTCCTGTTTTGCTTGTGGGCAGGGCGAACATCTTGAAGCAGCAGGCACGTAACATTCTGTTTCCCGTCATAGATCCGACGACTTGTACGATGGCCTTTCGAAATCTTGTCGATTTCTCGAAGCTTTCGAAGTCAAAGATTACCTTACTGGTCCGTCGTACGGGCGATCCGGAAAGTCAGGTTTGGATTCCTTCCAATGAGCAGTTTGACGCCATTCCTTTCTATGATCCTGGCGAGCTAACCGCGGAAACCGAGAAGCTCGACGTTCTGGCGAGCTGGGAGAAAATCGCTCGAGCAGAAAATGTGCTCGTCGAGGTTGAGCAGGATGTAGGCAAATTCAGCTTTGGCGAGACGATTCTGAATTACCAGCGCAAGCATGGCTGTGATCTTCTTGCTTTCGATCCGGCCTATTTTCAGTCCGCCCACAAACATGAGCTGCTGCGCGTGGTCAGGGATTCGATGTGCCCGGTCTGGATTTCCCGGCCCATCGGACAAAACGACTGCAAGGCGTACCTGCGAGCGATGGAAAAGCATCTGCTGGAGAACTTTCGACCTCGCCCCCTTTAGCGGCCATGGGGCGATGGCACCTCGTTTGCAACTCTATTGGGGATGAGTCAAGAAAATCGCAGAATTCTACTGGTCGAAGATGATATTGAAATGCACCACGTAATCGATGGCATTATTCGCGCCATCGACTCAAAGATTGACCTGGAATGGGTCAGCAGCGCCGAGGTGGCGCTGAAACGACTTGAAGAGATAAATCACACCGCGGGGGCCGTTCCCTTTGAGCTGGTCGTATCGGATATTTTTTTGGATGGAAAAACCACTGGCATCGACCTTTGGAACCTTTGTCAAAAGGTCTATCCTGACATGCCCATGGTCGTGATGTCCGGGTTGCCCTTGCATAAGTTCGTCGATTTCGTGGGCGATAAATCCCTCTGTCCGCCTTATATCCAGAAGCCACTTCGAATCCCACACTGCCGGCAGCTGCTTCAGGAAATATTGGCCGATAGATAATTCACTTTTGCGACTGGACGCCGCGAGAAGCTGGCATCGTGATAGCGCTTGACGGCTAGAGCGCCGCTGGATGGAAGCTTCGATGAGAATGTTCTTTTGGTAACGGCGCCGCTGGGAATTCCGGCGAGCGACCGCTTCTTGCCTTCGGTGCCACCTGAGACCAGCAGGCCCAGGGTTTTCAAAACGATTACGGCATCCAGGCGAGGCGAGTGCTTGACGATGTAATACAGGTCAAGCTCAAGCTTGGTGCGCGAGTCATCGGCGGAGTTGGCGTAGCCCTGGCGAGTCTGGGCCCAGCCCGTGATGCCCGGCTTTACCATCGTGCGCAGCGCGAACGTAGGAATGGTTTTTTCAAGCTGATCCGAGAAGCATTTGCGCTCGGGCCGCGGCCCGATAAAACTGATATGGCCGCACAGAATGTTCCAGAACTGGGGTAGCTCGTCGAGGTGAGTGCCGCGCAAAAAGCCACCCACGGGGCTCAGGCGCGAGTCTTTCGCATTGGCGCTGGCCCAGACGGGGCCATGTTTTTCGGCGTCGGTTCGCATGCTGCGAAATTTCATGATCTTGAATTCCTTGCCGTGCAGTCCCAGACGTTCCTGGCCGTAGAATATCGGGCCGGAGCTGGTTAGCTTCACCAGCGCCGCTACCAGCATCAGTAAGGGAGAAAGCACGAAGAGCAGCAACGCGGCCACCACGGGTTCCAGCACCTGTTTGACGCGCAGATAGACGCGCACGCCGTTGTTCTGGTGCAGACCACCTTTGGTGACGAGTCTTACGATCGCCTCGGGCGTCGACGCAATGCTTGGATTGAGCTCGAGCAAAGCGGCTTCAAAGTCGGTGATGCGTACGCCGCGCAGATGACCGTTGAGGATGGCCGTGGTTATTTCTTTGCAGTTGATGGGCAGCGCGCTTACGCCCAGCCGGCGATCAGCGCGCAGAAGCTTGGCAAGTTCCAGATGATTTGCGGTGCCTTCCAAAGGCTTGGAGAAAACCAGCTTTAACTTCCGGGGGGCGCTTCCAATGGCTGAGAGGATCTTCAGTTCTTCGTCGGGATGGACCACGAACAGGACCTCGGGCCTTGACCCTTTGAAGTAAGAACGTTCAGACTCAGACGCAACCAGCAGATATCTCAACCCCATGAAGAACTCCTTGTTTTGGGGAGGCATTAGCAAGTAGTGCGCCAGCCACAGTGGCCTGTGGCAAAACATTGACGCCGGGAATTTTGCCCCAAAACCGTGAGGCGTGCCCCGCTTTTCTTGCCAGGCGGCCCGGTAGCGGCCCGGCACACCGCTTGCTTGACTGGGTAATGTGAGGGCTCTCCTATGGGTATAAACGGAATTGTTCCTGCGCTGGCTCTGGTGGCGGGTTGTTATTTTGCGGGCTCGATACTGATTCCCATCAGTCTGGCCTTTTTCTTCGCCATCTTGCTCGACAAGGCCGTGGTGTGGGGCGAACGGCGAGGTATTCGCCGCAGCCTGAGCTCACCGGTTGTCGTGGCCGCCTTTTTGCTGGTCGCGGTTGCAGCGGGCTGGGCCAGCTACACCTCCTTCATTAGGATTGCGGTCGAGGTACCACGCTATTCCGAAAAGATCCGAAACACTGTTCGGGGCCTCCAAAAGCGCACCGAGCTGTTGGTGCATAGAACCGATACGCTCATGCCTGCTCAGATTCCACACGACGACGTACAGAAAGTTCAAGTTGTCGATGGCGGTGATTCCACGACCAAGGCCGTGTTTCACGGTATCGGTTCAGTCTTTGAAGCGATCAGCATCGCGGTTTTCGTGCCGCTGCTTTTGCTCTCGTTTTTACTCAGCAAGGCCAGTCTCATGCGCAGCTTTACCGCGGTTTTGGAAAAGAACTGTGATGTGCGGATGATCACCACCGAACTGAAGCAGATGGTAAAGGCGTTTTTCGTCGGCAATCTGGCGGTGGCCATGGTGCTGGCCGTAATACAGGGGTGTGTTTTTTCAATCATCGGTTTGCACAATGCGTTTCCACTTGGCGTGCTGAGCGGCTTTTTGAACATCGTGCCCCTGGTGGGTTCACTGCTCGCCCTGGCTCTACCCGTGGCGCAGGGTTTGCTTCAGTACAACGAGGCAGCGCCCTTCGTGGTTATCTGCGGGTCGTTGCTCTCACTTCATCTGGTGGTGGGAAATATCGTCATCCCGCAGCTGGTAGGCGCACGAGTGAATCTGAATTCGGCGGCCATCACGCTGGGACTGTTGTTCTGGGGTTGGCTCTGGGGCGGCTTTGGATTTCTGCTCGCCATTCCCATGACGGCGCTCGTGAAGATCGTGCTCGAAACCAGGCCCGAAACGGTTGGTCTGGCAAATTTACTGGCTGCCACGCCGCAGGAAAC
>JBBRLF010000203.1:0-9325 GCA_038231515.1 candidate division WWE3 bacterium
GCCCATCCCGACCCCCGAGCCGAAATCTCGCATCTCGAATACCTGCAATCGGTCTGGCCCTTTATCAATGCGGCGATCGACAAAGAAGATCTCATTGAGCTGGCTTATAACAAATTTGAGATGTGGAGCCACCTGGCCACGGCTCTGGCACCGCTGGACGTTCGACTGCAGCTTGATCTTAATGAAGGTGAAATGCTTTTGAATCGCGCGCTATCCTTTGCTGTCGAAACCAACGCCAAAGACTGCCCCACCAACCCCGCGCACGCCGAAAAAATTCAACACTGGATCGACTTCACGGCCAAACACGCAATGCTGCTTAGCCTGGGCGCAGGGTTTCAGCTCGAGCATTACAGGGACCTGGCCGCAAGCTGCACCAGGCTTGAGCTGCAGCTGGATTCGGTCATGACCGTAAACGGCGACGACAATACCCATGCGCGCATGGTTGTACGCGCCAGGATTCTTCTTAAAACGGGCCACAACGACAAAGGCCTGACGCTGACCGGAACAGGTGTGCTGGAATACGTCAGCGCGGATATGCCCGCTGACAGTAGCTGCACGATTCAGACGCAGCCAGTGTCGGGAACGATTACCGTCACCGCGGCAGAGTTTCAGGGGACGGAAATTAAATCGCTCACGCTACATTTGACTCAGCTGCGCGAAATCGAACACGTCCAATGCGAAGATGGCCCCACTACCGTGAATCAGAACGCCTGGTCGGACATGTGGAACTACTTTCATCGTAATGACGGCCACGGCGAAACCGGCATCTTCGTGCTCACGGCGTGGCCAGCCAGCACGGGCCAGACGGTTGCCACCAAAGAGTATCGCCAAAATGAAGGTGGAGTGTCTGCCGAAGTCACCACCGTCAAGCTGGTGCACTAGCCCGCGCAGTACATTGCTGGTTGACCCACCGGACCCCGTCTGGTACTGCGCCCCATGCAAAACATTCTCGCGTTATTCGCTCTGGTCGCCCTTCTTTTGCCATTCTCGGCCCAAGCTCAAGGCACCGACCCCAGAGCAGAGACGACCCATATCGAGTATCTGAGGATGACGCCCGATCTGATAGCCGCAGAAGGCCATGAAGACTTCATCGAATCGGTCTACGACAGATTTGAAATCTGGAGCTACATGGCCAAGGCTCTGGAGCCGCTGGACTTTCGATTGACGAAAGACCTGCTCGAAGGCGAAACGCTGCTGAATCGCGCGTTAACTTACGCCGTTCAAAAAAATTCTGAGGATTGCACCACCAACCTGGCCCATGCCGAAAAAATCATCCACTGGGTCAACTTCACCCTGAAGCACTCGGCACTGCTTAGCGGCAGCCTGGACTTTCAACTTGGGATGTATAAGTACCATGCCTTAAGATGCGTCAAGCTTGAGCTGCAGCTGGATAGCGTCATGTTGGTAACCGGCCACAGTGCTAATGCGCGCATGGTTGTGCGCGCCAAGATTCCTCTTACTTCGGTTGCCACTGACAAAAGCATAACCCTGACCGGCACCGGAGTGCTCGAGTACGTCAGTGCGCAGATGCCTACGGGCCACGGCTGTACGGTTCAAACTCAGCCGATTTCTGGAACGATTACCGTCACGGCGGCAGAGTTTCAGTGGACTGACGTGGCGCCCTTCAAACAGGCCCTGGAAATTAAATCGCTCACGCTCAACCTGACTCAGCTGTCGGAAATCGAAACCGTTACCTGCCCGACTTCGAGCGGAAAAATGACCCTGAACGCGTGGTCAGGTTTTTGGAACGGCTTTCACCATACCGAGGGCTTGGGCAACACCGGAAGCTTCGTCCTCGCAGACTGGAAGAGCGGCTCTGGCCGGAATTTTTCCACCAAAGAATACAAACAGGATCGCCATAGCGCGATGTTTGAAGAAACCACCATCAGCCTGGTACGCAGCCAGTAATGGTCGTAGTCGCTGCCAAAAGCCGGGAAATGCACGTTTTCTGGCCCTGCTAACCCCTCAATACGACGCACCAATTAATCCCACTCTGCGGGCACCCAGACCCACGATATAATGAGAGGCACTGCTCTAGTCCGTGGGGGATTTTCGTTTGAGCAACTTACTCGTTACCATCGGCCTGCTTGCCGCACTCCTGGGTGCTGAAAATTCAGCACGCGCGGATTTTGACGACTCCAGCCCCGAGATGCAGCGCTTTTCGGTGGTGGAAAGATGCTCGCAGGTGCTGACCGGCCCCGCGCTGGCCACCTGCCTTGAGCACGCCAAAGACGTCATTCCCACGAGCTCGTCTTTAAGCCATATGGTGGGCACCGCCGCGGCCGCCGGCCTGGAGAACAATCTCAAATACGCCGACGCCGTTTTCAAAGATCTGCTGCGTGAAAAAACCCTGAGCTTTCAAATTCAACATCTGGCCCTGCGCGACAGCCTGGACCTGGATAACAACGGCGACGGATGGTCGACCGTCGAACGCAGCAACGCCGGCGCGCTGGGCAACGGCATGATTAACGTACCCAGCCAGTGCACCAGCGCCTATCCCAAGGTGGAAGAGATACGCGCGGCTGCCACGAAGAGCCTGTACTTTACGTTTGATAAAAACGCGGTCAAAGAGCGCAATGAAAAGGCCTTCAAGGGCTTTCGCAATCTGGTCATTGGTGGCGACCAAAGCGGCGACCCCCGCTGCGCCGGCGAGCCCGCCTGCTGGTCACTGGGCAAGCGAGCAAAATATGCGAAAGAGAATTACGAAAAATTAGCTCAACACGAGCGCAACCCCGACAACGCCCCTAACGACAACTCGCTGGGCGACTTTGTGACGAAAAAATTCCTACCCAGCAGCTGGCTGCGTTCGAGCTGGCAAAAGGGTGAGATGTCAGAAGCCAACTCGGCCATTGCCGACATTCTGCAGGCCGATCCTGCCCTAAACGAAGAAATAGAAGCCGAGCCCGGTGAATGCAGCAAGCCCGCGCATAAAAAATCAGGCGACCCTTATCGCAAATGCTATACCGCCTTTGAATACATCGGTGGCCTGCAGGCCAACTTCGAGAAATACAATACAAACCCGTCCGCCGCCGAAATTGCCGAGCACGAAAAATATCTGGGCGAGCTTTATCAGCAGGCCAATCGCAAGATGAAGTCCAAGATTATCGACTCGATTCGCTACGCGTGCGATTCCAAGTTTGATCCGACCGACATGCTGCTGTCGCCCCAGGTGGCCAAGGCCGTGCTGGCCGATAACCCTGGCTTTGAATCTACCTACTGCCGCCTACTGCAAGCAAAGTTAAAGAGCCGTCGCAACGATGAACGCCTGCAAACCACGCTGGCCGTGGTGGGCTGGACCGCGGTTGGTGGTGGCCTGGTGGCTTCAGTATTTACCGGCGGTGCCTTAGCCCCTGCCGTACTGAGTGCCGGCGCCGGCGGCTCGTTTGCCACCAACTACTGGCTCAAGGCCTCGCAGGCTCATCAAGACATGATTAGCGCCACGGTACAAACCGGGGGCGGCGTGGGCGACCCACGCGACGTCGAATATTTCAAAGAAGCCGAAGCCCGTTACCGCGAGCAGTTCAAATCCGAGATCATCACCACGGTGGCCACGCTGGGTATTGATATGGCGATCTCACAGATCAGATACCTGCGCGCCGCCGGAAAAATTGGGCGCACTGAAGAAGACCTGCTCGAGGCCAGCGCACGCCGCGCTTACGTGGCCGAGCAGGCCAAGAACTCCAAATACGCCAAAGCGGCAGCAGCCGTGGATCTTGACGCCTCGGCCTCGCTTCACCTGGGGCCAAACTATAAAAGCGTGATGGTCACTCGCAACGGCAGGCAGGTATCACTGTTTGAAGTCATGAAAGATGCTGCTGAAAAAAAATACGGCATCAAGGTGGTCGAAGGCGAAGAGGCCGTGAGAGTTTTGGGCGAAAATGGCGCGTTTGGAAAGTATCGACTCGTCAAGGGCAGCAAAGATCCGGTGATCTTCATTCGGCCCGATGCTCCGATTGAAACCTTTATGCACGAAATGCGACATGCGATGCAGATGCGCGCAAAAACAAGCTCGGCTTTGAAGCTCACCAAAGAGGGGCTACCCGACCTTTTCGAAAAAATCGGTGCGCGTTCTGACGAGCTGATCGCGGGCGTGAAGCACCCCGTGGTAAAAGACCTGGCCGAGATGGACGTTGAGCTTTGGCAGTACACTGCCTTTAAGAATGGCAATGCCACCGAGATTCTAGTCGATGGCGTCAAGACCAAGCGAATCTCAGATGCCGCAGTGGTTGCGACGCGCGAGCAGATGGCTCGACGCGCCGTGGGAATGAGACAAACCAGCCTGGCCCTGGACCACGAGCTGGCTAGAATCGAAGCCACTGCCACTTCCAATACACTGGCTCAGGCCAAAAAAATCGAGGGCTGGCGCGCTGGCGTTAGAGCAGCGCCTACCGATGTTACCCGCAATGTGATGAAGAAAAAGGTCGAGAGCGAGCTGGCCAAATCACCCGAGGCCGCGCAGTACCTGCGCATCAAGGCCGAAAAAGAGGCCTATGACCTTTTGCTCGAAAAATCGACCCGCCTGGCCGCTAAAGACGCAGACTATGCCGCCTCTGTGGCGACCTGGGAAAATAAGGCGGCTCCCGCCACCACTGCTACCGCTGCAGATCCGCTGTTCGGAATTACGAAAGAAGAGGTCGACGTGATGCTTGAGAACCTTGGCACCGAGTAGACGTAACTCGTCACTGCTCACGATACCAAGCACCCGCCCGCTATTCCAAGCAAACAATCGTGTAAAGCCGCGCTTGATATCTCAAGCAACTGCTTTACACTTAAAATCACTGGATAAGGGGGCGACATGGACGACGCAAACTTTGCAAATTTTAGTGTGCTGCTCAGCAATGCCCGCAAGCTCAAGGGCGTATCGCTCAGAGACGTGGCCAAAGAAACCGGAATTTCAAACGCCTACATCAGCCAGCTCGAAACCGGCGCCATCGACGAGCCCTCGCCCCACAAGCTGCGCAAGTTAGCCGACTATTACGGTTTGAGCTACACGCAGCTGATGGAAGCCGCGGGCTACCTGAACTGCGCTATCCCTCAACACACCACCCGGGATCTGCTGCAAACCATGGTTTTGGATGGCCAGAATCTGACGGTGGAAGAGGCCATTGCCGTGGCAAGCTACCTTGCCGAGTACCGGCGACGCGCCAAAGCCGCTGGCTCACTGAAGACCGCGTTTAAATATCAGCCCACCAAACCGACCGTGGAAATTCCCACGCCAAAGCCAGCCGCAATTCAAACTCAAGCACCAGCACCCGGCACGAGAGTCGACACCTATCAGCCCAAGCCGGGCCTTACCTTTGGCGTCACCGACTAGCAAACTGCCCGTCCCAGCATGGCGGATAACTGGCGGATATATATCCGCCACTCTTGACTATGGCGGATATATGGCGGATAATTGAGCGACCATGCCCACCTACCCTCATTTAAAACGTCTCAAGATTCCATTTAGGCTTCTGCATACCGACGAGTTTATAAAATCGATGATGCGTATCGCGGCGGCAGGACCATTCCTAAATGAATACCTGGGCAGTCCCCTCGAGCTAAAGCTGCATCGTCGCGCCAAAGTTCGGGCCATAACCTATTCGAACCAAATTGAAGGCAACCCCTTGGGCGAAGAAGAAGTTACTGTATTGCTCAAAGAGAAACGAATTGCCGGAGCCCCGCCTGCAGTTCGCGAGGTGCAGAACTACCATACTGCATTGGATTACGTTGAACAGCTGGCGCAGGAAAGTCGCAGTTTACGACTGGCTGATTTTTGCGACATCCAGCGGCTCGTAACGGCTGGCCTTATTCCGGAAAAGCAAAGTGGCAGAATCCGTACTGTTCCAGTTTCCGTCGTGAACGCAGCGGATAAGACAGTGATCGAGGAGTGCCCCGCGCCGTACGAGCTGAAAGGCCTGCTCGATGATCTTTGGCAGTGGCTCGACGATACCCAGGAAGCAAATGCCTTTGCCCGGGCATTTGCCTTTCACTTCATTGCTGTTGCGATTCATCCGTTTGCCGATGGCAATGGCCGCACCGTACGCCTGATGCAACATCTCTTGCTGCTCAAGGGCGGCGAAAGCATCGCACGATTCGTACCCAGTGAAACCACGATTATGAAACAGCGGGCCCGTTACTATTCAGCCATTCGGCAAAGCCGCGCGTTGAACGCGCTGCCGCCTATTGTCGAATTTCTTGCGGAATGTTTTGCGGTTTCGGCCGAAGAAGTCGTGCTCGAAGGCAAAGCCCTTCTGCGAAACAGCGCGACCAAAACACCCTCTGCCAGATACGGCAGGATTCTTGCGTTGGCCAAAAAAATCGAACACCTTACCATGCGCGACGTCATCAATCTCTTTCCTGACGTGCCGCGACGAACGCTTGAACGCGACCTCGAAACACTTACGAAGGAGCGGGCGCTGAAGGCACACGGAGAAAAAAAAGCCAGAACGTATAGGCCAGGCGCAAATGCCGGGCGATATGATAAGTCGTCTCAATGAGCCTGCTTGACGGTTCGCAATACTATCTCACCCGCTTCGTCTTTCAGCGTGCGCTGGCCTTTATCTACGTCATTGGATTTCTGATCCTGGTCAATCAGGGCATTCCACTACTGGGCGCAAGAGGTTTACTTCCGGTTAAAAACTTTCTCAGACGTGGTCGCTTTCGCCACTCGCCAAGCTTGTTCTGGCTTGGCTCGTCTGATCGTGTTTTTCGCGCGCTGGCCTGGCTGGGCCTGGCCCTGGCCGTGCTGGCAATGACTGGCGTGTCCGACTCACACGGAATTGTTCTTTCCACCCTCGTGTGGTTCGCGCTTTGGGCGCTTTATCTTTCGTTCGTCAACGTAGGCCAGACCTTCTATGGCTTTGGCTGGGAAACGCTGCTGCTCGAAACCGGTTTTCTGGCGATTTTTCTTGGCTCGCAAGACACCCAGCCACCCGTGGTGGTCTTCTGGCTGCTGCGCTGGCTGCTTTTCAGGGTCATGTTTGGCGCGGGTTTGATCAAGCTGCGCGGCGACACGTGCTGGCGCGACCTGAGCTGCATGAGCTATCATTACGAAACGCAGCCACTGCCCAACCCCTTGAGCTACTATCTGCATCGGCTGCCCAAACTCGTGCACCAGCTCAGCGTGCTGTTCACCCACTTTGTCGAGCTGGTCGTACCCTGGGGTTACTTCGGCCCAGGCGTGGTTCGTTGGATTGCGGGCGGGCTTACCGTGTTTTTTCAACTCTCGCTGATCTTGAGCGGCAACCTTTCCTGGCTCAACTACATTACCATCGTCATTACGATTCCCTGCTTTGATGACCAGCTGCTGGCCAAGCTGCTGCCCCTGGCGCACCACCTGCCTGTCGAAATAGGCTGGGCACGCTGGGGCGTACTCGGAGCGCTGACACTCTTAATTCTTTGGCTGAGCATCAAGCCGGCCGTAAATCTGTTCTCGCGCCGGCAGATCATGAACACCAGCTTTGATCCGCTACATCTGGTAAATACCTACGGCGCCTTTGGCAGCATTACACGCAAACGCCTCGAGCTGGTGCTTGAGGGCACGACCGACGCGGTGGCAACCCCCGCCACAAAATGGCATCAATACGAATTCAAAGCCAAGCCGGGAAATCTTGCGCGCAGGCTGCCCTTGGTTTCGCCCTATCATTATCGCCTGGACTGGCAGATGTGGTTTGCCGCCATGAGTGGCTTTGAAGACAATATATGGATTTTGAATCTGCTGGCAAAACTTTTGCGCAACGACGGCCCCGTGCTGGGGCTGCTGGCCCATAACCCATTTCCGGCTGCGCCGCCCAAACTTATTCGAGTGCAGCGCTATCATTACCGCTTCACTCGTCCCGGTGAAGGTGGCGGACGACGCTGGCACCGCACATTAGTAGATGAATATCTGCGGCCGCTTTCGTTGCGCGACTCCGGCTTTCAAAACGTGCTGCGGCAGATGCATTGGCTTAAATAAGCTGTACCGGGGCAAGTTGCCACAAGTCGGGGCAGGAACCTCAGCGTCCTCGAATATAGCGCAGGACTGACATCGAAAATGATGAGCACGCTTCTTGCTTTGTATGACTTTATGAAAAACATACAATCGTCCACGTTCATAGACAAGTGCACCGCGCGGCTGCACTACGAACTCAATGGCCTGCAGCTGCACCAGCTGATTCTCGAAAAGTGCCCCGAGCAATACAAGGTGAGATTCGAGAAGCTGCTCAAGCGTCAGCAGATTCACATCGATATGCTCGAAGCGGTGCTGCATCGTTATGGTGCGAACCCCTACGCGCTTACCCCCTCGGCCAAAGCCACCGACCGTGAGTTTCACGGCACCATCAAGGGGGCCAGGACCAGCGACTTTCGCCAGCTCATGGACACCTTGTTTTCGGTAGAGCTGGTGGGTACGGCCAACTGGGAATTTCTGACGTTGCTCGCTAAAAAGGTCGACGACAAAGAAGCGCACGGACGATTCTCGAAGGTGCTGCTCGAAAAAGTCGAGCACCTGCGCTTCATCCAGCAATACATCATGAAAGATCTGACGGGCAAAACCACCAAACGCCCGGCAATTCGGACCATGCCAAAGAAGTCGGCACCCCGATTCTATCCCGTCGATCGCACGCACTAATGAAGCTGTACCTGGGTCTGTTGCTGGTTACGGCATTCTTGCTCGCTCCACCCTGCCTTGCTGACCCTAACGTCAGCTTGGCGCGACAGGCCCAGGGCTACTTTACGCTTGAACACGTACTGGACCAGCAAAGCAACGTGGACAAGCTCTTGCTGATCAAACGCCCCCGCGTGGCCATCAAAAAGCTCATGAAAGACATCGCAGCTTATTCTGAATGGCGGGCATGACTTTGAGATCAGGCTGCTCGTCTCTCAGCTGCAGGCCACTGAATACATCATTCACACGATGGAAGCCCTGCAGGATGAAGAACGCAATGAGGCGCACAAAAACCAGCTCGCCAAGAACAAGAAAGTCTTTGAGGCGTTGCACGACCAGGCGCTGGCACTTTTGGGCAGCAAAAAAGGCTGTTAGCGCCCTGGACTACTTTACGTCGACCTTGCTCTTGTCCGCCGGCACAGGTGCGGCCTTCGCAGCCGCGGCGCCAACACTTGCGGCCGACTTGCCTGCGCCTTCGCCAAACTCGCCACTGGCACTGGCACTGCTTTTCTTTTTGGCAAGCACCGAGGCAATCGAAGGATAATATTTGCCAAAGACCTCGTAGCCGCCCTTGGCGATAAATCCATCGATGCTCTCGCAGCTTGGGCCGCCCGTACGCGTGTCGGGATCCAGGACCATTCCGGCCTCGACTGCTTTTTCGCAGATCTCTTTTGGGGTACTACCCCAGCCACTTGGAAA
>JBBRLF010000204.1:0-9323 GCA_038231515.1 candidate division WWE3 bacterium
AACGGATTTCATCACGCTGATGGCGATAGCGGGCGGCCCCACTCACGATGCGGTGCTCGACGATATCACGATCAAGAAGCAGCAAAGCAAGGACGTTACGTCAGTGGATCTCGAGAAGCTCGTCCATGACAAGAATGCCAAGAATCCGCTGCTGGCCAATAACGACGTCGTGCTGATTAAAGCCCGGCAACCGATTATCAGCGGCGATACGTTGCTGCTGATCACGGTAGTCGCGTCGGTACTGGGTATCGGCATCAGTGCCCTGTCCCTGACCAAGCAGAAGTAGGCGGGCTGTCAGGCTGCTTTGCGAATGACGATGGCCTGGGCCTGATCGGTGTCGGACTGGCGGCGCTTAAGCGAGTTGCCCTGAATCAGGAACTCCTCGCTCGAGAACTTCACTGGCAGATCGGCCATCGAGTACTGCAGATTGAAGACGTTCTGGAACAGCACGAGCTTTGCCTTAATTGCCACTTCCAGGGCCTGCACCGACTGGGGATTGGGCTGGGAGTCGGAGAGCACGATATTGAGCTCTTTGTGCGCCAGATAGATGAGATCATTTTTTTGCGTGAAGGTCTGCATCATCAGCTTCAGGCAAGCCACGATCTGCTGAACGCGTTCTTTTTCCTCGAAAAGCCCGGTTTCAAACAAAGGCTCCAGCTCGATGCGCACGACGGTACATTGGCGAAACTGCGGTAAGTTGGGGTCGAGTTGACGTTCGCCGGGCGCCGCCAGGCGGGCCGTAAGCTTGAGCTCGATTGCGCGCAGCAGATAGAACAGGCTGAACATGCTGATTCCGATGGCGCCCATATAGACCAGGCCGTTGGTGAAAAGGGCTTCGTCCGTACGAATCATGTCGATGACGCAAACCGCGGTAAGCTGCAGATAGATGGTCAGGCTGAGCAGCATTGTGGCGGTCTGGCGCACACTCATACCCAGGCGCAGAAGGCGGTGGTGCAGGTGATTGCGATCGGCCTTGAAGAGCGGTGTGTGTTTGCGAAAGCGCCGGTAGGTGCAAAGACCCATATCCATGATGGGGTAGCCCATCATGAGTATGATATTGATGGCATGAACCCAGGAACGGCTGTGTGGCGGGCACATCAGACTGACCACGCCGAACAGAAAACCGATAGGCAGGCTGCCGTTGTCGCCTAGAAAAATATCGGCCGGATTCCAGTTTTTGCGCAGGAACGCGAGAAGCGCGGGAATCAGCGCGGCCATCAGCACGAGGCTGAGCTGCCCATTGACTCCCCATTTGGCGCTGATGACCACCAGCGAGCTTGCGACCAGCAGCGAGATGCCGCCGGCCAGACCGTCGAGGCCGTCCACGAGATTGATTGCGTTGCTTAGCCCCACCAGCCAGATCACGGTGATGGGCCAGACCATGAAGCCGATGCGCGCCAGCCAATGCAGGCAGAACGCATGCACGATGGGCTCAAAGGCGATGACGTTTATAGCGGCCAGCAGCTGCACGCCGAGCTTCACCTTGGGCCCCAGGCCGCGCAGGTCGTCGAGCAGGCCGAGTGACAGCAAGGCCACCAGGCTCAGGCCAATCGGGAAGAGCGAAGCACGGTTGAGGGCGAACCACTCCGGTTTGAGCACGCAGTAAAGGGCCACACCGGTGAACCAGGCCACAAAGACCGTCGCGCCGCCGATAATCGGCATGGGACGCGCATGGCGCCTTCGTGAGTTGGGCACGTCGACGAGGTGAAATTTGAGCGCCAGCGGAATCGCGATGCGAAACGCGATCAGGCCGGCGATGAAAGTGGCGATGATGATTGTAGGAAGTGTAAGGTCCATAGTTTCTACATAATCTTATCGGCCTGCTGTCGCCAAACTTGCCGTTGGCATAGCCGGGCAATTTTTGCAGTCAGCGGATTTTGTCTTCGGCGCCGCTGCCCGAGGGGGTGGTCGTGCCCGAGACGATTTGCTCGAAGAGGTCTTTCTTTTCGGGAAAGGCCGCCGTGGCCGACGAAAGCAGCTGTTTGATGTGGGAGTCGCGCTGCAGCAGCTCGACTGAGCGTTCGAGCGCGATCTGGTAGATGCGCGGATGCTTGACGTTGCCCAGGATCAGATCCATCGCGTACTGCAGCACGCGCGTGGGTGGTGACGACAGATTGATCTTTTCCAGCTTGGCCGCGGCCACGTCCGGCGAGTTTTTCACCTCGGCCGGCGCGCGATCCAGAAACGCGGTCGCCTCGGCCTCGAGTCCGGCCCCGTAAAGGGTTGCCAGAATCTCTTTCATGATCTGCGGTTTGCGTTCGCTGACGGCCTCGGCCTTGTTCAGGGCGTTGAGCCCCTCGGTCGTGCGACCAACCTCGAGAAAGTATTTGCCGCAGACGATCAGGCCGGCCGAGATATAGTTGACGATGGCTACGTCTTTTTCCTCGAAGTCCTCGAAGACGTCATAATATTTAAGAATATCCCCGAAGTTTTTCGACGAGATCGACAGGCGAATCAGCACGGGAATCAGGGTCGGCTCGATGGGGTAGTTCTCGGTAAGCTTGTGAGCCACGTCATAAGCCTGCTCATAATGTTTGCGTGCGATCAGTACGTCAAGCAGTCCGGTCAGGCAGCGATAGTGTATGGGGTTAAAGCGCAGCCCTTCTTCGAAAAGGGTCTGAGCTTCTTCTGGCTTGCCGTTGAGCTTTTTTACCATGCCGACGTGGTAGCAAACGAGCGCTGGCGCGGGATCCAGCGTGCGGGCGTGCGCCAGGGTTGCCAGGGCGTCGGCATAACGTTTTTCGAAGATCTGGAACTTCGCGCGCTCGACTTCTTTTTGATAGTCCGAGGCGTAGGCCTTCGCAGAGAGCACCTCAAGGAATTTGTCCTTCAGGGCCGCGAATGAAAACGGCTTGATCATGAAGGCATCGACCTCTTCGGCCGCGGCCAGGCAGGCGATGGTGTTGGAGTTGCGCGAGGAAATGAACATGAATATCGTGTCGAGCCGGTTGGGCAGCAGGCGCTTGTGGAGGTTCAGCAGCTCAATGCCGGAATGACGTTCCAGCGTAAAGTCAGTCAGGACGATTTCGGGCTTGAACTGCTCGATCTGGTGAAGCGCGTCGTGATAGTTCCACGCCGTAAAGACGTCTTTGTTCTTGATTCCCATGGTGGCAAGCATGCGTTGCGTGGTCGTGCGTGTGGTCGAGTCGGTGTCAACGAGCAACACCCGTTTGCCGGTGAGGAACTCCGCGATTGCTTTGTCTGTCTGCTGCTCAGTGCTCAATTTTTTCGCTATTCCTTGATGGTTTTGACCAGGAAATGAATTTTATTTTGCCGCGCCTCAAAGGTCTCCACAAACTTGCGCCATTTTTTCTCGTCGAACTGATAGAAGGACACCTCGACGAGCAGCGACCCGTCGTCGGTCAGCTGGACGAGCATCGTCTTGGCCGTGATCTCGATGGCGGCGGCAAGAAATTCCCGCTGTGCCAGTTCCTTCTCTTTGACCAGCTGCTCGTGGGTCTTGGCGGACTTTTTGGCGGGTGGCTTCTTATTGTCCTTGGGCACGATCTGCAACAGCAGCATGTGGCCGGTCGTGCACGCCGAGGCCGGCAGGCGCAACACCAGTCCTTTGGGCCTCAGCTCAGCAATCGTGATAGGTGTCGCGGGCTTGACCTCGGTTTTGGTCGTGGTGTTACGCACAACTACCAGGTATTTCAGCTCGACGAAATCATCATGCTTGATAAGGCTTTTTGCTTGATCTGACATGGCTTCGACGACCTATCGGGATTATTTGCCAGAGTATTTAATTTTGTTGCGAACTTTCCTTTGAGGTAGCCAGCTTAACGACTCCTGTTTTAGGCTGCCGAGCATGACTATTTTCAGAGGGTTTCCCGTTGTCGCGGTCGGCCTGATTTTCTGCTTCGTAGTTTGCAGTGGGGCCAGCTCCTGCTCGGGCGGCAGTTCGCCCAGCACCATCGACCTCACGATTCTGCACACGAACGATATTCACGGTCATCTGAAGGCCGAGCCGGCGAACTCCGAGATGAATCCCTATAACCTGGGCGGAGTGGCCCGGCTGAAAACACTCGTCGATCGCATCCGAGCCACCACGCCAAATACGCTGTTGATTGATGGCGGCGATTGGTCGCAGGGCACACTTTCTTATTCGGTGGACGCCGGCGTGAACATGCTGCGAATCATGGACGCGATTGGCTACGATGCCGCGGTCGTGGGCAATCACGACTATCTGAACGGCCCCAGCTTGCTTGCGACGCGCATCGAGGCGGCGCACCCCGCTTTTCCAATTCTCGGCGCCAACAAGGAACTGTCGAATGTTCCCGATCATGATCGGGTTGCCAAAGACCTGCCCGACTACGTGATTCTCGAAGTGGGCGGTATCAAGGTTGGCCTGATCGGCCTGATTACGGAAGACATCACCTACGCGGATTATTTCAAGCCCGGGGTCATTACCGGCGCCCAGGCCACCGCTACGAGAATCGCGACGCAGCTGCATGACCAGAAGCTGGCCGACGTGATCGTACTGGTGTCACACAACAAGCTGGCCACCAACGTGCTGTGGACGCGTCAGGTGCCTTGGGTCAACCTTGTCGTGAGTGGGCATGCGCACGCCAAGACGCCGGCGCCCATCGTCGTGTCCAACGGCGGCGCACCGGCCTATGTGGTCGAGGCACGGCACTGGGGCCAATTTCTGGGTAAGCTCACGCTGTCTGTCGATACAGTCAGCCGTCGCGTCACCTTGAAGAGTTATCAGCTGCTGCCGGTCACCGCCGATCTGGCCGAAGACGCTAAAATCGCGGCGCTCGTGGAGGACTCCGACAAGTCGCTCGTCAGGAAGTTCGGCAAGGACATTTTGCACGACCACGTTGCGGACTGTGCCGAGGAGATGCCCGAAACCGATGGACGCGAAGGGCCTCTGGGCAATATGCTTGCCGACGCCTATCGCTCGGTGCTGGGCACGCACGTTGGCCTGGAGTCGTTTGACCTGACAGGCATCGGAATGTTGCCTGGCCCGCAAAGCACCGCTAATATCTACAATCAGGCACCGCACATCTACGGGCCAGCCAATTTGATGCCGTTTCCTGAGTTTGGTCACACCTGGACGCTCAAGCGCCTGACCATGACGGGAGTTGATCTGCGAGGCTTGATCAACACGGCGCTACTGGCCGATCGCACCGGTATTTTCAGCTGGCTCGCCAGCTCGGGCGTCCAGCTCGTTTATGATCAGCAAAACGGCGGGGCAACTCCCGCGTCCAATATTCTCATTGGGGGAGTTCCGCTCGACGACAAGGGAACCTATACGCTGGCGCTGCACGACGGACTTTTACTCGGAATCAGGATTCTCAAGCGCGAGCTGGGAATGAACATCGATATCTCTCATCTGGAAGAAAGCGGCATCGAAACCTGGCAGGCGCTGCTTGCGTATAGTACGCAAAAGAGCGGGCTGCGCGCCGCCGACTACGAGTCCGGCACGCGATATCGCGCGGCCTATGCCGACCTGAGTTTTTACGAGCACCATGTGCTGGTGGCGCCGAACGCCAAACGCGATGGCTTCGTCGTGCGCGTTACGGTCAAAAACGAGGGCCTGACTGCCTCGGCGCCGAATCACTTGAAAATTTTAAGAAGCGCGCCCAACGACGCCGTTCATGACTTTACGGACGGTAACGAGGTCACTCCCATCGGCGCCG
The DNA here is from genome assembly GCA_038231515.1 of candidate division WWE3 bacterium. GTDB lineage: Bacteria > Bdellovibrionota > UBA1018 > UBA1018 > UBA923 > JACQAX01. Next base: position 5,646 of record JBBRLF010000204.1, read on the forward strand.
ACGTGCCGCTGCCGGTGATCGCGCCCGGCGACCGAATTCAAATCGAGCTGCCTTGGACGAATTATCCCGGGCCTGGGGTTTATGGCTTACGGGTGAAGCTGGCGGAGGATGACGGAAATCCGCGGAATAACAATCTGTTGGTGCATCGGAAGATGCCTGTTGCACAGTAGTTGACATAATGCGTCATATAATTTAGGTACGCTTCATGAGAAGTGTTCTGGGAGTAGGGCTGCTGTTCTGCGCGCTCGCGGCGTCGAGTTTCGCATTGGACACGCCGGTGCGCAAAATTAGAGATTATCCCAGTCCCAGCCGTGAGAGCTTGGTTCGCGTGCGCACGGCTAAAATCGTGGCTGCCGACTACGAGCTGCTCAAACAGGATTTTTCGCAGCTTCGAACCTTAACCCAACCCCAGATCGATGCCTGGCTGCTCGACCAGGCCGGTTATATCTCGTTGCCTCAGGCGATGAGCCCCAGCGCGGCCGATATTCAGACACCAGTCGATTTCGATCGGGGTGCACTGAAGTCGGCTTACCGGCCAGAGGGTTACCGCCGCGGAATGGTTTTCGAGGCCGGTACCGACGTAGCGCCGGCGCTGCTGGATGGCAAAGGCTTTGGTGCTCGCGAGCCGCGTGCCGGTATAAATTCAAATGGTTTAATGCCCACGGCAGACGCTGTGCGCGAGCTGATCTGGCAAAACGTTATTCACGAAATTTTTAAAGCTCATGGCGGAAAATTCACTACAGTACGAACCTACGCGGTGATCGACTGGGGCTTTGAGCTCAAGGCCGAGGGCGGCCGGCTTTTGCCCGCAGGGGCCGTGCTGCGTCAGGGCCACACGCGCGAGCACTGGAACTTCAACTCGAACCTGGCCAAGGGTGTTGCGCTCGAGATCGAGCTGCTGCTGCGTCAGTACGGCATCACGAGTACGGGTTTGTCCGAAGCCCTGCGTCGTCAGACGCAGGTGCGTTTTGATCTGATCAATATTCAGGGCCGCGCGCTGCCGGGCGGCGGTGCCGCGGTGGTCGACTTTGGAACGTTCGTGCGCGTTCCCGTCGGCTATCGTTTTGAACGGCCATTAGCGGTACGCGAGAATATCTTTCTCAACGCGGCCGTGCTGGGAAATACGGTGGGCGGCAACCGTGACGTGGGCGTTCTGACCGAGGTTATGGCGCCGGGCTCCGAGGGCTTTATTGAAGCGCCGGTGAATGTCGACGCGGTTTCGGCTGAGCTTTTCGGGGCCGGGACTCCTGGCTTGGCTGGCCTGGTGCCTGAGTTTGATGCCGTCAGCCTGGCTTCCGCGCGACTTCGCACGCGAGTTGAGATAGAAAGTCTGGTCAAACGAATACTGGGGAGTTTAAAGCTCAGCTCCTGCCAAGACCTGCTTACGCGCTGATTACGGGTTGCCTTCGAGCCGCAGCTCAGGCTGCGGCAAACGCGATGGTCGAAAGCAACGCGTTGTCGGCCTGACGCGAGTCGAGCCGTGTGTGCTGCACGACGATGGGCACGTCCGACTCCAGTACGCTTGAGTAGTCCGTGCCGCGCGGAATGGGCTGTGGATCTTTGAGGTCATTGAAACGCAGGTGCTTCGTGCGGCGCCCCGGCACGGTAACCAGATAAGGGCCGACGGGCTCGCGGTCGGCGAAATAGATCGTGATGCGCACGTGCGCGTCTTCGTCGTTGGCGTTGAGAAGGCAGGCGGTTTCGTGACTCGTGAACTCCGGCTCCTGGCCGTGGCTCCACGACGGAATATAGCCCTCGGCAATGGCCCAAAGTGTGCGTCCGATAGACGGTTTCATGCGGCATACCTTTCGGCATCGCGGCGTTTGAGCTCGAGCCCGAAGCCTGGCTTCGTTAAATCCGGCGTGAGCTTGCCGTTCACGACTTTTGCGGCACCGTCAAAAAAAAGTTGCTCGATCCGCACATGATCAAAAAAATATTCCACGTCCCGGGCCGCCGTTACCGCGCAGCAAAGTGGTGCATGCAGCGAGGGGGCGGTGTGCGACGAGAGCGGAATGAAGTTGGCCTCGGCCAGCGCGGCGGTTTGCAGAAAGCCCGTAATGCCGCAACGAGTGGCGTCGGCCTGCAAAACATCCACGGCCTGTGCCGCAAGCATGTCGCAAAAGTAGCCGAGGTTGTAGCCGTATTCTCCGGCAGCGATATCCATTCCGGCGGGTGCCAGGTTGCGGAGCAGATTCAGTCCTTCCAGGTCAGCGGATGGTACGGGCTCTTCAAACCAGGTGATTAAAAACTGGGAGTAGAGCTCGGCCTGGGCCAGTGCGAACTTGCGCGTGAACGCGCCGTTGGCGTCGACATAGAGCTCGGACTCGATGCCAATGGCTTCGCGCGCGGCGCGAATCCGTTCAGGGTCGCGCGCGGGCTCGCGTCCGACTTTCATTTTGAACTTCGTAATGCCCTGTTCCGCCCAGCTTCCGAACTGGTCCTGAAGCTGCTCATTGGAATACGAGGTGAAGCCGCCGCTGCCGTAGACCGGAATGCTGGAGCGCGCCGCTCCCAGCAGACGAAGAATGGAAACATCGAGCAGGCGTGCTTTTAAATCCCAGAGCGCCGCATCCACGGCGGCGATGGCCATTGCCGCAATGCCGGTCTGGCCAAAGTTACGCACCACTCGCCACATGGCCGCCCAGGCCTCAGGAAGGTTCATCGCATCGCGCCCCTGGACCACTTCGGCCAAAAGCTCATGAACCACGCGCGCCGTGGCTTTGTTGGCGTAGGTATAACCCAATCCGGTTACTCCGATGCTGCGCGCTTCGACTACGACCAGGGTTGTCTTGTTCCACGCTAACGTGCCATCCGATTCCGGAGTCTCGGTGGGAATGGTATACGCGGACGCAGTCACGTTCTCGATTTTCATCACCTCGCTACTTTGCAAGTCTGATGCTTGGATGCTGGTCTCTCGCGTTACTCGTGCTGGCATCGAGTCTGCACTAGCCCGGACTCATGAAAATCAGCAAAAAGACGGCTTCGCTGGCGAATATAGCTGGCCTGTTTGCAGTGTTGATAACGGGCTGTTCCAAATCAGTGCAAGGCACTGGTGGACACTGGGTGCGAGCAGCACCGACATCGGCCGCCCACACCGGATTCATCGTCGAGACCTCAGATCGGGCTGGCGTCGAAATACTTCTCGAGCGCAGTGGGGGCACGGCGCGGGTACTTGATGCGCAGGATGGGCGCTACGAGATCTTCAGCGTTTCCGCCGAGGTGATTTCGGCGGCGTTACCTGGCGCCCGGGTGCGGAAAAACGTAATCCTCGCCCAGGGTTTTCGTTCCGCGGCGACTCGCAAGTCGCTTCAGCTTCAGGAGGTCGAGGTGGACAACCGCGCGCTGGGTTGTCGCGAAGCGCAGGGCCCGTCTGAGCAGTTTCAGCTCGAGCTGGGTTTGCTCAATCATCAAAGTGAATTTCATGACCACGGCGGCATCATCAGCAACGCCAACCCGAGCATCACCTTTGCGGCCAATACCTCGGCTACGAATATCTTATGGCGCGTAATCGGCCCCAGCGGACTTGCGGCCAACGGTCATGTTTTCAATGGCAAGACCGTGACCTTCAACGCAGATCTTCCGGGTGAATATGCCGTGGTGGCCAAAGCCATTAGCGCGGGCATCTGCATGGAAACCATCACGCTTCTGGGCGTAACGTGGCCCAAGGTGCCCTATCTG
>JBBRLF010000205.1:0-9293 GCA_038231515.1 candidate division WWE3 bacterium
AATTGAAGTTGCGCAGTCGCCAGCAGCGTCGTTCAGTGGACGTTCGAATTCGGAAAGGGCGTGCGAAAAAATATCTTTACGTTGCCGCAGCCGCGCTGAAACGTGGTCAAGCTTTCGCAGCTGAGGCCGCATGATCGCGCCGACAAACTCCGAGGCCCGCATGGCGCCACCCAAAAAAAGCGGCGTCTTGAACTGTTTTGAAACCTTGCGAAAGCTGCAGCCCATGTCGTGATGAATCACCGCACGTTCATAAATGCTTTGCCGACGGGTGATAAGCGCTCCGCCCTCACCACAGGAAAGCGTTTTAAACTGGTTGAATGAAAAACAGCCGGCATCGCCAAGCGTGCCCAGAAGCTTTCCGCCATATGACCCACCTATCGCCTGGGCAACATCTTCGAGCAGAAAAAGCTTGTGCTTGCGAGCCAGAGCCTTGAGCGCCCGCATGTTTGCTGGCTTACCGTCCATGTGCACTGCAATAATGGCGCGCGTGCGACGCGTTATTTTCTGGCGCACATCTTCGGGATCAAGAGTCAAAGTGGCATCGATGTTAGCAACGACCGGAACCGCGCCAGCAGCCAGAACCGCGCCCGGAGTTGCCACGAAGGTGTAAGCAGGTACGATAACCTCATCACCAGACCTTAATCCCAGGCCCACCAAGGCGCAGATTAACGCATTGCTGCCGTTGCTTACCACCAGCGAGCGGCGAACGCCAAAATAACGGGCCAGCTCCTGCTCAAAGAGATCGCATTCACTGGGCTGGCCGGCCGGCAGATAGCGAAATAGCCTTTTTTTTCGCAATATCCGCGTAACCGCGGCAATCTCTTTTTCTCCAAAATCCTGCATGTCGGCAGCCTAGCAGTCGAGAGCAAATTTCGAAAGCCGGGTGTGCCAGATTGCGGTAGACTTGCGTCAAACATGGCAAAATCGGTTCCACCCAGCTTAAAGAAACTTCGAGCCGCTTTCGAAAAAAGCAAGCGGGCTCGCTGTGAGGTCGTAAGTGATTCGATGGAGCCCCTTATTGCGCCGGGCGACTTCATCGAAGTCGTTCCGCCAGTGCCGCCCTTTAAGCGTTTCGACATTATCGTGTATCTGGGCCACGATGGAGACGGCTTGGTTTGCCACTATGTCTGGCACCGCAACGAGCTGCCGTCAGCTCACGGCCAGCAAGTGTACGTCACACGCAATCTGAACTCCGCCTATGAGGGCATCGATGACCTGCCTGTGTCCGAGGACAAGGTTGTCGGTCAGGTCGTCAGCCACCAGCTGACCACTGCCATGCGCAGAAGAATCATAGTGCGCGGCCTGCTTCAGAACTTCAGGCGCCGCTTTTTTGGCTAGAGGGTTACAAGCTTTTCTTTTTTTAGATCCGTGACCAGCTTCGCGACATCTTTTTCGAATTTGGTGACCGGTGGCTCGTGCTTATCGCTCACCTTTTTCTTGATCTTGGACAGCGAGGTCTTGCCGTCAATCAGGTTCCAGAATTCCGCGGCTATGCCGTCCAGCACAAAGAAAAACTCGTCGTCTTCGAGGCGCATGATCGCCACGGAGCCATCCTGGTTTTTTCGCGCCAGAACATCTTTTCCACGTTTTAAAGCGACATCCGTCGGAGCTTTTTTCTTAGTCTTCACGGATAAAATACTAGCAGCGCGCCGAATGACTGTAAAGGGTTCGCCGCTGATCCTGAATCTTGTGCAGCAGCTCGGCCTTGGGTCGCAGCGCCAGCGAGATGAGCTGGCCCCCGACCTCGAGCAGCAGACCTTGCGCGATCAGCCAGGAAACGTGTTCGACCACCTCGTCGAGACTCAGATTCAAACTCTCGGCCAGAAAACGCGTCTTGGGCCCAGCGTGGCAAAAGTCGTAAATTCGCGCCCGGACGCCTGACAGCTGAGTTCTCTTCCCTTCGCCATTAAAACGTCGATCCAGGATCACGAGATTCCCATCTGGCTGACGGGCAACCGTCATTGTCGGATTTTGGGTCTTTATGGCTCGCGCCCTTTCGCGACACCAGCTCACGAACTCATCCCAGGCTTCAATCAACTTCGCGGGCAACGCATGCTGATCGGCAAGGCTGTAGCCATAACCGGTGGCAAACGCAGCAAGCGCCTCAGGCACCGCAGATGATGCCAGTGGCTTGGCATTCAGGTCACGCCTTTGGTCGACCGGAATCGACTCAAACAGCGGACTCCCCGCGCTAAGCCAGAACCGCGCTACGGTAAAATCATCGAAGTGGCTGATGCTTTCAAGAACTCGCCGGCTTTCAGCAATGTCCTCAAAGGTCGACTTTGGATGATGAGAGATGAGATTGGAATTTGAGATAATTTGCAGCTCGCGCAGATATTTTTGCGCCAGTATGTTCTGGGCCACCGAGGCACCCTTGGTCATTCTAGCCAGTAAGCCATCCGAAAGGCTTTCCGTGCCGACCGTCACCACGTCCACTCCGGCCAGGGCAAGGGTAGTCCAAAATTTTTCAGGGTGATGTGCCCGTAGAAACATGAACATCTGCATGCGCTTGCCGGTGGCAAGCATCTGCTCGGCAAACCTTTCGGCCCAGGCGTCGCAAACCAGGTCAGAAAACAATACGCCGCGCACCCCATATTCCGCAGCCATGCTCACCACGCGCTTGTAGATGTCAGGCACGCTTTGTTTACGAAATCCATTCCACTGGGCCTGCATGCTGCAAAAGTCGCATTTTGCAAAACAACCGCGGCTACCCTCGATCGAGATTCGAGGCTGGATGACCCGGCCGAAAAGTGGATCTTCGGATTTAATTTTCTCGAGCGCCGCGAAGTACTCGCGATAGTCCGGGTCGGGCAGAGTGCCCAGGTCCTGAATTTCTCCGGCAAAGTTGCGCTCGTCACGTTCAAAAAGATCTGGCTTTTCGCTGATACGCAGTACGCCTTGCGGCGCTTTGCTTAACCACTTGCCCGGTGTTTTCTGCGAAAGCAGCTCCTCAACCAGCGCGGTGAGCTTGCTTTCGCCCTCTCCAATCACGAGATATCCATCAATGCCCAGGCGGTTGAATAGCTCAACGGTACGAGGCAGCACGACTGAGCCCCCGCCGAAAACCAGCAGTTTAGGCGCCTTGGGGCGAACCTCTTCCAGGTAGCGCGCCATGAAAATCGAAGGCAAAACCTGATTGTAGTTCAAGGTAAAGCCCAGAACATTCAAGGCATCATCGTCCAATTGAGGCGCAAGAAAAGTATCAATGTAATCAGTTGTCGATTTTTCCAGGCATTCAAACTCCCGTTCATCCAGAAAAAAATGCGAGCTCTCGTCTTCGCGCGGCAAAAGCTTATTGACCCCCTCGTCAACGTGCGGCATCAGCTTTTCGATAAATTTTCGCCGGTCGCGGTCACTGACCTTCACAGTCGAGGAAAGATAGCGCTTATAGTAAAGATAGAGATAAACATTTTCGCCGTTGCCGGCCATCGCCTCTTGAAACTTCGGTGCCAGCGGGCCCTTGTAGCTGTGCAGAATGTTCAGAAAGGCGGAATACGAGAGGCACTCCACCCCTCGTCCCGCAAACGCGCGGTCGATGAACGCCTTGAGCGCTCCAATCGAATGACTGGGCACCACCAGAAAGGGCCAGGGCGCCGCGATGAGATGAAGCTTTACTCGCATACCCGCCATCATACCATACGTTCGTAATTCCTAACGAGGTCTGCACGCGGTCGTATCGCCAGCGACAAATAGTAGTCTTCAGTTTTGAGCATCAGTTTGCGGACTGTCAGATCGTCAAGAATTTCAGTGACGCTGCCCAAGGGCTGACCTATCTCCTCTGCAATGTATCGCGCGGCAAGCCCACGGTGGCCAAGGCTGTAAACCTGCGCCTCATCGCTGCGCAGGACGATTTCCTGTACGGGACCATATCGTCCATCTTTGATAAGCGCAGCGCCGTCGGCAAGTGGGCTTACGGTAAGAAAGGTCTGCGGACTGCTTTTCTGGAACTGGGCATACCAGACCCGAAAAAAATCCCAGGCCTTGTGAATTGGCCGTGGCAACGCCATTTGTTCCGGAAGTCGAAGGCCATAGCCGATCAGAAAACCATCGAGCTTTTCAACGGCCTCGACACTCAGGTTTGGCTTCAGCTTTTGCCGAATGGCGGTGTCGAGCTGCTCGTAGAGTGGGCTGCCAGGAATCAGCGTGAACGGCGAAAGCCCGAAGCCTTCAAGATGTGAGATGAGCTCGGCGATCCGCATAGTCTCTTCCACATCCTCCAGCGTTGAGCGTGGGTGATGCGTAATGAGGTTGGCGCAGGAATGAATTCCCAGCTCCCTGAAATACTTGTGAACCATGATGTTCTGAATAACCCGCGTGCCTTTACCGATTTTTGCCAAGAGGGGCGGCGAAATTGCCTCGATGCCAATCTGAATGCGATTGGCACCGGAGAGCGCCAGCTTGGTCCAGAAATGTTCCGGGTGATGGGCCCGCAGCTCCATAAAGGCCGGAAAGCGCAGCCGCTGAGCAATCAGTCGATCCGCAAACCCCTCGGCCCAGGTGTCGCAGACATTATCGACAAAACGCAGGCTGTTGGTGCCGTGCGAATCAACAAGGGCTGTGACATCCCGAAAAACCTTTTCGGGCGGCCGCTTTCGAAAGCCCTTCCAAAGATAATTCAGGCCGCAGAAGTCGCAATGGGCAAAGCAGCCGCGCGTGCCTTCGACGGGCAACGAAATACGGGAAAGGGCTTTGTCGTAGCTGCGGCGAGTGCCGCTTTCTTTACGGGCCTCAGAAAAAAACTCGCTGTAGGCCGGTGTGGGAAGTTTTTCGAGAGAAGGAAATTGCGTCTTAAATAAATCGGCGGTTATCGCGACACCGGAATTGTCATCGAGGGTATTGAGGAGCCCCGAAATACCTGCCAGCCCCCCGCCGCCCTTCATGAGGCCGCGCACAATCAGCTCGCACTTCTTCTCGCCTTCACCCACGACGCAGTAACCCTCAATCTCCAAAAGTTTTGCCAGCGCCAGCACTTCATGAAGTGCTGCGCTGGCCCCGCCAAATACGAAAACCAGGCGGTGTTCCGGAAATTTGTCTTTAAGATAGCGCGCGCAGAAAAACGACGAATAGACCTGATCGAAGTTCAAGGTAAAGCCGATTACATTGGTCACGTCCTCGACGAGGCGCGGACCAATGACACTATCGATATAACCAACCGTTGCCTCTTCAAGCTCTGCCAGAAACGTCGAGGTGACTTTGCCCTTTGCCAGCCCCAGGCCATTTAACGAGTCGCAAAAACCCCTGGCCTCCGCGGAATCGAATTTTACCTGAGGCAACCCAAAGCGCCGTGCATACAACAAAAAGTAAATGTTTTCACCATACTCAGCAAAGTCCTGAAAGCGATCGAAGCATTCCTGCTTCCAGAGGCGATAGAAGATTGAGTAAAATGGTGAATAGCTGCGAACAACGAGCTGGCCCGCAAAAACCTCGTCGAGGTAGGCCTTCAGGCAGCCCGTCTGTATTGAGGGGCAATCGATGGGCGACCACGGCATGGAGATGAGGTGCGCGACGACATCCATTACTTCAAACCTCAAAAAGATTAGCTGTTTTTGAGCCGCCAAGATAGCGTGGCCCAACCATGACTTCGAGCAGCATCAAACTACTCCTCTGCAACTGGGGACTGGTGAGCGAAGAGACTCTAGAACTAGCCCAGGTACTGGCCAGTCGCAAGATCCTCTCGCTGGAGAAATCGCTTTACCAGCTTGTGATTCGGGGGCTCACGCCAAATCCGCATCAGACGCAATACGGCAAAGCGGCATTGATAGGCCTGGCCCTGGAACGTGTGCTGTTCCTGTGCAGTGGCGATGCGGCGCAGCCCAGCCTGGCCGAACTTAAACGGGCGCTGACCCTGCTTCCCGAGGCACGTCGTTATTATCGATTGATCGTAAAAGGTGGAAAATGGTCACTCACCTTTCGGTCAGGCAAGAAAAGGATCCGGTATCCGGACTGGCAGCAGCGCGACTGGGCACTCATTTTCGACGTTGCCGGCACGTTTCATTTTTTCAAGGTAAAGGGCCAGGATTTCCATGTGCTGATGAGCCTGCTTGGCCGTCTTAATGGGGAATGCTCTTTGGCCATGCTGCAGGCTGAATTTTCCGAATCAAAAGCGCTCCTCAACAGCTTTCTAAGCTTTGCCCGAAGAGTAAAACTCTTAACAAAGGTCCGAAAGCGGCGTCCGCAGACCGCGCAGGGCAATTCAGTCCGGCTGATCTCTCATTCCTGCGTCTGGATTGAAAGCCAGATGCGCAAGCTGCTCATTGATCCGGTTTTTTTCATGCAACGCCCCTACAATACTAAACCCGGACGCTTTAAGCTGATGAACGAGACTGTGGAAGCGCTGTCTTCGCTCGATGCCATCTTTATCACGCACGCCCACTGGGACCATCTGCACATCGCGACCGTAGCAAGGATTCCACGCACCACGCCTGTTTTCGTGCCACTGGTTAAAAATCCAACTGACTTCAATCCCAGCGTAGCCGATTTTTTCATGAGCCTGGGTTTCCTGAAAGTCGTGGAAGTCGCGCACTGGCAATCCGTCGATCTTGACGGCATTAAGGTTATTGCCGTGCCTTTTCGTGGTGAATTCTTCAGTCCCGGCTCGTCATTTGAGGCCAACACCTACCTTATCGATACCGGTGGCTATAAAATATACGGAACGGTCGATACCTTCCGGGACGAGAATGGCCACATGGATTCGGTCATTCAAAAACTCCGGCGCCGGGTAGGACGCGTCGACTGCGTCCTTTTCGGCAGCCTTTCAGGCATGCACGCTTACCCTTCATTTTGTGGCGGGCCCCAGGTCTACTCGAATGACTTCAAGCAGTTCGAAGGTCGAATGCAGTTCCTTCCCGACCACGAGACCATCAGGGGCTGGCTTGAGACCCTGCGCCCCCGCTATGCGATACCCTATGCCGCATTTGTATTTTTCACTGCTCGGAAAAAAAGACTTACGCTACACGCGCCTTCCGAAAGAAAGACCGACCATCTCTTTGCGAGCTACTGGCGTGAATGTCTGGGCGTGGCCGAACGCAAGCGTCTGCAGTCGTGGCGGCACGACATGAGCCTGCTGCACGCGAGGCTCAGAAAAAAAGACATCCGTCTGCTGATGCTTGGCACCGGCGATCGGCTAGAGCTTTAAGCGATCACCCGGGCGCAGCCGGCATAACCGAGTTGCCCCTGTTTGCGGCAGGAGTTGGCGCGAATTTTCACGCGTAAACTGAAAGTCAGCATAGGGAACTGCAACTCGCGGTTTCAGCAGCCGCAGCCATATTTTTGCCGTCGCGAAATCAGGCAGATACGTCATCTTCGCGGAAAACTTGCGCGCAAAGCTATTGGAGTAGGAGTAAGGCATACCGCAGAAAGCCGGATTCTCATGAGAGATCGCAGAGGCACTGAAGAAAAAATAGTCGAGTCGCCCGGCTTTTGAATGCAACTTCTTCAAGACGGGCAACATGTTTCCGCGGTCGTCGCGATGGGAGTCGACAGTGCCAAACATTTTTTTTCCGGCGAGCTCGATCAGATAGGTAAAGGCGTCAAAAGATGAGTTCGGGCCGAACCATTCTCCGAAAAATGGTGCGGGCGTGACGCGAACGGCACCAAGCTGAATAGGCCGCCATGGGCGAACTTCGCTGACGTTGGTGAATCCAAGACTCTTAAAAAAATCAGCGAGCGAAGGATTATAAGGGCCTGAACTCGTCAGCCGCGGCACATAGATCGGAATGTGGCGTGGAATTCTGGCAGCAGTCGAAACATGAAGGTGATCCCAATGATTGTGCGTAAAAAATACAGCCGTCAGCCGCGAGAACTGGCTGGCCACCTGGCTCATGACGACAAAATTCTTTTCGGGGCGGTTCTCAGGGCGAGGAATAAAAAATACGGGATCCACCAGCACTGAGGCGCCCCGATCTTCCAAGCGCACACACGAGTGGGAGACCAGCTCGACGCAGGAACGCTTTGCCGTGGAACCGAACTTACGCCTGGATTTTACGAGGAGCCCAAGTGAACTGCAGAATCGCAAAAAGCGCAGCACGGTAGTGCGCCTTGCCTGAAAATGAGCGAGAATATCAGCCAGCTTCTGATCACCGTTCAGATAGGAAAATAACTCAAGAATCGTTGAGCATTCTGCGCCCGAAAACGAAAAGAGCCGAAACCGCCCACCCACGTCCACGACCAGATGCCAACCTGATCTTGCCCAGTCTTGCCGGGTCCAGCGGGCACGCTTCGACTTAAAGCGAAGCGTCCACGCTTCACCTTGAATCAGCACCGAATAGTATTTCCTGATCTCAGGAACATAACGCAGGGCCTGACGCAGCTCGCACACCTTGGGCTGGTTGCAGTCTTCGCTGCACAGACGAAGCATGCGTTCCAGGGCCAGGCTGTAGAGAGCAGCTTTTCCGAGCTGCGAAGCATGCGGATTCGGTGTAATGCCGCGAATCAGGAGCTGGTAGAGCGAATGGTCGAGTGGAACGACTTTACGTCGCGCGAGAGCCTTTGCCTCATCGAGGACGCTCGATTCGGCCAATCCCCAATTAAATACTTTTAGCCGGACAAAAGACACATTGGCATTATTCACAGGAACAGCGATACTTGTCACGGTTAAAACACGATGAACCGCGACATTGATTTTCTCATACGAAAGATGGCTGAGATCTCGGGAATTTCAATCCCGTTTGTGCCCGGCAAAAGCCGCGAGCAGTATCTGGCGCATTTCTTCAGGCAGCGCGCGCTAAAGCTGGGCTATACCGGAGTGGCGCCGTATCGGAAACACGTTCAAGAGTTGCCGCCGGTCCACCCCGAATGGCAAAGCCTCATCAATGAGGTGCGAATCAACACTACCCGTTTTTTTCGCGAGTCGAGGGCACTCGAATATATCGCCACGAATTTCGTTTCCGAGTGGCGCCGCGGCAATCCCGGCAGAAAACTTGAGATCTGGATCATGGGCTGCTCGTCTGGCGAGGAAGCTTATACCCTGGCCCTGATTCTGAGCAAACTCCTGGGGCCCGGTACCTTTCGTATTGTGGCGTCCGACATCAACCAGCATATCCTGGAACAGGCGCGCGCTGGCATCTATCCGGAAAGAAGGCTGAAAAATGAGATTCCGGCTAGTTATCTTTCCCGTGGTTTTACCCGGCTGCGTAAAAACTCGAAGTGGTGGAAGGTAAACGAGGACGTTTGCCAGGGCATCGAGTTCGTTCACCACAATTTGTTTAGTAACCGGCCCGTGCGGCGGAGACGCTTTGATCTTATCCTTTGCAGGACTGTGCTGGTGTATTTTGATGCTGCCACGGTTCCAAAAG
>JBBRLF010000206.1:0-9286 GCA_038231515.1 candidate division WWE3 bacterium
CAGCCACCACCCACCCGGTTGCCCGGCACGGGACTTCGAATCAACTATTATGCCGATAGCCGTACCGCGCTCAAAGCCAAGAAAGCCGGTGACCACAACAGCTTCGACGCCGATCACCCGCCTGCTGATCGCATGATTGCCAGCGCGAGCGACAACTTTGCGGTGCCACATAATTTTCGGGACGCACCGGGGTCCTTTGGCAAAAGTCGCGACGTTACCGCGATCACAGGGCCTCCGCCTGCTCAATTTCTTCCGGCGACCACGTCCAACGTGCATATCAACCTGATTGGTATTCACTAGTACGAATTCGGGTTGTGGACATTGGGTAGCGGGCGTCCGAACTCCGGCTGCTTCAAAAAGTGTAGGTCGCTCCGCCGGTCATAACGAGTCGACTGTACGAGAACTGCCCCAGCGTCGATTCGTCTCCGATTTGCGTCAGACTGATCATCCCCATCCACTGCGGGCTAAAAAACTGATTAACCCCAAGCTTGAGCTGCTGAACCGTATCGCGCCGTCCCTGCACGCTATTGGCGAAGTAAGATTTCTCGAAAGTGAGCCCACCGACCAGATGGGTTTTGGCGAAGAGCCGCCAGTCCGCTTCGAGCATAAAAATGTGATTTTTAGACTGAAAATTTTCACCCTCGGTGGCGTCGGCCTCGAAGGAATAGCCCAGGCTCGGCCGCAGGCGCGGGTTGGGTGACTTCATACCGATGCGAGTAAAACCAACATAGGTGTGGCCACTGCGGCGATCGGGCCCCGTTGGCAAATCGGTGGTGAAGCCGTTGATGCGATATTGAAAACCGAACTCCCAGTTCCAGCGCTGATACGGAAAGTAGTTCGCGCTGATTCCCAGCGTCGAGGTGCTTTGAAACTGCGTGAAGTTGGCGCGATCGGTAAGAATACTGTTGTACTCCATGCGCGCGACATACGACCAGTTCTGGCGATTCCAATAATTCGCCCAGGCGCCCAGCCCATAGCTGAGCACATCGAAGGGCCCCAAAGTCTGGTTCAGATGCGTGTTCCAGTAAGCCTGCGTATCCAGTCCGAAGACCCAGGTTTTGGCTGGGCTCGTTTGCACACCGCCGTTAAACGTCAGGACGTTGCCAAAACTCGACGAGCTCGAAAAATCGACGGGCAGCGTGCCACCCACCGGCACGATGGCAACGTTGGAGTCATACTGGCCAAACTCGCCCAAGGTCAGATAGTAGCCCCAGGTGTTGAGCTCGGAATGCACGCGCCACGCGCCCTGACGTATCTCCCAGCTGTCGCCCAGCTCGGTGCCACGCAACATGACAATCGAATATTGCACAAATCCCAGCCGGGCGTAGATCTCGCCCAGATAGTAGTCAATGGCCTGAATCATCTGCCGCTCCGGTATAAGCGCCGTGCGCCGAATGGCCCGCTGCCGGGCACTGTGCAGATACGACTCAGCCTCAAAAAAGCGTTCTTCGAGATAAAGCAGGTAGCCCAACGTATAGTTGGCGGCCGTGGCCTGACCGCCCTGATCCAGCGTCAGCCGCAGATAAATCTCAGAACGCTCATAATTTTTCAGAGTCAGGTAAAGCCGCCCGATCTGAAAGTTGAGCTGACCCCACCGCCCCTTGGGCGCCAGGTGTTTGGCCTTGGCCAGAAAGCCGATGGCCAGGTTCAGATCACCGCGGCGCTCATGGGTCGAGCTGATGTATTCGAGCGCGACAAAATTTCGGGGGTCCTTTTTGAGCGCGGTCTCAAAATGCTTGATGGCCTCGTCAAACTTCTGGCTGTTGAGGCTGACAATCCCCTTGGCAATCTCGATCTCGCTCCACTCTCGGCCCTTGGCGGGTACCTTGCGCAGCTCGCCGCTATAGGTCTCTTTACTCGGGGGCTCCTCATAGCGGTCCTGGCTATAGGTGGGCGGCTCAAATTCCTTGGGCGCCGGCTGCGGAGTAGGGTCGCGCTTGTAATGGTCCTGGCTATAGACCGGCTTCTTAAAACGCTCCGCTGGATGCGGCAGTAGCGGCGTACCCTCTTCGGGCGTCTGCCCGTACGTATTGCTTGCGCCCGCCAGAAGCAAGGCGATCACCCAGACCTTGACCATGGTATGAGTCTAACATATGGAGTTGCCATGCGAACTGAATTACACCGGCATTTGGATGCCAGTTTTCGAGCCTCAACCCTGGCTGAGCTGACTCATAGCTTTGGCGTCCCCGCGCCATTCGCCAATACCGCCGAGGTCGCCACCAAATTTTGGCTTACCCGGCAGATGAGCAACCTCAAAGAGGTGCTGGACTGTTTCGTGCTTTTTCAGCAATTGCTGCGCAATACCGAAACCCTCGAACGCGTGGGCCGCGAAGTGGTGGAAGACGCCAAAGCAGAGGGAAGCGACCAGGTTGAGCTGCGCTACTCCCCCACCTTCACCAGTGAGTTTTCCCAAATTCCCTGGCAGAAAGGGCTGGAAGCTTTTAGCCGCGGCGTGCGCGAGGGTGAACGCCTGACCGGCGTAAAAGCCGGGCTGATCTGCATTGTCAGCCGGGGCTACGCCCTGGATGACGCCCGTGCCACTATTGAGTTTGCGGTGGCCAATAAGGAACACTTCATCGGAGTTGACCTTGCGGGACCGGAAGAGGGTTTTCCGTGCCGCATGTACAAGGATGTTTTCAAGCCTGCGCTGCTTGCGGGCCTGCCCGTCACCATTCATGCTGGCGAAGCCTGTGGTCCGGAAAATGTTTGGGAGGCTATCGATCTTCTCGGTGCCCGGCGCATCGGCCATGGCATCAACTCCATTCACGACCAGGAGCTGATGAAACGCCTGGCGCGCGATCAGATTTTGCTCGAAACCTGTCCGACCAGCAATTACATCACCCGATCCATTGCCGAATGGCCGGAGCATCCGCTGCCCCGTTTTCTGGAAGCCGGCATTCCCGTTTCGATCAGCACCGACGACCCGGGCATCTTTGGCGTCGGACTCGGGGAAGAATATTCCCGGTGCAGGAAATTCCTTGGAATGAGCGAGGCCGATCTGAGAAAAATTGACGAGTATGCCACCAAGCATTCATTCTTAAGTAAATGACCTCGCTGGGGCAGTTTTTAAAGACCGTCCGAATTTTCGAAAATCTGACTGAAGAAGAGCTGAGTCATCTTGTACCGCTCTTCGAGGTCCGCAACGCCCGCAACAAGGAACGCGTCATCACCGAGGGCGAGATCAGCGATCTTTTCTACATCATCCGCAGCGGGCATCTCAACGTCACCAAGGGCCTGAAAGATTTTTTCATCACGATCCTCGGCCCCAAGGATTACTTCGGCGAAGCCAGCCTGTTTCACGACGTGCGCCGCACCGCCACGGTAACGGCCAACGAAGACGCCCAGCTACTCATCCTGCCGCGCGAGCAGTTTCAGCAATTTCTTTTAACCTATCCGATGGCCGCCAATCGCATCCTGTATCAGATGCTCAAGGAAGTTTTTCTGCGTCTGGAGGAAACGAGCAACGAGCTGCTGCTCGAACATGGCTCACAGCTCGGGGCGTCCACCGCGATTCACAAGCTGCTAAGATAGCCGCGATGAAGGTCTATAACTTTCTTCCCCAGTTTCTCGAGGCGATGAAGCGGTGGCCCGCGCGACCCAGTGAAGAAGAGTTCGCGCGATATCTACGGCCAATGGAGACGCTGATCCGCCCGATGGTCGATGATTTCATCGATCGCTTCGGTGGCGGCCTCTATCAAGTGACAGAGGGACTGAACTGGGACAGCTATCGTGAAGACGCTCTGAAACTGGATCCGGTGGCCGAAGAAAAGCGCGCCCGCCTGCACCTGGAAAACGTGGAAAAATGCCTGGGCCTGACTCTCGAGGGCGAGGTGGTGCTGTTTGGAGCTTTTACCGCGATGGACGGCTACGCCCGCTTCGATCACGGCAAGCATACCGTCTTCCTGGGCGTTGACGAAAGCCACGGTCGCGGCGCATATCTCGATATTCTGATCTCGCACGAGCTCACCCATGTCGCGCGCGAACCCCTACCCGAGATCTGGGCGGGTTTTGGCTTGCCGCCTGACATGAGTCACGACGAGTTCACCCAAAAGCTGCCCGTCATCGAGCATCTGATGGGCGAAGGTTTCAGCTGCGTGGTGAGCGAGCTGCTCAACCCGCGCGAGCCGATCTGGCATTACGTGTATCAAACCGAAGACTCACTGGCGCAGATTCTCGCCCACGGGCCCGCCGTCGACAAGGTCGTGCACGCCGAGCTACGCAAGGGTAAAAAGGGCAACTATAACTCGCTCTACGACACCAGCCGCTACTTGCCCCACGTGCCACGCTACGCGCACTACGTCTGGGCCTGGCTATGGGCCAGTCACGTCTTGAAAACCGTGGCCGGCAACAATCCCCGCACGCTTCTACACCTGTGCTCGAAGGAGCTCATGACCGATGCCCTGGCGTTCAAGCTTCCGAAAGCTTTATGATCTTGGCAATGAGCTTTTCATAGGTCAGGCCCGACCTCATGGCCGCCTGGGCAAAGTCGTCGTCCCGCGCGATTGACGGATTGGGATTGGCTTCGAGAAACACCAGCTCGCCCTGCGGCGTAAGCCTTAGATCCAGCCGCGCATAGCCGCGAATCTGCAACGCGCTGTAAATGCGACGCCCGGTATCGGCCAGCAACGCCTCGTGCTCGGTACTCAAGCCGCGGGCAAAGCCATTCTTGATTCCCCATTTTTTTCGATAGGCGTCATCCCACTTCGCCTTGAAGGTGGCGATCTTGGGATCGCCCTCAGACACCTCGCTAAAAAACAGCTCGCGGGTCGGAAATGTTTCGACCTTCCCGCTGTCCCAGTTTCCCAGCATCGAAATATAGAGCTCACGGCCCTCGATGTACTCGGCGATCACCGCGTCCTGCTCCAAACTTTCGTGCACAAAGCGAATGCGCGCTGCCGCCTCGCGCTCGTTTTGCACGAAAGAATCCTGCGAAATGCCCATGGATGACTCCAGTGCGGCAGGCTTCACGAAGGCCGGATATTCAAACTCCTTAAGCTTCGCTGCGGTCAATGGCTGCGCCCGGGTCGAAACCGCGAATCGCGGCACGCGCACGCCGGCATGAGACACGAGTACGCTGGAAAGCGCCTTGTCCTTGCACAGCTGCAAGGTTTTGGCGCCGGCCCCGGTAAACTTCAGCCCCAGCAGCTCGAGCAGCGAGGCCACATTGGTCTCGCGCGAGCGATCACCCGCGAAGGCCTCGGCCAGATTAAAGACGACATCAGGCCGGTTGGCGCGAATCTCGTCGAGCAGAATGTGAAAATCATCAAAAACGCCGAACAGCCGAACATCGTGCCCCGCCGCGCGCAGAGCGCCGAAAACGCCAGCTTCACTTTCCCAGGCTTCCGCCTTCATGTCGTCGGCATAAGCGGCGTGATCTTGCAGCGCTGGTGGTCGTTCCGACAAATCGAAGAGCATGAGAGTTCTCATGACTTCAAGTGTAGCACTGCTTGGCTGATGGCGTCTACATACCGCTCAGACATCTCAGGTGCTACCGCGAGATAAAGATAGGGCTCGATCAGCTCAACCTCCATCAGATAAAATTCGTCAGCGCGGCACACGCCATCTACTCGGGCATAAGCAGGCGCATGCGGCAGCAGCTTGAGAATCTGCTGGGCCTCTTTGATCAGGGAAGGCTCGGGCGCAAAACGTTGAAACGTTCCGCCATGCTCGAACTGCACCCGAAAATCTTTGGGCGCCGGCTTCTTGCGAGCCGCAAAGGCAAACTGGCCACCGAAAAAAAGCAGCGATGCTTCGCCTTCCTGCTCGATCTCGGGAAAATAAGGTTGCACCAATAGCCCGCAGCGCCGCAAGATTGCGTCAGTCTTGAGCTGATAAGCGGGCGCCTGGCTGGCCCCAATCAGATAGGTGTCATGGGCGCCGCCCGAGACGGTTGGTTTGACGATAGAGCGTGACCAGCCTTTTTCGGCCACAAGGGCGGCCAGCTCGCAGCTCGTCCCCTGTTCGAAAAAAGCGGTCGGAATCAACCTTACACCGGCCTGCTCCAGCTCGCGCAGATAGAACTTATCCAAATTCCATTCCAACAACGGCAACGGGTTGAGCGTTCTTATCCCCGCCGCCGCAAGCGCCGCGAGCCAACGGCGAAACTCCGGAAACAGCTTGTGATAATCCCAGGTCGAGCGGATCACCACGCAGTCAAAAGCTGACCAGTCCGCGGCCGGGTCGTTCCACACCACGGCCTGTGCCTCAACACCGCGTTTTTCAAACAGTGGCAGCAACGCTTGTTCTTCACCGTACAGACCAGGCAGCCTGGCACAGGTGGCAAGGGCAATACGCATGTCGCAGTTCCTCAGCGCGTGAGCAAACCCTGAATCATGAACAGGATGCCCATAAAACCAAACACCATGCTAACCAGCCAGAACCGTCGCCTGCGCGTCAGCGCCGAGATTGCACCAATCGCGATGGCCACCTGAAACATCGTCACTGAACGTGCCAGCACCATGTGCTGGCGCAGATGCGACTGGGCCTCGGCCTCTTTATGCTCGGCTTCGGCTTTGATCTCTTCCTGGCTATTACGATAGTCCGCCATTTTTTCGACGTCTTTTTCACTGGGTTTTTTTCCGAAGGCTTTAAGCAGGTCAATTTTAGTCGCCAGCACCGCCGCCTTGATGCCCTTGGCCTGGTAGTAGCCCCATTGATCTGAAGCATGCAGCTGCTCGAGCATCGCCTCATTGGAATGATGGCCGGCCAGGAGCGCCGATACTGCCGCGAGCGCAGCCAGAAAGGCCGAGGTCAGCGCGATTCGCATCATCAAGCGGTCGCCGTGCGAGTGCGCCGCGTGTTCTTGCAGATGTTCCTGAACCGATTCCAGAGGCACTTCAATTTCGCTCATGCCGAGCAAAGTAGCAGAAGTTTTTCGCGCCCGCAAAATTTTCTCGCACCCTGTCAGAGTCTTATTATGACTCAAGATTTCCTTGAATATCCCGCCAATCTGACATTACACTCACTGGAGATCGAACTTTTAATCACGCAGTACGACATCACGGAGGGTTTAGTATGAAGACCGAAATGAAGAACAAGCTTCTTGGAACCGCAATGGCAGGCATTCTGGCTGCTGGCCTGAGCATGGCGAAGATTGCGCCTGCGTTCGCTGAAGGCGACGCTGCTCCAGCTGACGGCGACAAGGCCGCTACTGCTGAAAAGGCTTCTTGCAAAGGCAAAGCCGGCTGCAAGGGCAAGGGAAGCTGCAAAGGCAAGAAGCACCACAAAGGTGCCAAGAAAAAGGCTGACGCTCCTGCTGAAGCTCCAAAGACTGAGTAATCGGTCTTGAAGAAGGTTTCAGGCACTGACAAGGATAGCCTTTTCCCCAAGCTGGGGTTTGGGCTTGGTCTGCGCCCGGAACACTATTCAGAAGTAATAAAGGGGCGTCCATCTATCTCATGGTTCGAGGTTTTATCCGAGAACTACATGATCGATGGTGGACGCCCTCTTTTTTTTCTCGAAAAAATTCGCGCCAATCAACCCATCGTCCTGCATGGCGTTTCGCTTTCGATCGGCAGCACGGACCCCCTAAACCAGGATTATCTCGCGCGCCTCAAGCGCCTGGCCGACCGGTTCGAGCCGGCCATGATCTCAGACCACATCTGCTGGACCGGCGTAAACGGCCAAAACCTGCACGATCTGATGCCGCTGCCTTACACCGAAGAGACCATCGCGCATGTGGTGGAACGGGTAAAGCGCGTGCAGGACGTACTTAAGCGCCGCATCCTGCTCGAGAATGTATCGAGCTACCTGACCTACCAGCACTCCGAGATGGAGGAATGGGAGTTTATCACCGAAATCGCCACACGCGCCGACTGCGGCGTGCTGCTCGACCTCAACAACATCTACGTCAGCGCCGTCAACCACGGCTATGACCCGGAACGATTCCTGAACGGCGTGCCCGCGCATCGGATAGGCCAATTTCATCTGGCCGGGCACTCTGCTCGCGATGCCGACTGCCACGAATCCGGCGCCGATCGCGGGCCGTTCCTCATCGACACACACGACCAGCCCGTTTGCGACGAGGTCTGGGACCTCTATGCCAAGGCCCTGCACCGGTTTGGCCACGTCAACACCATGATCGAACGCGACGCTAACATTCCAGAGCTCAAGGTGCTCGAAGCTGAGCTCGCCCGGGCGCGCGCCATCGCAGAAAGTCATTATGAAAATTCACCATCTGAACTGCGGCACGATGTGCCCCCTCGGCGGACGCTGGTTGCTGGGCGATCGGCCTCAGCTGGTTTGCCATTGTCTGCTGATTGAAACCGCAACCGGGCTCGTGCTGGTCGATACCGGCATTGGCCTGCAAGATATCGAGCGTCCCGGCGCACGCCTGGGCTGGATGTTTCAGAGTCTTGTTCGGCCAAGCTTAAACGTCGAAGAAACTGCCCTGCGCCAGGTGGAAAAACTGGGATTTAAAGCCAGCGACGTGCGCGACATTATCGTCACCCATCTGGATGTGGATCACGCTGGGGGCCTGAGCGATTTTCCGCAGGCGACTGTTCATCTCTTCAGCCCCGAGCTTGATGCTGCCTTGCAACCCGCCAACGCCCTTGAACGTTCCCGCTATCGTACCCAGCAGTGGGCGCACAAGCCCGCCTTTGTGCGGCACTATATTAACGGCGAGCCCTGGTATGGCTTTGACTGCGTACGCAAGCCTCAGGGACTGCCACCCGAAATTCTGCTCGTGCCGCTCCTGGGACATACGCGCGGGCATACCGGAGTGGCCGTGCACACCAAGACGGGCTGGCTGCTGCATGCCGGTGACGCGTATATTTACGCTGGTGAGCTGCCCGCTCCTGGTAACCAACCCCATTGCCCCCCGGGCCTCGCGTTGCACGAACGCGTGACTGCCATTAATCTGCCGCTTTGCAAACGCAACGTCGAGCGCCTGCGCGAACTCGCGCGTGAGCACTCGCGTGAGGTGCAAATTTTCAGCGCTCATGACCCCAGTGAGCTGGCGCGAATGAAAATGAGGATGGCATGAGCCCCTCGCAGTTTCGCTGGTACCACTGGGCGGTTTCCGCATCGGGCTTGCTCGTCTTCCTCGCGCTCGATCGCCTGCCCAATCCCACCAACTGGCTCATCGACAACACGTGGGCCACGATTCACGCCCTGCTGATCGCGGCCATAATTCTTGTGCCCCTCATCCTCTACGCCAGCCACGATTCCGCCCAACCCTGGCTGGCACGCATCCTCGCCAACGTCTCGCTCACCTATCCACTCGTAGCCGCAATCGTCTACGTCCTGCTTATCGTGGGTAACATCCACCTGGACCGGGGCACAC
>JBBRLF010000207.1:0-9273 GCA_038231515.1 candidate division WWE3 bacterium
GCCAGCTCGACGAGAGAAATATTCTGACCGCTGCCTGCCAGCTCAACGGCACCGGGCAACTTAATCTTGGCCTTGACCGACAGCTCGCCCTCGAGCGCGTGACCCGCCAGCCGCTCCAGAGTAATTTCGGGCGTACCCAGTGGCCCGCCAATTTTTAAATCAGCCTGAGCTTCGCCAAAGGCCAGATAAGGCGTGACGATTCGCGGAGCCGTCACACTGAGATGAAATTTTGACTTCACGAAGTCGAGCGCCGAGACGGGACCCGCCTCACCAGCGCCAGCTGCCGCAAGGCCTGCCCCACTGGCGCCTTGCGCGGCCACTGTCGGCGTTTTTGGGGCGCCATCCTTGGCCTTAAGCCACGGCGTGATATCAAGCTCTGACACCGACCCCGTCACGTCGCCCGTAAGTGCGCGGCTGTGATAGCCCAGATTACCCTGCACGATGGCGGTAATCGGCGCAAGGCGATGACCTTCGAGCGAGGGATACCACTGGCCGGTAAACGAGGTTGCGCGCACGAGCCAGGAGCGCCCGGCCTCGATCTCGTCACTGTCGCCCTCGTCACTCTTCTGACCCACGTTTTGCGCGGCCGTATCGCTCATCACCGTTTCGATCTCGCCACTGACCTTTTTTACGAGCAACCCATCGTGCTCGAATTCCACGTTCCGCAACTTCCACTGCAGCTTGGCAAAGCTGCCTTCGATGGTCTTGAGCGAACCTTGAAACTCGCCACTCAAGTCGACCATGCCGCTGGCGCCCCCCAGCTTTGGCAGAAAATCGCCGAGTACCCGAAGCGGCACGCGGCTTTCATAAAGCTGCAATTTTGTTTCGTACTCTTTAAGATCGGCGATGCTGCCTTTGGCCGCGATTTTCAAGCCACCCGGCCCCTGAAGCCGTACCGCCTTGATGATCATCGACTTGCCCGCGCCGTCGGCATTCAGATCCATAACCAAGGGTGCGCCGCTCTTTTTTTCAAAATACTCACCCAGGCGAAGCGACATATCGGTGGCATCAAAGACGAGGCGCACGCTGCCGTCACGAAAGGCGCCCTTTTCGAGATTGGCCAGCACCTTGCCTCGCACCGCCAGCTCGCCGCCCCCCTCAAGGTCGGGCGTGGCGGTTAACCCCACCACGCTTTCGCCATCGAGCAGCCAGTCTTCAAGCGTCAGTGCTACCTTGCCGGTGGGCTCATTGGCCAAATTCAGGGCCAGATCAATCTGCGCCGACATACTTCCTGAAACTTTAGGAGCCTCGATTTTTCGGGGTGCCTGAGCCACGAGCAGCGGCACAAACTCCGCAATGGCAAACGGCGCCACCGCACCAACGACATGCATGCCGATGCCCGCCGCCGCGTCCACGCCAAGGGTAGCGTTGGCCTCACCCAGCACAATGGCAACGTCGCTCAGCTTCCAGTCCGCGCGGCCACCCTTAAAGTGCCCTTTAACCGAGGCGGGCTTGCCGCTGGGCTTGGCATAAGTGCCGTAGCTCATTTTCGAGGACGCCAGGTTCAGATTCCAGCTCGCATCCACGTTCCACTCCGAGCCATTCAAGGTAAAGGCCGCGCCGCCCGCCAGGGTGGCCGACCCTTGCAGCTCCAGAGGCTTGCCCCCGAGAGTCCAACGCGTGTTTTTGGGAATGGGCACCGCGGTATTGGGCAGCTGAATGTCACCGGATAAGCGGATCTTTTGCAACGCGGGGCCGACGTCGCCCGTAATTTTTCCCGAGATGATGCTGGCTGCTGCCAGCGCATCGCCCGGCAGGTTAATCGTTAACGGACCTTCAAACTTGGAGTTGAGCTCGGCCTGTGCTTTGAGCTGCACGCCCAGCGCACGAAACAGCGCAACGGACACCGAAGCACCGCCCTTGCTATTGGGTGTAATCGAAGCCGTGAGCTCCACGTCGGTGTGCGGAAGAGCGGCTACGGGCAGAACCACCTGGGTGGCCAGCAGGTGCAGATCAAAACGACGCAGTGGTAATTCGGCCAGCTCAAAGCCCCCCGCTTTGGTGCTGGCCATCGACTTGGGCACCCCGGTGGTGTTGGAGTTGGAGATGGGCGCGGCTGCGACGCTGGAATCGCCACTCAGCCATTCGACCCCGGTGGCTGCCACATCAACGGCTCCCACCAGGCCAAACAATGCGGTGGGCGAAAGGCTGACCGCCACTCGCCGCGCGGTGAGCACCTTGACGCCGTCACGCCTTCCTTCGATCCCCAGTGCCACGACCGCCGGCGGAAAAAGCTGCGCCAGCGTGGTTGCCGCCGTCATTTCCATTCCCGCCGCCTGCGAAACATCCAGCCAGAATTTCTGCGACTCCACATAGCTGCGAACCCAAAACCAGCCCGCCAGACCCGCAGCGCCGGTACCGAGAATCGTGCCAACGAGCAAGCAGACCACAAGCAGCATGCGCCGCTGGCGGTTACCGTGCACAATGCTCATCTGCAGATATTCATCCATCCTGAGACAATTAGACCGCGTTACAGGCCAAAATGGAATTCGAGATTGATGAAGCCGTAGAGATCCTTGGCAAACTTGAAATAGTTATCGCCCAGGCGACTGGCCACCGGATCGCCGTAAATGCCACCTTTGTCGCTCGAATACCAATACACGATCTTGGGAACGATACTGACTTCAGAAATCGCGTAACGTTGCTCTTTTCCCAGCTTTTCGTTGACGACCTTGAACTTGACGAAAGTCTCGGTGTAAATTCGGAACTGTCCAAAATCAATGAGCTGGGGCTGGAAAAGCACCTGCACTCCGGGCTCCACGTATTTTCCGAATTTGTGGCTATAGGCCACGCCCGCGCTGCCCCGCAAAATCCAGTCGGTGCCCCCTTGCTGAAAAGAGCCACTGGCATCGAAGCTGCGCTTTTCGCCGTAAAGCGGGTCAAAGCTAAAAGTGAACGTGCCGTTTGCGTGCGGATGCAGGTCGATGCGCAAACCAGCTCCGCCACCGATCGTCTTGAGGACGATACGGCTTTCGAGATTGGTCGTCGTCTGAAAAGCCTGTACTTCAAGACGAACGTTGGGCGGCAGAATTTTGGGCAGCGCCCGCACAAAGGAAGCACGAAAATCGCCCACGGTGGCATAGGATTTTTCGCGTGTTTCCTGAAACTCATTGGCGAAGGTTTGCACGAGCTTGAAAATTTCGATAAGTACCGTCAGATCGCGATCGGCCTGCGTGTTAGGCGTGGCCGAAACCAGGCCCGGCCGATGGGTCAGGTAATTCTGCAGATGCGGCGACAGCATGAGCTGCTCTAGAAAATCACTATCGAAGTTTATCTCGCCTTGCGGAAGCGGCCCCTGGGGCAGCTCAATATCGCCCTCATCGCAATAGGCGAGACTAGAACCAACGACAATCGTGGCCAGCCACAGGGTAAGACAAAGCAAGGGAAGGAGATACTTCTGAATCACGAGGCACTTCTACCTCAGTCGGGCGTCGGCCACAAGAAAGACGTGCATCGGATATTCATTTGGCCAGAGTCCTTTAAATAAACTCGGTTGAATGACCGTTTCGCGAAAACTCAGGCCGGCCCGCTCGTAGTCGCGACGGGCGATTTCGGCTTCCCACTCCCCCTGGTGCACCGACAAGACCTGGCAGCGCCGAGCACTGCTCGTGCCCGCATGGACCACCAGTGCGTGAAAATCCGAAAACCGGGTGGGCAGTCCCCATTTGCGGCAGGGGTGCTCGGAGACAAAGGGATAGAAAAAACAAAAAAGGGCGCTGGCGGCGGTACTCTGATCCAGCCTAAGCTGACGAAAATCGTTATGAATGACGGCAGCCTCGAAGCCTGCCTGGGCAAGCTCCCGGGCCTGG
This sequence comes from candidate division WWE3 bacterium, assembly GCA_038231515.1. Classification (GTDB taxonomy): domain Bacteria; phylum Bdellovibrionota; class UBA1018; order UBA1018; family UBA923; genus JACQAX01. The sequence goes on from JBBRLF010000207.1 coordinate 3,810, forward strand.
CTTGCCGCCGCGTCGATTCGGCGATGCAGATTCCAGTAGCGGCGCCCACCATCGACCTCGACGCCCAGCAGCCGGGCATTGGGAAACGCCTCGGCCAGCACCGGTGCATAGGACCAGTTGCGGCAGCCGATATCATAAACTTCGTCGACACCGTCAAAGGCCGTAGCGGCAAAATCAGCGCGTGCCCGCGTAAGAAGAAGATTGTAGAAGTCGCGTTCGCGCTCAAAGCGTTCGCCAGACACCGGACGAGGCAGCTGGCGGCGCAAACGCACCCGACCGAAGATTCTGGTTCGCAGTTCAAAAGTCAACATGCCCACAGCACTAAAGAGTACGACCGCAGTCGTACTCGTTCAAGAGGGCGCCAACCTTTTCCCAGGACGAGGCACTGACGGCCTCACTCAGAGCGGCAAGATAAGCATCGCTGGTCGAGCGCACATTTCGCTGGGCTTCGAAAATTTTAACGGCTCGCACCTTGAGCTGGACGACCGAGGGTGTGTTGCCCGTCCGCGTAACATTACAGCTTGCCGGCTGGGCACTGACCCGCGACGAGACCGGCGCTGGCCACGAAAGCGCGATCAGCGACAGGGCTGTAAGATTCAGGGCACAAATGACAAGCACCGGTTTGCGGTACAGCAGAAACATAGTGAGAAGCTACAAAGCAAGGGTGATGCCAGCAAAATACCGCTTGGTTACGGCGGGTTGGATCGACGTGTTTTTTGGGCGGGTGTTCGCTTGTTAGACGGGTGACCAGAGTTGGGTGCCCGGCGTCCCCTGGCCTGTGAACGGTGACCTGTGACCTGTGACCTGTGACCTGTGACCTGTGAACTGTACCAGTCACGGAACCCGTAACCGGCTTACTCGCGGCTGGTCTCGACCCCACGGGTCGTTTCGAGCATTCCCACGGCCTGCTCAATGCGTCGCGTGTCCTGACTTTCAACACAGTAGCTCACGCGCAGCGATTTGCTTTCAAAACGCCAGCCGGCAGCCGAAGGACACCGGCCCAGCGTTCCAGCCGTATGCTTCAGCTCGGCGCGCAGATTTTCGATCAGCAGGCCCACCGTATTTTCTTCGCCATAAGAAAGATGACTGCCGTCTTCGTCGACCAGCACCACCATATAGGTCCACTGGGGCTGCTCGTGCTTGGTGAGGCGAAAGACCTGAATGTTTTTTTCAGGAGTGGCAAACTCCGCCACGGGCACTCCCCAATCCACCTCGGTGGTGGGTGGATTTTTTTTCCCCCTCTTCTTGCCAGCCTTGGGTGCGCCAAGCGCCACCGACAAGCTAAGGGCCCAGATCAACGGCAGAATCAACACGATGCGGGTGATAGCAGATGTCATGCCCAGCCTATCGGACAGGCGTGGGGTTTCCTAAAGCGTGTCAGCGGTCTTCGAGAGTAAATTTAAAGGGAATCTTCACAGCCAGGCGCTCAACGTCGCTCTTGAACGGAGGAAAGCGCCAGGCCCCGACTGCCGCAAGTGCCGCCGAGTCGAGCAGCTCGTGCCCCGACCCCTGCTCAACCGTCGTCTGCTCGACGGCTCCGGTAACAGAAACCACCACCCGAACCACGGTGCGCCCCTCTTCATGTCGCAGCTTGGCTGACCTGGGATAAGCCGGCGCTTCATTGTGGGCTCGGACCCATTGAATGTACTCCGCAATCGAAAGCTGCTGGGCGCCAGTGCCCAGATCCGCTGAAATTTTTTCGCTGTGACCTGCCACGGCCGCAGCTACCGGAACTTCGACGGCTTGAGGAGCCAGCAGTTTCTCAGCGCCCGCCGCCGGGTCGGCAGCCTGCACAGGTACAGGCAGGGGTTCGCGGCGCTCGTGGGTCCGGCCGCTTTGCTTTCCGACCACAATCGCTCCAACCTCCACGTCAACAACTCGTGCAAACTCATCACTCGTTTTCGAAGTCGTCATGAGCGCAACCATCCCCCCGAGCAGCACCCCGTGCACCGCCAGCGAGAAGATGAGCCCTCTGGTCATAACGTGGCCGTACCCAACGTATAACCCAGCCAGTAGCCACGCCCCGGATATGGAAAGCCAGGATTCTCAAACGCGCCCACATCAAACAAGTTGGTGACCTTGAAAAAAAGCACGCCGCAGCCGACCTGCGCGTCCACGCGTAAAATGGTTTGAATAAAAGGATCAACGCTGGAGACGCCGGTGGAAGACACGAAGCGCTTGCCCGTGAACTGCTCTTGCACGGTAAGTCCAACGATTGGCGTAACGAGATAGCTCACCGAGGCCCACCCTTCCAGACGGGGCTTATAGGGCATCTCATGTCCGGTAGACCGGTCCCAGGCCCGCGTCAGCGTTGCCGAGCCTCGCAGCGCCAGCTGATCGAGTGGAAAAAGCTGACCGTCGAGCGTGTAGCCCAGCACGGAGACTTCCGGCAGATTCACAAATCGGGCCGTCGTATTGGACACGAAGTTGAACGTCGAGCGGTTGCGAACCAGATCGTAGAAGGCACTTCCGTAAAGCGTGTATTTCGGCTTGCGGCGGTCGAAGCTGAGCGAGACAATGCTGTCGCGCTGCAGATGCAGGTCCGGATTGGGCAGCACGGTCAAGCCACTGTTGGTGAACCCGCCAATGGCCGTGATGGACGGATTGGAATGCGAGTAGCCATAGGAAAGCGACAGGTCGTTGTCGGCGTCGGGAACATAGATCACGCTAAACGAGCCGTCCCGCGCGCCCGCAAAGGCGGAGCTCACATCCTGACGTACGAGCGGCACGAGCCGAAACCGTCCTAACTCAACAGAAACAGTTGCAGTGGCGCCGAAAACGTTGCGGTTAAAAATCCCCTCGTCGGTGCGTAGATAGTCGTACTGGTTGTCCAGCGCCAGGGTATAACTCGACGTGTCCTCGCGGCGCACATAGCCCGCCTGCGCGTAGCTGCCCAGCGCCCGCGAATCGGTCGTAACGCCCGAATCGCGTTGGCCCGAGCTGGGGCCCTCTGTTGCGGTGCGCGCATAACCCACGGCAGTCTTGGCAAACAGCCCATTGCGCTTTCCCAGCGCGTGAGGGCCGTGGTAGCGCGCGCCCAGCAAATTAAAAGTGTCTTTTTGATGCTGCCGTGTGGGCGACAAGATTGAGCCGGGATTCGTGCGATTGGAGTTCGAGACGAAGTCGAGCGCTTCAAACGTCGCCTCGTCAGCGAGGTGCCAGCGGTATTTGGCAAGGCCCCCCAATCCGACGGCGTCGTTATTGGCGCGAACCTCGTCTTTGCCGGTCAGGGGATTACGAAAGGTAAAGTCGCCCTTCGTGTTGTAGCCGGTTACGCCCGCCACCCAGTCGCGTTTCTCATTACCGCCCCGCAGACCAACCGTGGTTTCGATCGTCTTGCCCGCGCCAACGACCAGCGAGCCGATCAGAGGAGTTTCGCCCGGCCGCGGGCTGCGCAAAGTCTTCAGATCGATGCGCCCCCCAGATGCCGGCAGCGTGTCGGCGGTGGGGTCCATGCTGGGATAGAACGGCGAATGGTGCTCAATACTACTGATGAGCGCGCTGGGAAAAAGCGAGAAGTTTACCCCGCGGCCACTGCTCTCAACGACAGGAATGTCGTCGATACTCACCGCCGTGCCGGCCGAGCCCAGCGCCTGTGAAGTGATGACGGTGGTCGTGCTGCCAAACCCCGAGGTGTTGCGCACCAGCACTCCCGGCAGCTTGCTCAAGGTTTCGCCCAAGTAAACGTCGCTGGCGGGTTGCTCAATCACAATACTGTGCGGCGTATAAGAGACCTCGTCATGAATGCGCAAGCTCTTGGCCTTCACCGCAATATCCGGCATCTCGATATCGGTGGAGTCGCAGTAGCAAAGGCCGGGGCTGAGCAAGGCCAGGATCATGAACAAAGGAGTAGTCATATGATTTCTATAGAAACATCAGGGCATTGTGTCAATTCAAGGCTATGATACAATTTTTGCGATGCCCACGAGTCCACCACCCATTTTTATCCGCTCGAACCTGAGATTTACCCTTTTTGGCCGGGAATACGCCTTTCCGGCCGAGGGCGTCTCGCTGTTTGGCATCTCCAACCTGCGCTCACCTCATTTCGACCCCACCGACATGGTTGGCGAGCAGGTGCGGATCGAAGTGGATGTGCTTTCCAAAGAGCCGTTCGCCTTTGCCACCAACGCCTGGCTTACTGCCGAAGCGACTGTCGACAATGTTTACCTGGGAATGAAATTCAATCTGGGTGAAAAAATTCGCACCCGGCTTGGACAGGTGATTTCGCTGGAAGGCTACTACCCTACCAATTATATTCGCAAGTTTCCGCGCATTCCAGCACGCGACGTAATTCCCACCATGCCACTGCGAGCAATTCTAGCCACTATTGACGAGGAGCTGCTGGCCTTCGATATCGCAAATATGTCGCCCAACGGCATTCTGCTCTATTCCGAGAACCCCAAAGCCGCCTTTCTCGTGCCCAGCGTGCGCATTCAAGCCCAGGTCGAACCCCGCGGCAGCACCATGGCGCCCTTTGATTTTGACGGCATCGTTTGTCGCATGATGATGGACATGAACCCCGTCACCCGCAACATCAAGCGGTATCTTGGTATCAAGTTCACTCGCATTCCGGATGAGCAGAAGCAGAATTTTTTGGAAATTCTCAAGGCGGTATTGGAGAGTATTCAGCAGGCGGGCATGGCTGGCTAAGAAGATCAGTTTTTAGAGTGGTGATCGTAGACAGGAGCCAGTAGCCACAGCGTAGATTGAAGTCGTGTGCGCCTCTGCAATCTACGCTGTGGCTACGATCTCCTGGCTCCTGGCTCCACTCTGTTCCCTGTTCCCCATCCCCCTGGTAATCCCGTGAACCTAGTATTATAACTTCCCCATGCCAGTACTACCTTTCCTATTAGGCGCTCTCTGCATCTTCGCCATCGCCTATCGCTACTACTCCGCCTTCATCGCGGCCAAAGTGCTGGCCCTGGACCCTGACCGCCCCACTCCGGCCACCACGCACTACGACGGCAATAATTATTATCCGACCAACCGCTGGGTTTTGTTTGGCCATCATTTTGCAGCCATTACCGGCGCGGGCCCCTTGATCGGGCCGGTGCTGGCCGCACAGTTTGGTTTTTTGCCGGGTTTTCTGTGGCTGGTTATCGGCGTAACTCTGGGTGGTGCCGTGCACGACTTCGTCATTCTCACGTCCAGCGTGCGTTGCGGCGGCAAGAGCATTGCCGAAATTGCCCGGCGCGAGATTGGTCCGGTGGCCGGCCTGGTGACGAGCATCGCGATTCTGTTCGTCGTGGTAATCGCACTGGCGGGACTGGGGTTGGCCGTGGTCAACGCCCTGAGCGAAAGTGCCTGGGGCTCGTTTACAATTGCCTTCAGCATTCCACTCGCATTTCTCATGGGCATTTACATTTACCGCATCAAAGGCGGCACGGATCGCGCGGTAAAACAGGCGACCGTGTTTGGCGTTTCGGCGCTATTGGCAGCCGTGATTTTCGGCCGGCATGTTCCC
>JBBRLF010000208.1:0-9230 GCA_038231515.1 candidate division WWE3 bacterium
ATCGCGTGCGGGCCGCGCTCGACGGCAGTTCTCTAGTACGCAGCGCGATGGGTTGCGGCAGGCCACTGAAACCCTGCGAGAGCCATCGGCAATAACGGCAGGGCCGTTAGAGCGGTTGGATACGCAGCGGCCAGGGCTCATCTTTGGTGCCATAGCGCGGCACCAGAACTAGTGCGCCAGGGCCATTACACGAGTTGAGAAGGGGGGCCGCGGTCCAGGCATATTGACCCGGTACACTCCATGGCGTTGCAGTCTCAAACCCGTCCTTGGGCGTATATTTCGAAGAGTAGTAAATCGGGTGCTCAGATTTCACCAGGCTGGTCAGGGCGTAGGTGTCGGTGCCATTGGGTTGCAGCACCGTGCGCGAGTAGACGTCAAAAATATCAATATCGAGGTCAGCGGCGATATTGCCCAGCACCTGCTCGCTGCCCGGCTTTCCGGTGGTTAGATCCACGGTCATCCCTTCGAGTGCCATCGGTCCAAGCGCGACCGGCGAGCTGGCAAAGTTCAGAACCAGCATATTGGCACTGGTGATGACTGCCGAAAGTGAGTTCGGGGTGACGAAACCCTGCATGTCCAGCACCAGTTGATCAGTCCAGACGCTGTTGGCTTTGCGCAACAGTCGAATCTGCAACGGATGGTAGTCGCCGGCCATAATTATTGGACTCGTGTACAGGATAAGCGGATTCTGCGTCTGATCGTAACCGGTGAAATACGACCGGCCCTCAATCGGGGTGCCGTTCACCTTGATCACTTCGGTGCTAAACGCCGATCCCGAAGCAGCCGCTTTTTCGGAAAAAAGTATCTGGCGACTCGCGTCGGTGCCCAGCGACTCGGTCACGGCGACCTTGCCATCGGAGCTTACGGCGAAACCGGCGTCGGAGATGATTGCGTCGGGTGTGCTGCTATTGACGTACTCGGGCGCAGTAAAGCTGCCATCGTCTTTCTGGCGTTGATAAATTGTGCGGGCATGCCCGCTCCAGATGCCACCGGTGTGCAGCGACTGCGCCACATGCCAGTGGCCGGCCTGATGGGCGAAGTAGACGCCCCAGAAAACTTCGTCGCCCTCGGCCAGCTTTACCGAGTTCCATTGCTTGCCATCCCAGATGCGCGCCCACGAGATGTGATTGATCGCGGAATCGGCGTTGGGATCGATCGTCATATAGTGAATGGCCAGTTGGCCGTCAGTGGTGGCCATCGAGTTGCTGTGCGGAAAGAAATAAAAATAACCCGGTACTCCCGAAAACGGCATTGAGCAGTCCGGCGTATCGCCGGGGCCGCAGCCGGTGGCGACCATGCACAGAACGAGCAAAAGCAGCGACAGCATCTTTCGAGGCGTAAAAGAGGTGGGTTTCATAAGTTGAGCAATTTAGTCTATTTCTAGAGCTCTGTCCAGGTCTCGCAAAAAATGTAACACCATTTGTGAGCCCGGATTTCGTATTCAGGCTTTCCAGCCTTCGAACATAGTGCGGGTCAGATGCAGGCACAGCTGACGAATGTATTTCTCGTCAGTTTTTCCGAATCCATAGACGTCGCGAATCACCGGACCATTGAGGCACGAGTAAACCAGCGGGCCCATGATCGTGATCAGGCCCAGACGCCAGTCTATGCCTTTGCGGAACTTGCCTTCGGCAGCCATTCCTTCCAGGAAGGCACGCAGGGGGCTCATCACGCCAGTTTCGGAGTTTGAAAGCAGTGCCACGGCTTGACGTCCGCCGGCCAACATTTCGCGGGAATAGATCTTGTGCATGTGCTCGTCGAGAATCAATATTTTTCCCACCTTGAAGATGATCGCGGCAAAGCGCCTTTCATCCGTGGTGGCCAGCTCGGGCCAATCCTTGCGCACGCACTCCTCGGTATTGTCCTCGTTGCAGTCAAACGCAGCCCGCACCCGGCCGAAGCAGCGTGCAAGGGTGGCTTTGTAGAGCCCCTCTTTGCTGCCGAAATGGTACGAGATCATCGCCAGATTGCAGCGGGCGCGGCGGGCCAGCTCGCGGTGGGTCGTGGCGGCACAGCCGCGATCGGCAAACAGGGCTTCGGCGATATCGAGTAGTTTTTGCGGATCGATTTCGGCGGGCCGGCCCGACGAACGCTTTTTCTTAGTGGGCATCTACGGTGACCTCGGGCGCGCCGGGGGGACGTTTGGCGGCCTTGAGCAGATAGATCGGGATGAACGAGAAGACGAAGAGACCGGCGGCGATTTGCAAAGTACGGCGGAAGGCGAGCACGAACGCCTGCTTCTTGACGCGGAAAAATAAAAGCTTCACGGCGTTTTGCGACATGTCGCCCATGCCGACCATAAAGGGCAGCTTGGCATGCAGCGAGCCTGTGATGCCCGTATATGCCGCCGTGGCCGACGGCGAAAACCAGGTGACGTGGTTCATCAAATCGCTGTAGCTCTGCGCCTGATAATGTTGAAACAACGTTGAAAGCGAGGCGATGCCGATGCTTCCGCCAAGCTGGCGGCACAGATTCAGTAAGCCCGCCGCCTCGCCAATCGAGGCGCCGGAAAATTGACTCAAGACCGAGGAGTTCACGGGCACGAAGATGAAAGCCATCGCGACCCCGCGAAGCAGCAGCGCGGTGAACAAGCCATTTATCGAGGTATCGCTGTTGAACCGGCCGATCATGATCACGGCCACCCAGAGCAACAGAAAACCAATAAGGATCAGCGTGCGCGGGTCGCGTATGCGCAGCTGTTTGCCGATGATGGGCATCATGAACGCGCTGGCCAGCGCGCCCGGAATGAAGAGCTCGCCGGTTTGGGTGGCGGTCAGCCCTTGTATGGTGCTGACGAAAACCGGAATGATGAACATGATGGAGTAAAGCATGATTCCCAGAATGCTCATCAGCATGACGCCGCTGCGAAAAATTGGATTTTTGAAATGCTTCAGCTGCAAGATAGGATGCTTGGTATGCAGCTCCCACCAGATCAGGCCGACCAGCGATGCCACGCCGGCGATGAGGCAGAAGGTGATCAGCTTGGAGTCAAACCAGTCCTCGGCGTTGCCGCGTTCCAAGACGAACTGCAGACAACCTACGGCCGTGATCAGCAGGGCCAGGCCAATCGAATCGACTGGCACGCGTTCGGACTTGGGTTTGAGAAAGCTGCGACGCTTGGCGCCCGGCTCGGGGACTTTTTTCGGGGCCTCGGGGTCAAAGCCGACGTCTTCGACAAAGAGAAATGACAGAAAGGCCACGACGATGCCGATGGGCAGATTGATGTTGAAAATCGAGCGCCAGCCCAAGGTGTCGGTCAGGTAGCCGCCCAGCGTCGGACCAATCGTGGGTCCGATCATGACGCTCATGCCGTAAATGGCGCTGGCCATGCCGGCCTGGCCTTTGGGAAACGACTCGTAGATCAGCGCCTGCGAGGTGGGCAGCAGCGCGCCGCCGGCAAGTCCTTGCAGAACCCGAAAGACCACCAGCGTGGGCAGATTGGGCGCCATGCCGCAGGCCACTGAAGCGGCGGTGAACAGGATAATGCAAGTGGTGTAGTAGACCTTGCGACCGATCTGAGCGCTCATCCAGCTCGAGATGGGTAGGACGATTGCGTTGGCGATGATATAGCCGGTGATGACCCAGCTGATCTCGTCAAGCGTCGAGCCCAGGTTGCCCATCATGGTCGGAACGGCGACATTGACGATCGACGTGTCGATGATCTCGAGTAGCGAGGCCATCACTGCCGTCAGCACGAGCAGCTTGTTGCGTGTCGACATCGGTGGCGCTGCTACCGCGTTCATAGTTAATGTACTCGAATTCCGACCACGGCCGAAAGCCCGGCCTGCAGGCGTTCAATATCGACGGGCTTGAGATTGGTGAGCTTGATGCGCACCGGCACGCGCTGCACGACCTTGGTGAAGTTGCCCGTGGAGTTGTCGGGCGGCAGCAGGCTGAAAATCGCGCCCGTGCTGGGGCTGATGCTTTCGACCTCGCCCTCGAAGCGTTCGCCCGCCAGCGCGTCGATGTCAATGCGCACGTGCTGGCCGATGTGCACCTCGGACATCTCGGTTTCCTTGAGATTCGCCGTCACCCAGCGTTCATTGGAGGCGACAAAACCGAACAGAGCTTGTCCCGCCGGAACGAACTGTCCGGGCTCGACGGACTTGCGGGCCACGGTACCGTCGTTGGGTGCGATGATTTTGGTGTAGCTCACGTTCAGGTTGGCCTGGTCGTTTTGCGCCTGCGCGGCTTTGAGCTTGGCGCTCAGCTCTTTAAAAGAGGCCTGCGCTTCGTCATAGCGTTCGCGTGGAATGGCCTGCTCGCGAAGCAGATCCACGGCGCGATGAAAGTTGACCTCGGCCTCTTTATAACGCGCTTCGAGCGAAGCCACCTGGGCCTGGGCGGCCTGCGAGGCGTTGGAGTAATCAGAGGTATCGATCTGCGCCAGAGTGTCACCCGCTTTCACCTTCTGATTCTCATCCACGAGCACTTTCAGAATCGTGCCGTTCACGCGCGAAGACAGCATGACGACATGAGCGCCCACCTGGGCGTCGTCAGAGGAGACATAAACGAAGTGCTGGTACACGAAATAGGTGCCAAACACCAAAGCGGCGCTTGCGAGGGCCAGGACGAGTTTGTTCTTTTTAGTTAGTTTCATCTGCATTCCCTTTTTTTAAAGATGCCGGCCCAGCGCCAGTTCCAGATTCAGGCGGGCTTCGGCCGTGTCCACTTGCGCGCGCACCACACCGGCGCGTGCCCTAAAGAGATCGAGCTCGGCGTCCAGTACATCGGTGCTGGTGCGCGTACCGGCCCCGTAGCTGAGCTTGGCCAGGCGCACGCTTTCTTCAGCGCTTTCGATGGCCCGCAGACGCGCGCCGTAAAGCGCGATATTATAGAGCAGGCGCCGGTTCCAGGTTTTAATATCGAGCGGGGCGTGCAGCACGGCCATGCGCGCCTGGCTTTCGGCCTGCTCGCGCTGGTATACCGTCTCGTACTGCCGGGCAAGCAGGGCGCCGCCGTCAAAAAGGTTCCACGTCAGAAAGATTCCCACGTTATAGGCATCGCGAAACACGGCCGAGTTGCCAAAGTTCAGCGACTTGTCGGTGTTGTTGTAATACTGTTTTTCGGCGCCCAGGCTTACGCGTGGCAAGGAAGTGCCGAGGGCCGCGGCATGCAGCTTGTCGGCGGCCGCAGCGCGATCGAGCAGCGCCTGGATATCGCTGCGCGCGGAGGCGTCGGGTTTGAGCTCGGGTGTTGCGAGCTGCGACGGAACGGGCAGCAGGCCGGTGAGTGGCCGGTCGTCGCTATCGAGTCCCATGGCCACGGAAAGGGCCTGACGCGTAAGCACCACGTTGTCGTCGGCTGCAAGTTTGTCGGGGCCGGCTTCGGCCAGCTGCACTTCGACGCGCAGGGTATCGAACTTGGTCGATTTGCCGCGGTTGAGCAGGTCACGGGTTTTCTGCAGATGGTCTTGCAGGGTCTTGAGATTTTGCTCGGCCACGTTGGCCAGCAGCTGGGCGCCCAGCGCCTGGTAAAAGCGCAGCTGAACGTCCGAGTCCAGGGTAATTTCGGCGCGCGCAAGGTCGAGGTCGGCGGCGGCCTTGTTGAGGTTTGCCGCGGCAAACGCAAACGGCGTGCTAAAGCCGTCAAAGACCGTCCAGCTGGCATTGAGGCTAATCGTGGTCTGGGGATAGATCTCGGGAAACGTGATGGGCGCGCCCCCGAAGTTGATATTGAGCGTCTGATATTTTTCATCAAAGAAGTGATTCGCCGAAGCCGAAAGCTTGGGCAGGTTGCCAGCAAGCGCGTCGAGCTTGCGCCAGCCGGCTTCACTGGAAAGCGCTTTCGCTTTCGCCAGCGCGGGGCTGTGGGTATGCGCCTCGCTTAAGGCGCCAGCAAGCGTAAGGCCCGCATCAGCCCGAGCGGTGAGGGGATGAAGAAGCAGAAGAAACAGTAGCGCCGTCATATGGCTCCTAGTTATTAATCAAACGATTGATTACTTAATAGATCGGCTGAAGCAAAAATAAAACTTAAAAAGGACGCGGTGCCGTAAATTTTTAAAAGCACAGAGTTAAACTAGAACAATTTCAGTGCGTTACAAAAGGCAGCGGGGCGGAAGCGCCATTAGTTGACTTAAATAGTCAATTAATGTATCTTGGGCGCGCTTATGATGATTACACGCGTTGCTCTATTGTCGTTGGTTTCCCTGATGTTGGTCTCGGTTTCGGGCTTTGCTGGCCCAAAGAAATCGTCGAATACCTCGCGAGCACCGACACCTAAAAAGGCGGTTTCCGTTGCTCCCAATGGCAGCAAAAGGGAAACAGTGGCTTACTCGATGGGACCGGCAGCTGAAAAGCTGGTTAATGACGAGGTAAAGGCCTGCGGCGCCGACTTAAAATGTTTCCTCAAAAACATGAACGACTCGGGCACGGAATCGCGCGCGGCCTATAAATTTTCACTCCAGAACATGTCGCCTGTTGTTCGAGCCGCCATTGGCCCACGTTGCGACCGGAACAATAAGGAAGTCGTTCGCCGGGTACTTTGCTACAAGTACGGCATGGACGACATGATCAAGCTCATCGATCGCGCTTTCGAGCTGCGCGAGGATGAGTCGGTCGCCGAAATTTTTGCAGACCTGGCCGAAACGGAAAAGGAAACCAAGAGCAAGCACTTCATTAGACTGGCGGCTCAAGAGGTTTGCGGAGCCAAAGTCACTGATGCCTGCTTCGACAGCAAGCTCGCGTTGCTGGGCGAGCAGATTCGCGTGGCCCGCGACTATATGTTCGTGAGTTTTTTCCACCTGGCTCGCTGGGGCATTCACAGCTACCGCTGCGACAAGAAATTTTTCGAGGGTGCCTGCGATAAAGACCAGGACTGGTCGGCCAAAGTGTTCCTCGCGCCCGAGGCCGAATGCGATTATATCGGGCTTCACGTGAATATGTCCCCGCAAGATATGTCCGACGAAGCCAAGAAGGCCGGAGATGCTGCCAAGGCTGAAGAAGCGAAGAAAGCCGCTGATGCCAAGAAAGCAGCTGACGCGAAGAAAGCGGCTGACGCCAAAAAAGCGGCGGATGCAAAAAAAGCTGCCGATGCCAAGAAAGCGGCTGACGCCAAAAAATCGGCTGATGCAAAAAAAGCCGCGGATGACAAGAAAGCCGCGGATGACAAAAAGGCCGCAGACGACAAGAAGGCTGAAGACGCCAAAAAATCCGCCGAAAACGTCGCGCTTCCGGAAGACGCCAATAAAGACTCCAGCAAAAAAGCCGGTCCGAAAAACGGCGATGACTTTGGCGCAGACAAAAACTTTGGCGACAAGCCCGTGAAAAAAGACGACCAGTCCGACGATCAGACCAAGCAAGATGATCAGAAGAAACAGGACGATCAGAAGAAACAGGACGATCAGAAGAAACAGGACGACCAGAAGAAGCAGGACGATCAGAAGAAACAGGACGACCAGAAGAAGCAGGACGACCAGAAGAAGCAGGAGCAGCCGCCAAACTCCGTCCAGGATCCAAATAAGAAGCCCGATTCCAAGACTCCTGACGGACCTGCCGACCGGTTCTGGAGCCCTACCCCCTTTGAAACGCCCAATAAAAAGACCGCCGAAGAGATGGACTGCGGACCAGAAGCTCTGGCGCAGGCTCATAGAGTTGCCAGCGGACCGGTAGACAGCCGCATCCTGGGTCAGGCCAAACTCTTCATCTGCGACGTGAAAGACCGGATGGAGAAGCACACCGAAGAACCGGCACCCGCGCACCAGTCGTTGCTGGTGATGTCCACGGCCGTTGCCAACATGATTCCCATCATGTCGGATATGAGCCTGGACTCGATGAGCAAGTACTTTGACTGGCTGGTCACCGAGCTGCAGCGACTGCAGTCAACCCCGGATGTGCCGGGCCAGGCCGAACTGGGCAATCTCATTGCCTATCTGCAGAAGGCCCGGAGCATCAACCCGATCGCCCTCTTTAACGTGGCCCGGAACCGCTATAAGCCCGATTCCGAGCTCAAGAAAGCTTTCTGCCCCTGGAAGGATGCCGTCGACGCCGCCGCCCCCGCCAGCACCCGGCAATTCCCGATTGCGATCTTGTACTGCCCCAGTAAATAATTTCTGATATCCTGGTCTCATATGACTGAGGCTACGGAGTACGTCGAAGTCAGCATTGAAGAGTTTCGTGAGGGACACGAGATTCCGTTCGATATTTATATTCGCCTGTCTGAAAAGAAATACATCAAGCTGGCCAATAAAGGCGAAGACCTGACGCCTGAGCGTCTGGCGAAGTACAAAGAGCGCAAGATCGTCAGCCTGTATCTGCGGCGCGAGGACTTTCTCAAGTACGTGGGCCTGCGGCAAAAGCCCGAGACGCCCAACCAGGCCGTCGAACGCGAGCTGGGCGAGCTCTGTCATCTGGGCGATCTGACGTTGGAGCTGATCTTTTTCAACGAGATGAACGAGATCACGTTTGGCACGGCCAAGAGCTTCGTGGATACGACTATCGGTCTACTGACCGATGATCGGCATGCGATGGGGCTGCTCGCACCCCTTAACGGCCAAAGTAACTTCGTTTATGCGCATGGGGTGGCGGTGAGCGCCTACTGCGTGATGATTGCGCGCGAGATGGGCTGGACGAATACGGCCAATATCTTCAAACTTGCCACCGGCGGGCTGCTGCACGATATCGGCAAGCGCGAAATTTCCCAGGAGCTGTTGCTCAAGCCCAAGAACAAGCTCAAGCCCGACGAGGTCGCGCTGCTGGAAGAGCATCCGGTGCGTGGCGTGCGCTTTTTGGAGACCGTCTCCAGCATCCCTACCGACATTCTCGAAATCGTGCTGCAGCATCACGAGAATAATCTGGGTACGGGCTATCCCAAGAAGTTAAGTCGGCTGCGGGTTCATCCCATGGCCAAGATCGTCGCTGTCGCCAATGGCTTTTGTAATCTGGTGTTAAGCGGGCCTGAGGGGCCCGGTTCCAAACCACAAGACGCGATCCCCAATCTGATCAAGACTGGCGAGTATGACCCCGAGGCGCTGGGCGCCTTGAAGAAGCTGTTTAAGATTTGAAGTTGTCGGCGACGGCAATCTCTTCGGTTCGTCCGCCGAACGCGCCCTTATAGACGGCTGCTTCGTTCCACGCCACCTCGGCGGCCAGATCTTCTTGAAACAGCGTTTTGTGCCAGCATTTGGCGTTGGCATCCCAGTTGTAGCCGCGTTCCTTGAGGATGTCTTTGGCTTCAAAAGGCGCGCGAGTGGCTGCGATGCGAGCCAGGGGGCGACGGGCGTTGGCCAGCAG
>JBBRLF010000209.1:0-9216 GCA_038231515.1 candidate division WWE3 bacterium
AATTATCTCAGAGCTCAAAGCCAAGGTGGCCGCCATTGCCAAAGACTAGACTAGTGTCAGCTCTGCGGATTTTGGCTGTGCGTTACCAGTGGACCGGGCCACTGACGCAGGCCCAGCTCGCGGGAGTCCACGGGCCCAGCTATCGCTGCCTGTATCCGCAGCCACCAGCTGCAGCCATTCCCAACTGCGCCGAATCTGGCGTACTGGGTGCGGTAGTTGGCGTGATTGGCAGCTTGCAGGCATTACAGGCTATCCAATGTGTGCTGCGCGACTATGCCGTGCCAGAGACCACCCTCTCGTTTTTCGATGCACGCACCCATCAGCTCTCAAGCTTTCGGCTGACCAAGCGGACTGACTGCCTGGTGTGCTCCAAGCCCAAAGCCGCGATTCACCTCGACAGCCCCGTGCACGTCCCGGTGCAAGTCGCTGCTGTCACGGCAGCCGGTACCGAGCCGCTGTGGCTCGACGTGCGTTCGCCCGACGAATGGCAAACCGGCCATATTCCTCATGCCCTGAACTGGCCCGTACAAAAGCTCGACAACAACCAGTGGCCTGAGCTGCCTAAATCACAGCCCATTCGCGTCTACTGCGCGCTGGGCTTTCGCTCCAAGCGCGCAGCCGAGCTGCTCAAGGCCGCGGGCTTCACCACGGTTGACACACTCGAGCTTGGCCTGCGTCAGTGGACCGGTCCACTGGTTACGGACAGCCAAAATCAGCAGAGCTGAAAATATTATATTCTTTGGCAATGTCGGCCACCTTGGCTTTGAGCTCTGAGATATTTCTGCTCGTGGCGTCGCGTGCCGCCTGTGACTGTTTGCGGGCCAGCACTTCTTGAATGCTGGCGTCGCAAAGCTGCGCATTGATTCTGGCCAGCACATAGCCTTTTACCTGGGCTGGAGCCAGCGGGCGATCGCCCTTGTTAAAAAAGTTTGTCCACTGACTACCCGTTTTTTCGGCCGAGGCCGCGTAGTTCAGCAAGCCACTGATCGTCGTGGTCAGCATCGTCTTCATGTCCTCAACGGTCCAGTTAGGTGCCGTAGGCTGACTGCGGTTGAGCAGCAACGAGATGGAACGAGTCAGATTGGCCTCGAAGAAAGAAAAGGGATCGTCGGTGGCATCTTCCTTGGAGCACTCCGCCGAGCTCTGAGGTTTAGCGGCAGCGCCCGTGTCCTCATCGGTGCAAAACCAGTCATGGTGTTGGGGCTCCAGCCCCGCGTAGCCATAGGCAATCGCCATACGGTCGTAATCACCAACGCGGTCAAAGTAGCGGTAGTCGCGTCCCATATAGTCCATGATTGATCGCGACACGCGCCCCGGCGCAGGTGCGCCCTGAGCTGCGCCCAGGGTACCACGAAAGTTATGCCGCAGACCAAGGTTGTGACCCAGCTCATGGGTCAGCATGTCTTGAAAGTAACCTGGCATATAGCTTTCAAAAGTTTCGCCGTCGGGAAGCGCATCGAAGTCGTCGCGATCCATCAGGGAATCTTCCAGCTCCGGCCGCTGCGAAGCCACTCGAAACGCCAGGTTGTGGCCAAGCTTAAGTTCAATTTTTCCAGCGGTCAGCGCTCCTGACTTCAATGCTGCAAGCGACGCCTGGAGTTCACGTTTGGTTTTTAGCAGCAGCTGCTCTGCCGCATCGGCCATACCCAGCGTCGTCAACGAGTGCACGCTTTCTCCTGTCGTAAACCACTTGCGATACATATCGACGATATGCGGCCCTTGAATCAAGACGTTGGCCGCAAAGGTTTGGCCCGTAAATTGGTCGGCTATCGAGGGGCCAAGACCGCCGTACGGCGCGCGATTCACCAGGTCCCAGGCCACGATATTATAGCGCACGTCGCCCGGCACCAGCAGCTTGCTGCGCGGATCATCGGCGTTGACAAACTCATAGCTCAGCAGCTTCTTGCCCAGTACTGCTTGCAGCTCGGTGTTCCACCCTTCAAAAGCTGCCGCAAAACTTGGCTGAAATTCAGCTGGAATGTCTTTGAGGTAATATTTAATCGGCCCGGCGTTGTTCGAAAAGCGAGTGATCTTCGCTTCTGAACCGCGTTGCGTTTGAAAAAAACCGGCGGCCGCGACTGGCGCCCGGGACACGAAGCCGGGGTCGGTGACCGAATTCAGCTTGAGATACCAGCGAGTGGTGAAGACGGTTTCGGGCGCCAACGCGTCGCCTTCGGCAGCATTGACTGCGACCATATGAGATTCGACGTCAAAGACCAGCGTGGACTGCGAGTAGTCGACCGCAACCGTACGCGCGCTTCGCGTCTTGAGCTTGGTCGCCTGCCCCTTGGGGTCGAGCATACCAATCAAATCGAGATCGCGGCCCACTGCCGACAGGTCGAGCATCACCAGCTGCTTGGTGTCGTCTACCGACAAAACCGGAAGCGTGACGAGCAGCTCGGTTTCCTTTTCAGGCGTGCAGCCTGAAACACAGCCATATAGGCCTAGCTGCGTTTTACCGTCCTTGTCTTTTTCAAGCTTGGGAATGACGGGTACCGGCGGCAGATCGGTAAGCTTGAGCATGCCCAGATCTTCATTATTGCGATCTGACACCTTGGTAATCACGCCGCCAAAAATATTCTGCTTGCCCAGCAAAGACATGGGCAGTCCCAAGATAAGCGCTCCATCATCAGTGGCGGCTTCTGAACTTGCCAGTAAACTGCGAGGGGTAACCGTAAACTGAAGTGTGCTGTCACCAATGGCCCGCGGAGCAGTTGCCCCTGCCGTTACCAGATTGGCGTCTGAGACTTCGCTCGCTGCCGGCCCACTGCGCGCGCAGCCCGACAGGGCCAAGGCCACCGCAAGCGCACCCAGGAAAAATAAATAAAGGAAGCTAAGATCGGATTTTTTCATTGTCACTCTCCTGCCGAACTACCGCCTGAAAGCCACAGCCGTGTTACTGCTGCTTTCAGGCGGCACACTCATTAACGCAGCCAGGCCATATTGTATTTTTGAACCGTGGCGCGTGCGTCTTTGCATTCGCTTTGCGATAGCCTTGTCGTTTGCGGAGTTACAAAGTGATTCATCAGCTGGTCAGAGCCGTTGACGTGCAGAAGCCCGCCAAACAGATGCCCCGTCTCATGCGACACCAGCAAGGTATTCTTCGCTACCCGCGCTTCGATAACCGTGCCTTGCGGGTTCATTCCGGGAACGGTAGACCAGCCATTGCTACCATCGTTGCCCAGGTCGCCCCCCTTACGATTCCATTTGCCAGTGGCAATATAGACGATGTGCGTACCGTCGTCATACGCTGCCCGCAGCGCATCAAGCTCGGACTGGTTGGCGGGGTTGAATAGAAGCTTCGTGCCATCCGCGACCGGCGAAAGATACTCATCCAGAATAAATCTGACGTTACACTGCGACCAGACCGCGGAAACGTTTGTCATCAGCGTCTGGGCATCGTCATGGGTGGGTACCGAGTTATCTGAGTCATCTTCTCTCACCGCTACATACCGCGCCGCAAGGGTAATGACGTCAGCTCCACCCGGTGTCGACTTAAAATTCGACGGTAAGCCATTGGGCGTTCCGTCCTTCAAGAGATCCGCATTTGCGTTACTGGAATGATTTGGATCAGCTTGGGAGCCACCGCAGCCAGCCACTGAAAATCCCACAAATGCCATTACCGTTGCCGCAAAAACGCTGGTCGACCATACCTTGGTCTTCATATTGATCCTCCTTGAATCAAAGTTGGAATTCAATTAACCAGGCAAGCGTAATGACTATCTGGAATTGCGCAAACTATTTTTAAGATAATCCACCAGTGACGATAGCCGCTTTGCGGCTACTGCAGCGGGTCTTGTGTCACGACAGAATCAAGCAGGAGTCGCCGAACTCGTGCATCAGATATCCCAGCTCGTTGGCCACGCGCAGCCCGTGGTCGAGCATATGCGCTGGTGCGAAGCTTTTGAGCAGCAGATAATGCGATTCACTGGGCTCATGCATGCCCGAAAGCAGACCATCAAAAATCGGTGACCGCGCCAGCCGACCCGGCACCTCCCGGCCCAACACCAGCTCGGTCTCGCCGACGCCCGCCACAAGTCTTCCGTCGTGATTTTGCGCGCAGCCCTCCAGCGCACGCACTACCGAGGTGCCCACGGCAAGAACTCGTCCGCCCCTTGCTCGTGCTTCGATAATCGCGTCAATCGTGCGCTGCCGAATATCGTAACGCTCACGCAGGGGCAGCAGACCATCCAGCACGGGGCTGCCCGTCGAAGATATGCCAGCGGCGTGCGTGACCGCGGCAAGCGCAACGCCCTTTCGCCTTAGCGCAAGCAGCAGGCCTGAACTTAAAGGGCGGCCCGCCGACGGCATTTCGACGGCCCAGGGCCTGGAGCTATATGAGGTCTGCGTTGACCAGCTGTCGAGCTGGCACTTAAGGTAAGCATACTGAATCATCTGCCCGTATTTATAAAGGGCAGACCAGAGCGGGGCGCCCTCAAGATTAAAACGCACCGTGACCAGACGTGGCGATTGAGCTGCAACCCGCTCGACCTGCGCATAGAACCCCGCCGTCGCACCAGCTGCTCCGGCAATGACCAGCCGCTCACCCACCACGAACTTCGGTGGCGCCTGGCGCTCTTCAGTGGCGGTGCGCCAGTCGCCTGCGCCAAACAAGACCGCACGCCACGCGCCGTCTTGTTCGCGCGCCAGTAGTCGCAGCTCAACTTCACCGGCCTGTAGCGACGCCGGCAAAGTTGCTGCGTCATTTACGACAAGTAAGTCGTTCGCGTTGAGTAGATGGGACAGATCTTTGATTCGTGAGTCGACATAAGTTTGCTGCCTGGCATCGATGACCAGAAGGCGCTCTTCAAGCGGATTGTCGCGCGGCCAGCTGGCGGACTTCATAACTACCTCCTTCGACCAACTTCAAAATGCGGGCAGCAACGTCGTGGGGGTCGCTGAGCGTGCGAGGGTCGGCCTCGGGAATGGCGTCGGCGTGCATCTTCGTATTCATCTCGCCGGGGTCAACGCTAATCACGTGCAAGCCGCTGCCTTGCAGCTCAGCAGCCCACACCCGGGTCAGCTGGTCGAGCCCAGCCTTTGAGGCTGAGTAGATGCCCCAGTTGGGATAGGCCTCCACCGCGGCATCTGACGAGATGTTGATGACCAGCCCCTGACCTTGCACAAGCATCGAACCAAGAGCAGCCTTCGCCAAACGAAAGGGGCCCAGCGTATTCACCGCCAGGGCGTGCTCAAAGGCCTCGCAGTCCGTATCGAGCAACGAGCGCAGTGGCACTGCGCCAAGGGTGCTGGCATTGTTGATGAGAATGTCGATTGAGCCCGCAAGCTCGGCGGCCTGCCCCAGAATGGGGTAGATCGCATTTTTGTCGCCCACATCACCGGCAATGGCCCAGGCGACGCCTCCCAGCTTTTCAATTTCGGCTACGACTTGCTGCAACGAACTTGCATCACGTGCCACCAGCGCCACGCGCGCACCAGCGCGGGCAAACTCCAGGGCCAGCGCCCGCCCCAAGCCACGACTTGCACCCGTAATAAGAACTGCTTTGTTTTTGACGTTCATAGAGGACCTCTTTTCTGACTTGAGCATAAGCGGCCTATGTTTATATATCGTCCGTATTGACATTGTATTATCAAATTGCTAATCCCTCATCATGCCAGATGAAGCCGCAGCTAATATCGCCAGCAATCTCAGACAGCTGCGCGAAGCCCGCAACCTGACACAAGCACAACTCTCAAAGCTCTCGGGCGTGCCCCGGCCCACCTGGGCAAATCTGGAATCGGGCTCGGGCAATCCCACCGTCAGTGTGCTCATCAAGGTGGCCGCCGCCCTGCAAGTGTCGATCGAAGAGCTCCTCAGCCCCCCACGTGCGCAGTGTCGCCTGTACAAGGCGGCGGAAATTTCAGTAAAGAAGCGCGGCGAGGTGCTGATTCGCAAGCTGCTGCCTGAAAGCATCAAGAGCATGGAACTTGACCGCATGGAGCTGCCGCCCGGCGCACGCATGGGTGGAATCCCGCATCGCACCGGCACTCGCGAGTATCTGACCTGTGAAACAGGTGAGATTGAACTTTCAGTATCGGGTGAGAAGTGGCGGCTGACGACAGGTGACGTAATCGTGTTTCGGGGCGATCAGAAACATTCGTATGGAAACCCAGGATCGCGCACCGCGGTGGCCTATAGCGTGGTGATGCTGGGGTCGACCGCCAGCCAGGCTACTTCGAGCTAAAGAGGTAGATCCAATCTGCCTGCGATGAATTTTACAAAATCACCATCGGCAATTTCATCTGAAAATGGCAGCTGCATTCGCAGTAGAACTTCGCCTATAGCCGCAATACCTTTTTTGGAGTCCAGAACTTTGGCCACAACGTCCTGGTCATAGTATCCTGCGCTGGGCTTCTTCTTGGCATATACCGCCTGAGGCGATACCGAAACAACTTCTGAGGCCATGAAGGCAATGATGGGACGACGCAAAACGTCGCCAACCTTCCACATACAGGGACATGAAAAGGTAGTGACCAGGTACATGCCATCTGTAACCGTCACTTCGGCTTCGCGGGCATCGGAATCGGTAATTTCAATCCTTGCAATTCTCATAACGTCCCTCTCAATCTTGGTACTCTCTCGTAAAAGTCCGCTAAATCCTTTGGGTGAAACGTAGTAATGCGTAACTTGGTTGCATCCAGCCCAAGGAATTCTACCTGCGCCGGAATTGCACCCTTGATTGGCTGGACGTAACCATTAACTTCCTCAACGTATCTTCCGGATTTCATAAGGCGGTTCGCATCAACTAGATAATCTGCCAGGTCGTAAGTCACTCTACCAAATAGTGCTTTAAATTTATGAGCGTGCTTATTGAAATGAAGTACCGCCTCTGCAGGAGTGAAACTCACAACTCGCCCCCCGACTCTTACCGCCGAATCCAGTACTTTCGCACTCCGCAATACATCCGCAGCCGGAATTACCGCGCCCAAGGCAACGAACATGAAATCCCACGAGGAATTCGCCGGCGTCCCAAAGAGCGTCGATTTATTAATAGCCATCGAAACCAGATTTGCGAGGTTCCAGCTCACTGCAAGGACTGGAAACCCCAATACCGCGACATTTACCGCAAGCTCTGCGCCCGCCTGAAGCCCCTCGCGATGGGCGGCGACAAAGCTTGAAATGCGAGTAAAGCCACTTTCAAGCGCCGACTGAAGCTCATACACAACACCGAACAGCAGCGCCTCATCGACAGCTCCTATGAGCTGCTGCGCACCGGCCTGCCCACGCAAGGCCAAGCTGGCTTTGACCGCATCTCTTGCTGCGTGCGGACTATACGGCGCTGGTATGGCTGCCGAAAAGTCAGGCCCCAGGTTTACAAGAGTCTCTGGCAATGGTGGCGTGAAGTCTGAGGTAAGCCGATCCACCTTGCCCGCTGCAGCCGCAGTGCGACTATTGAGCTCATGACTGATTCGCGCACCCTCAGCCGCCGCACTTCTTAAACGGGTCTCTTCTGTTTCCAGCTCGCGGCGTGATTCGCCGTCTTCCTTATGAGGTTCGGGCGGCACCGCGGCCATCGAAGCTCCGAACTGACGCAACTTCTCGAAGTCCCGGTCGTAGCCGCTCGCCTCGGCTTGGGCCTGGGACTCATTGGGAGCCGCATGGTCAGTGCTACTCCCTGAGGTTCCCAGGCGTGCCTCGTGTGGTGGCGGGATGTCTCGAATCGTGACGTGGAAATTGTCATGTAACGCAAAGTGGCCGTCGGCACCCAGCGACTGAACCTCGCGCTGAAGGTCCAGCGAATGCTGAACGCCTTGTCGGTCGGTATATTCCGCGTGGTACGAGCGGGCATCGCTATGCTCGCGCACGCCGTCGTCATTAGCCTCCTGCTCGGCCTTTTCCCGATAAGCGTGGACAGTTTTTTCAGCTTCGGAGTTAGCTACTGCAATTACGGCGAAGGGCTCCAGACCAAGGGCGACCAGCAGCATCCATACCACAAGCTTCATCATTGCTTCACCGCTGCCAGCCAGACAAAGCCGCGCTCGATGAGTGTTTCGGTAAAGACATCCTTGCTGGTCGAGATACTGGCGAACAGATTGCCAAAGGCTTCGCGGTCGTGAGGCGAGACAATGGCTTCGGCAACCCGAACTTTAAGCAGCGCCAGGGCCTGGGCCCGCTCGGCCAGTGGGTCCCGTTTTTCAATTTTACTTTCGTAGGCCGCGACCGACCTCGAAAAGTCTTCAGCCGCGGTTTTCATAAGGCGAACCACCCGTTCGTCATGTTTCACAGCCGGGTCGATGGCAGACCAGAGGTTCGGAATATTTGACTGCAACCAGCGCATGCTTTGCAACGTGAACTTGGCGTGCGCCAGACGGTGCTCTGCCAGTAACTTATCGCCGCGCAGGACAATTGCTTCGCCAGCATGGGCGATTTCCTGAGCCAGCAGTGCGGCCTCGTTGCGTGCGGCATGCACCTGGGCATTAATCCGGTAATCTGCAACGAACTCAGCGCCGTATACCTGAGCCAAGGTTGTGCGATCGGCCTCAAACTGTTTTTTCAATAGAGGGATCGTTATATCTCGCCAAAGCTTGAAGTTGTCCGCAATCGACTCAAACTTAGCGACATGGTGGCTTACGTTCTGGCCCAGAATTCGGCCGGCTTCTTTAACGTCAGCGATGGAGTCGTCCATGATCTCGTTGCCGTGACGCACATAGAGTGCCAGCAGCGTGATGGCCGAAAACTGACGGCCCAGGCAGTCGACGAGCCTTTCCTTGGTCTGCGTGGCACAGCGCCCCTGCAGCTGATGCTTGACGTTAACCACGCTTTCCATGGCATCGCCAACACGTTCATAAGCCGTCGAAACCCGTGTCAGAGCCTGGATGTTTTTTTCACTCTGTTTGATATAAGCGCCAAAATGCTCGCGCATCTGGGCGATTTCGGGGTCGTAGATCCCTGCGGCCCTGCCCTGTGGTGCTACCAACGCTAACAACAATACAATGACCGTAATCATAATCTTGATCCTCCACCAACCGTGCGTTCGCCCGTGCGAACATAGTAATGTGCTGCGCATTCCTGATCGCGATAGCGCTCGGCACCGTTTCGCCCGCCCTGCTCTTGGTCAATTTCGGTGGGCAGGGAACTCTTGCGGTCTTTTTGACGGCCCACCTCGGCAACGGCATCACGATACCCCTGTTCGGCCTGGGTCTTATGCAACGTCGCCTTCTGCAATAGGTCTTTCAGTACGGTCAGGCTGCGCCCCTCAGCGGCCAGTGCCAGCT
>JBBRLF010000210.1:0-9207 GCA_038231515.1 candidate division WWE3 bacterium
GCGCATTCCAACGAAGAGTTGAGTTTTTTGCTGGCCATTAGTTGCCGATGACGCGCTAAATTGGCAATTTCAAAATTACCCCAAGCTATGATGGCCAATGTCAGCGGAGTGAGTACCAAAAGTTTCACGGCAATTTTTAGGAAACTGGTTGTGCGGGCTCTCCAGAAAATGATGATGCTCCCGGCAATACCAATGATCAGCACCAGACAAATCAAAGCGCTGTCCATGGCAAAGCTGGCGGGCCGAGTGCAACATCCGGGTTGTGGCCCGTGTTCAATCACGCGTAATTCCTGCTTTTGCATGATTCGAAGTATACGGCTCTTTCGTTTAAGTCACAAGTTTGGGGGGTTCGCTTTGGGCAGCTCGCTCAAGTTTACAATTTGACGCCAGGGGGGGGGGCGAATTTCGAATCTTGCTGGGTGTGGATGAGTTACATGCGCCAGACAGGATTGCTCCAAATAAAATAAATAACATTGCCCTGGCGCAAAGGTCTCGACTTTATGTATTTTCATTGCAAATGTCGGCCAATGAAAGCACGTCAAGTTACACTGCCTGGCTTCGCTACCCGCCTCCAGCACGGCGGCGATATCAGAAAAGGCAGGCGCAAGCTGGCTCGGCCCGTCGATACCAAAAGGCCAATGCATCTGGTGCTGCGCTCGACGCGGGCCAAAGGTCGCTGGTCGCTGCTTGCGCCGGGTAATGGACGAATGGTGCGTAAGCTGGTGTTTGCGCTGGCCGGACCCAGTGAAGTTCGAGTCTATGACTTTGCAAACTCGGGCAATCACATTCATCTTTTGGTTCGCGCCCGGACTCGCCGGGGTTTTCAACGGTACCTGCGCGCGTTGACCGGCCTGCTGGCGCGGCAAATCACGGGTGCCCGGCGCGGGCAGCGCATAGGGAAGTTTTGGGACGCGCTGGCGTTTTCGCGCGTGGTTTCGTGGGGGAGGGACTATAGCCAGGCAAAAAAGTACCTGGGATTGAATCGGCTTGAGGCGATGGGTGGGTGGATTCCGGCAAATCCTCCCTGGCTGCGACCATGATTTAAGCCCCATTCCGACGATAAGTAAGGGTGGAGATTGCGTTGCTTCGAGTAAAAGATCGTCGGATCGTGCTACTTCTCGGCGGCTGCTTTGGCGGCTTCTCGATCATCGCCTTCGTCATGTTCGTCGGTATCTTTATTAAAATGGGCATCGAGCCTCGGTGGCGCCAGAATGCGGCGTCCTGCTCGCCGGCAGCTGAGCGCCGCTCGGGGGCTAACGGGATCGTAGGCGTTGGGGGTGTGGCTCACGGGGCAGTGCTCGTAACTGGGGCGTCCAACCCAACCGGAACGTCCAACTCAACCGTTGTGTCCAACCCAGCCGGAGCGCCTAACCCAACTGGGGCGTCCAACCCAACTGCAACACCCAATACAACCGGAACAAACATTACGACTGCAACGTCTATCTCAGGCGGAGTGTCCAACACGACTGCAGTGTCCGACTCAATCCGAACGGCCCGCGCCGCCGAAGCATCCAACATCACAAACATCGCCGAAGCGTCTCGCGCAGTCCCGGCAGCCGAAACCGCGCCCATCCTCCAGTTTGCCGCGCTCCTTTTTCCGCGCCCCGATACCCGAGGTGCCTCGCGGCCAAATTTAGACCAGCGCGCGCCAGCCAGTACTGCCACACCAACCGCAGTCATGTCAGCCGCAGCCACGTCAGTCGCAGCCACTCCACCCACAGCCGGCACCAGCGCCTCACAAGCACCCTCGGCAGCGCCCACCCTGGCCGCCCCACAGCTCCTCGCTCCCGAAAGTCAGGCTTTGCAAAAACAAACTGATTCTATTGACTTCAGCTGGAGTCAAGTCCCAGGTGCCGCGCGCTACCATCTGCATGTCTGGCAGCAGTTCGAAGGCGACGAGACCACCCTGGTCGACAATGATATCGAAGACACTCAAGTCAAAGTTCAGCTCGTTCATCCCACGCCGGTGCAGTGGGAGCTTCAGGCTGTCGACCAGCAAGGGCGCGCTGGCGACGTGACCAGGTCCACTCTTTCTAAAACTTCCAGATAACGCGACGCATTCTCTCTCGCCATTACCTCGAAACGTGATTAAGATTTTCACCATGTGCAAATCCATCACCATTCTTCTCGGTCTGCTTCTTGTTTTATTGGCTTCGAGTTTCGCGCTGGCGGCACCCACGCCGGGCGCCGATATTCTCACGCTGCCTCATAAAGAGGTTACGCTACCTAACGGCGTGCGCGTGTTCATGGTGAAGTATCCCAGCCCGCACGTCGTGGCTTATGAGCTGCCCGTTCATGTGGGCTCGCGTAACGAGGTTGAAGAGGGCAAGACCGGCTTTGCCCACTTCTTCGAGCATCTGATGTTTCGTGGCACCAAGCACCTGAGTGGCAAGGAGTTCGGCGACCTGTACACGCGGCTGGGCTGCGAAAATAACGCGTGGACCTCTTACGACATGACCAACTACCACGGCGTGGTTTCGTCGGACTATCTTCCCAAAATTCTCGAGGCCGAAGCCGACCGGTTCATCAATCTGGCGTTCAGCGAAAAAATGCTGCGCGATGAGGCCGGCGCCGTGCTGGGCGAGTACAACAAAGACGTGGCCCAGCCCGAGTTTTTACTCGAGGAAAAGCTGATGGCCACGGCCTTTGAAAAGCATCCTTATAGCCACACGACGATGGGTTATAAAGACGACATTCTCAAATTCACCGAGCGTTATAAAGACGTGTGGCCTTTTTTCAGACGCTATTACCGCCCGAGCAACGTCTCCATTATTCTTGTGGGCGATGTCGACTTCGACAAAAGCCTGAAAGACGTCGAAGCCCGGTTTGGCGCCTGGAAAGACCCCGAGCTGCCACCCAGTGTAATTCCGGCCGAGCCCGAGCAGACCAGCTCGCGTGAAGCCGAGGTCAAGCTCGACAAGCCGACTCAGACTCGTCTTACCGTAGCCTATAAGGTTCCCGCCTTCACCACCAAGGACACGGATGCCGCGGCCATTGGGCTGCTGGCTGAGATGTTGTTCTCGGTGACTTCTGATTTTCAGAAGGAATACCGGTTTGAAAAGAAATGGCTCGATAGTGTTGGCGCTGATTACAATGAATCGGTGGACGTCGGAGTGTGGACGATCAATCTGCGTCTGTCCGACGCCGGCGAAGGCAAACGCGCCGAGCTGCTCAATGCTATCGAAAAGACGATCGCTGGCGTGCGTGAAAAACAGCCTTCGGCCGAGCGGCTGGCCGCGACCAAGAAACGTTTTCGCAATGCCGCCGTTACCAGCTGGTTTGGCACCCCCGAAAAGCTGGCTGACAAGATTGCGTGGTACACCAACTTCGAGCCGGACGTAGGCGTGCTGAATCGGATTTTTGAACGCCTAGCTGAGGTATCGCCCGCCACCATCACGAATGTCGCTAAACGTTATCTGACCGACGCACGCAAGACCACGGTTACGTTGTCGGGAACACGTGGCCAATGAGGACAATCCAAATGAAATCCACTCTGCTGCTCGCTTCCGCAGTTCTGCTCACCTCCCTGACCGCGTTCGCAGGTGCTGAGCCTCGGCTGATCTTGAAAAAGAACTCTGATCTGCCGATTACGGCGTTTAACCTCACGTTTCGCGTGGGTTCGGCGGACGATCCGGCCGACGTTGCCGGACTCGCCAACATGACCGCCAGGCTTTTACGCGAAGGCGGCGTGCTGGCTACTAAAGTAGGGGGCGTGGCCCTGCCGGCGCGCTCTCGCGCTGAGCTCGAGGAGTTCATGTTTCCGCTGGCTGCCGACATTGACGTCTCTTCTGAGGTGGAGCAGATCTCGTTTCGGGTGACCGCCTCGAAGTCGGATGCCGAGCTGGTGTTTAATATCCTTACGCAGATGATTACCGCGCCCGCATTCAATGCTTCGGAGTTTGACCGCCTTAAGGCCGAAGAGGTCGACTCGCTGACCAAATCGCGTCCGCGCGAAGACGAAGAAGAGCTGGGAAAGGCCGCCCTTTTTGCGCAGATGTTCGGAGCCGGGCATCCCTACAGCCATGTGGTCGAGGGATCGGTGCACGGCCTTCGCGCGCTGACGCTCGATAAGGTGAAGGAGTTCTATAAAGCGAACTTCACGCGCCGTCGCCTGACCGTGGCGCTGGCCGGTGTGGTCAGCCCGCAGCTTGCCAAGCGCGCCAGGACAGCTTTCGCGGTACTACCGAGTGGCACCGCCAGCCGGGCCGTAATTCCGGCAGCCACGCCCGAAAAAGAACTGCGGCTCACCATTGTAAAAGGTCCTTTTGACGCCACGGGAGTGCATCTGGGGGCGCCAGTGCCGTTTAACCGCGCGAGTGGTGATTTTGCGGACATGTATCTGGCGGCGTGGGCGTTTGGCAAACATCGCTCCTTTGTCGGCAGGCTCATGAAGAGTGTGCGCGAGGTGCGGGGCTTGAACTACGGCACCTATTCCTATGTTGAAAATTTTCCAGGCGGTGGTCATCTCCTGTCAGAGCCCACTCAGGCCGCGCGCACGGTGCAGGCCTTCACGGTCTGGGCACGGCCTACGCCGCCCGATAATGGCTGTTTTTTACTCAGACAGGTTTATCGCGAGGTGACCAACCTGGCGGCAGAAGGGCTGACCAAGGCGGAGTTCGAGCTTACGCAAAGCCACCTCGTGGGCACGGCGCCGCTGCAGGCCACGGGCCTGGAGCGCCGCCTGGGCTACGCGATCGACTCGGAGTTCTACGGCATCAAGGGTGACTACCTGGCGGCACTGCAAGCCAAGGCCAGAAATGCCAAGCTCACGCACGTCAATGAGTTGCTCCACAAATACGTCCATCCGAAAAATCTGGAGATCGTCGTCGTGACCCGCGACCCCGAGGAGTTTAAGAAGCAGATCTTAAGCGAGCGCTGCGACATTCATTACGGCAGCGGTGTCGAAAAGCCAGCCGACGTGCTGGCCGAAGACAAGCTGATCGCGGCTTTTCCGCTGGGACTCAAGGCGGAGAATATTCAGATCATCACCAGCGAAAGCGTATTCGAGTAACGAAGTTATTCAAACGACTCAGCTCCGGTGGGTTCGGCGGGCTCAGTGTGGTTGAGCTCGTGGCGAACCCGCGAGCTCATGCGATAGGCCGCGCGACGCAGGCGGTTGAGTCCGCCCAGCGGCCGATGCTCGTCCAGCGTGTGCCACGAGCTAAACGAAAGGCCTTCGCAGAAGGTGATCTGCGCCGGGCTATCGATGTTCTGCACTCGGAAGCGCAGGCGAGCTACCTCCTGAAAGGGGGACTTCGTCTCATCCCAGGTCACGGTGGAGTCTTCAATCGGCATGGTGACTGGATCGAGCTGCTTTTGAACTTTGATCGCGAAGCAAACTTCGTAGGCTTTGAGCTGCGCGCGCAAGACTTGAAAGTAGGTGTTCTTCGGATCCGCAAGTACTGCGGGTAGGTCGCGAAGTCGCAGGGGCGCGAAGTTCTTGTTGCACGGCTCGGCCGTCATCTTAACGGCCAGATTGGGGCCCAGTCTGGCCGGCAGGGCGTTCCAGTATTGCAGGCGCAGGGGGCTGAGGGCGACCTTGGAGCCGATCTCGGCTGACTTCAGCAGCTGCCGGGCAATTTCGCTGGGCGTGATGCCGCGGTCGAGTTCCGTGCGCTCGTCTTTGAAGAAGGAGGTGAGTCCTTTGCCGCCGGGCGTGGTTGCGAGCTTCATGTAGGGGATAACGTCTTTTACGGAACGCACCAGAAAGCCACGGTTGTCGTGAAGCAGAAAGTCCTGGGTATGTTGCTCGTCATTCAAAAGCTTGGGCCCGTCAACTTCCATCAGCTTGATGGCCAGACCCCGGGCGTCGGGCAGAAAGTCATGACGCTGTTGAAAGTTGCCATTCGAAAAACGAACCCAGGCGGGATAGACGTGGCCCGGCTCAGAAAAGATGCCGTGCTGAAGCTCAGGGGGCAGATCGGTTGCCACCTCGAAGGTGCCACGCACGCAGCCATGCGCTTTCGCGTGGGCTGCTCGCGTGGCCACGCTTGAATCGTTCTTGAGGCGATTGGCGTGGGTGTAGCGTTGCATGCCTTGGGCGATGATGCGACCCACGGTTTCAATGTCGTGCTCTTCGTCAACGGGAATTGTTTCTTCGCCCAGCGCCAGCACTGAGGCCAGGCTGCGGTCATGGGAGGCGGTGTGCGTGCAGGTTGCAAGTCCCAGGCAGGCGATGGCAGCTGCGAGGTTGCGACGTTGGCTCATTGGTTGTTATTGCCTGCTTCAAAGCCCGGATCAAGCAACGGGCCTTCGCATTCTTCGGCTTTTGGTGTTTTCTTGCGGGCTGGCGGGCGTTTGGCGCCGGGCTTGACGGCCTCACGCGCAATGGCGGCGTCGCCATCGCGGGCATTGTCTTTTTCTTCTTCCTTGGGTGTGGGCAGCTTCTGCTCCAGCGCGGTCATCGCATCGCGGGCCTTGGCTTCGAGCGCGTCTTTAGGAGTTGCGGCATCCCAGAGTGCCGAGCGCATGGCTTGAATCATGCGACCGGGGCTGGCCGTTGGATTTACGATGCCAAAAGCGCCGGCGGTAAACCGCTGGGGCGAGAGGCCTTTGCGGGCGGTGGGCTCGGCGTGGGCTACGGCCCATTCCATGAACTTGGCTACCTTGGTCAGGCGGGCCTCAAGCTCAGCGGCAGAGGCTTTCTTGTGCAACGTCGTAGGTTCCTTGCCCAGCTCGCGCAGGTCGCTCATGGCGTCGTTATATTTTCCAAGCTTAAGCGCCTTCATAATAGTCTCGGCGCGCTCAACAGGAATTTCGGCGATGCTATGGCTGAGCAGGTCGCCCAGAAAATTTCGGAAGACGGCCAGCTCAAGCGGAATGGCAAAGGCTGGCTCGTTGGCCGCCACCTTGGTGATGCTCTCGAGCACCATCTGACCAAACGGGGAGCTGGCGGGCAGGCGAAATTTTATCTGCAGCTCGGAGTTCGCGCCGTTCGTGCTGAGATTGAAGCTGCCCGTAAAAACTTCCACCCAGTCGACACCGCCTTCGCTATATTCCAGCACCGTGGTCTTGTCGTGCCAGAGCTCGCGTGAAATTGGCGGGCCGTCGGAGTCAGTCTCGACGCGTCCTTCGGCCATCTTCTGATAGCCAAAAGCGCGGATGCGCGCGCGCAGCCCGGCGGCAAAGCCAAACGTGGACTTGCCGAAAGTAGGACTCGTGTTGTAGCCGGCCAGCACGGCGCCTTTGCCGAACTCATTGAGCGGCAGAAATTTGTCATCGAGAACCGCAAAGGTCTCCATCGCGGGATGCGCCTTCATGGCCGAGTGCAGGCCTTCAATCACATCACCGTCGGTGGCCACGAAATGGCTAAGGGTTGCGCGCTTCATCACGATGTCTTTGGGATTGGCCGCCGCACGTTCCAAGGTACCCTGGATGCGGTCGTTGGGATTGAACTTGCCGTCGGTAAACGCCAGTTCCATCGTCGAGCCGTCGCGGTAGGTGAGGAGCAGCGGGGGCTTGGACTTGATGTCCTTGATCGCGCCGCCTTTGCTGAACACGTCGGCCATCTCGTCGCAGTTGTCCAGAATGAACTGAATCGCCTGCTGGTCGTTGATGCGAAACATGCGATTGTAGCGCGGGTTATTCGTCATATTGTTGCTGCCCGTGAACAGGGTAAGCTCCTTGATTGAGCCATCGCCGTTATAGATGACGAAAATCATGTCCTTGTTGTGCATGATCGGCGCCATCTCGCCGTTGTACAGGGGCTGGCTGACATAGCCGTGATTGACATCGTTCAGGGCCAGCTTGGGCTCGGCGCGAATCTGCTGAATCATTTTGGCCATGGCCGATTCTTTATAGGTGACGTGATTAAAGTCGGTGTTGGATTTTTCGCCTTCCTTGAAAGTTCCGGTCATGGCCGGATTGAAGTCGAAGATTCCAAGCAGCCGCCGAAAGCCGGAGTGGCTGGCCTCGATGAACTCCTGGGTTACGGCCTGATCGCCCTCTTCATAGCGGCGCAGAATCAGGCCCTTGTTTTTTGCGGGCACGTTCTTGTAGTGGCTGAACTGTCCGCTGCCCTCGCGAAAGTCGCGCATGGCCTGGGCTTCGTACTTTAAGATGTCTTCGCCCGGATGCGCGCGCTGGTCGGTCGTTTTATAATCGTGGCTCACGAACATGTCGGTAACGCCTGCGTCCGCGCTGGCCAGCGGGCTCTTGACCACGGTCGAGGGTGGTAGCTCAATGGTTTTGGCGGCCGGCTTGCGGGTAACCGCGGTGAAGCCGAGCAGACCAGTGGCAAGCAGGATGCAAACGAGGGTGTTCTTCATAAGAGCTGTATCGGAAGGGCTGCGATACAGCCCAACTAAGCAAAAAATTCCCACCCACCAAGGTGGTTTTAATTGGATAGGGCGTAATACTGTCCCGCCCCGCGCCGATACTTTGCTTACTATGCTGATACTTCTCGTCGATCAGGATCCTAAGGTGCAGGCTCGAGTGGTTGAGTTCGTAAAGAAAGGGCACGAGGTGGTGAGCTGCGCGGATGGGGCCGAGGCCCTGCACGCACTGGAAAAACGCACGTTTGACGTGGTGCTGGCCGATGTCGAGGTTATTCAAAAAGCCCGCGACGTTTCGCCCGGGTCAACTTTTGTGCTGCTGCCGCCGCGAGGCGCGCCCGAACGCCTGAGAGAAACCCTGGATCGGGTCGGCTTGGCCGCCACTGCCGGGGCCAAAGTTTTCTCGATCACCGGGGGGGCAGCGAGCTCGCCTGCGACGCCGCCAACCCAGGCGACCACCGGTAGCTCCGAGGGCGACCGCGCCGTAGCCCAGCTGGCCAGTCGCGGCCTGACCAATCTGGTCGAAGAGCTCGAATCCCGGCTCGTGCTTGAGGCGATGAGCCGCACGCGCAACAACCAGATTCGCGCAGCCGAGGTGCTGAAAATCACCCGCGGGGCGCTCCAGTACAAGCTCAAGAAGTACGTCAAGCCCCAGGCCGCCTGAGCACGTCAAATGATTCAAATGAACGTTTGACGTTTTAAAAGAGCCGTTTTAAGTTTGATCACGTGAAGAAACCTGATCAGACCCGTGAGCTGCTGCTTTCTGCCGCCAAACGCCTCTTTGCGCGTAAAGGCTACGACGGCACGTCGGTCAAAGAGCTGGCCACCGAAGTCCAGGTGGACACGCGAACCATTCGCCGAGACCTGAATACCCTCAGCCAAACCGGCTTTCCCCTGGAAGAGCGCGTCACCGAGCATGGGCGCAAGCACTGGA
>JBBRLF010000211.1:0-9071 GCA_038231515.1 candidate division WWE3 bacterium
ACGCGCAACATTGAAGACTGATTTTTTGCATAGCCCGGAAAAGGACCGCGTTCGCGGGCGATTTCAGCCGAAGTCGCGTAACCCGCCCCCGTCATGATCGCCGTCAGAGCACCGCACCAGGCACGGCCTTCGGCACTGTCATAGGGAATGCCCTTAACCATGAGCAAGGTGCCCAGGTTGGCAAAGCCCAGACCGAGAGGCCGATAGTCGTGGCTGTTCTTGGCGATTTTTTCGGTCGGATAGCTCGAGTAGTCGACCAGGATTTCCTGAGCGAGCGTCGAGACGCGGCAGGCATGGCGGTAGCCTTCGATATCGAAGGTGCCATCTTTTTTGAGCATCTTCATCAAGTTCACGCTGGCCAGGTTGCAAGCCGTGTCGTCGAGGAACATGTATTCGCTGCAAGGGTTCGAGCTGTTGATGCGATCGGTATTGGCAGCCGTGTGCCAGTCATTGATCGTCGTGTCGAACTGCACGCCGGGATCGGCGCAAGCCCATGCGGCGAAGTTGATCTGATTCCACAGATCGCGCGCCTTGTAGGTCTTGTACACTTCGCCAGTCGTACGGAAAGTGGTTTGCCACTCTTTGTCCTTAACAACGGCTTCCATGAACTCGTCGTTGATACGAATCGAGTTGTTGGAGTTCTGACCCGCGACGGTGCGGTAAGCATCGCCGTTGAAGTCGTTGGAGTAGCCTGCATCAATGAGCGCGGCGACTTTCTTCTCTTCACGCACTTTCCAGTTGATGAAAGTTTCGATTTCAGGATGGTCGATGTCGAGCACCACCATCTTGGCTGCGCGACGGGTCGTGCCGCCTGACTTGGTTGCGCCGGCGCCGCGATCGAGCACTTCGAGAAAGCTCATCAGGCCGCTTGAAAGGCCGCCGCCCGAAAGCTTTTCCATTTCGCCGCGGATCTTCGAGAAGTTCGTGCCCGTGCCCGAACCATATTTGAAGATACGAGCTTCGTTCTTGGCCAGGTCGAAGATAGCCATGAGGTCGTCGCTGACCGACTGAATGAAACAGGCAGAGCATTGCGGATGCTCGTAGGCATTCGCCGTTTCTTCGATCTTGTCGGTGCTTGGGTTCCAGTAGAAGTTGCCGCCGCTGCCTTCGATGCCGTATTCCGCGTAAAGACCACAGTTGAACCAAACGGGGGAGTTAAAGGCCAACTTTTGGGTTACGAGCAGATGCGAAAGTTCCATTTCGAACGTTTCAGCGTCGGCAGGGGTTTTGAAATAACGGCCAAATTTTTCGCCAGCGGTACGAATCGTGTGCGCCACGCGCTTGACGAGCTGCTTGACGCTGACTTCACGACCGGTAACGGGCACGCCGGCCTTGCGGAAGTACTTGCTGACCGCGATGTCGGTGGCCAGCTGGCTCCAGAACTCAGGAACTTCGGCGTTGTCCATCTGGAACACGACGCTGCCATCCGGGTTAGCGATGATGGTTTTGCGCTTGTCCCATTTAATCTCATTAAAAGGATGCACGGAAGCTTGTGTGAAGAGGCGATCGATCGATAGACCCCGCGACTTCTTGATACCCAGTTCCAATGGTATATGGCCCGCTCCCTTCTTCTTCTTGAGCGACTTCGTGTCTTTTGACTTACCGGCCTTGTCTACATCCTGTTCCAACTGTGTCTGCATTTTCTTCTCCCCCTCCATGATTTTTGCGAACCCAAATTCCTAGCCTAAGACAAACGACTGCACACGCCGCAGTGCACTTTTGATGCGACGCAGTATTCTCGGTCCCCGAATCACTGATTTTAGTGTTTTGCGTTGATAATAACGCGACCAGTCTATTGATGCCTTATTGAGCAACCCGGGAAATACGTTGGGCAACCCCGTCCTTGGCTAAACTTCAACTGGTCTTAAAACCAGGTTAAACCCGTCTTGTGGTGGGGGCAAGAAAAAACACTATATATAGTGCGTAATATATTTTGGACCACTATATATTGTGTGCCTTGTTTTTTTCAAAATCCTATGAGACCCGCGAAAAATAAGCCTGATTTGGACCGGTTGGCCCGATTTACGAGAATTTTGTCAGATTTGTGTTTTGATTCAGGCCGTGGCAACAGCCCGAAACCGGCTCTCAAACAGACTCCCTGCCTGTTTGAGGAAGTGCGGTTTTAGGCAAAAAAAAGCCCCCGACGAATTGCGCCGAGGGCCTTGATGAATCGAGAGCGTCGGGCACGTCCTATGGGTGGCGTTTTGCCTGCAGCCAGAGTTCGCAGAAGCCGCGATAGTTGTCGGCGATCTGAGCGATCGCTTTTTCCCGCGAAATCGAGCCGTCTTTGTGGGCCTTGAGTGCATCCCAGAAAACAGTGCGACCTACTGCAAAGCCAATTACGCCCGGAGTTTTCGCCGCGACGTTGAGCCAGCTGCGAACTTTTTCGGCGTTTTCGCCACGACCGAGTACGATCACGCCGACATAATCTCGGCCGCCAGCATGCGCCTGTTTCGCAACAGCCTTGCTGTCTTCGGACGATTCAATGCCTTCGAGCTTCCACAGATCCGGCTCCACGCCGAAACGTTGAATCTGCTCCATCGCCAGGCACATCAGCTTCGGGCGAAGAGTCGAATCGTAGGTGGCCACGCTGCCGTTGGTTTTCTTGAGCTGGGCATCGGTAGCCGGCACGAGCAGCTCGAACATGAACTTGTGGTGTGTGCGATGGCAGTAGTCGCTCAAGCGTTTCAAACGGGCCAGCTGACGATGGTTCAGGCCATCGTCGGCTTCGGGATTATAACGAACCAGCACCTTCACGAAGGTCGGGTCGAAGTCCTTGATGTGATCTTCGAACTGATGGCCGTATTCGAAATCAAACTCATCCTGGCCCGATTTTTCGGCAGGCATCGAAAGTGTGATGCCGTTTTTGGTCGCGTCTTCGGCAATTTCTTTTCCGAACTGCTCATCAACGAGGATGCCGGCCTTGTCGGCGGGCACGCCATCGGCCAGCGCTTTTTTAAAGCCGTCATAGATGATGCGTTTGTAGGCCGCGATGCTCTTGGCTTCTTCCGCGGTAGGGTCGCGGTCTTTCACGCCGAAGAGTTTGGCCTGGAACGAGCCGCGGTGATCGAATGGAAGAATAAACAGGTCTTTGGTGTACCCAAGATCGCGCATTTTTTTCGAGCCTCCTGATTTAGTTAGGCAAAAGTTAATGGGGATGACTCTTTCGGGCAAGCGTTTTGTGCCGCGGTATATATGAGGTATCGCTTAGCGTTATGCGTTCCTGACTCAATTAGAACGATATCTTGATTGACTATCTTTGAGAAACGGCATTTTGTAGGGACGCGTATGAGTGGACTCAGGTTGGGGGACTTGATTCTTGATTCCAGGAGACTGGCCTATATTCCGTCGCTTCGAGCGGTCGTGTGTGCTGGTTTACCCGAAGCCCTTCAAGTAGGAATAGCAGGTGGGCTGCGCGGAGTACTGGAGCGTGTTGACGGAGCGCTTGCCGATTATTCCCCAGAATTTATGATCGTTCTCGGCTCAATGAACTCGACCTCAGCTTCGGCCAACGCGCTGGGCTCGGCCTTTGCGGGCATGTCCCGGCGCTGGGGCGGCAAGACGAAGCTGGTGT
Source organism: candidate division WWE3 bacterium (assembly GCA_038231515.1). Classification (GTDB taxonomy): domain Bacteria; phylum Bdellovibrionota; class UBA1018; order UBA1018; family UBA923; genus JACQAX01. Next base: position 3,575 of record JBBRLF010000211.1, read on the forward strand.
TCGTGGCGTCCAAACCTGACGGCGAAGCTCGCGCCACTGCTGAGGCGCTCGGTTGCGAAGTTCATCACGAGCTGGTGTGGGGCCATTACCGCTTTGTTGAAGCCGAAAACCTGGGCAATCTGGAAGTTCAGCTGCTGACCATTTCGGGCAGTCCGCATTATGCGGTCAAAGTCGGAAATCGTCCTTTTGGTGGCATGAAGCTGCCGGTTTTTTTAAAGGGCCTGGGGCGGCTTACGCTGCCTTCGATGGCACCCAATGCCTCGTTGAGCTCGGTTTTTCAGCCGGCGTTGGATCGTTTCGACATTTTTGCCGTAGGCCATCAACGTGTCTTGCCGCTTGGAAAAGTGCGCGACCTCAAGTCGCTCAAAGGAATTGCACGTGGCCTTCCCATCTCGAAGGCCACTCTCGGCGCGCGACGGCGAGTTCCAAAAGCGCCTTCGGCGGATTGATCGAGGGCTGGGCCTCCCAGCCCGCCCAGTCGGCGATCGCGATCTGATGTCCGGCCCGTTCCAGTCCCAGGATCAGCGTCTGATCGACTTGCTTCAGCATCACTCGCATGATTTTGATGGGCAGGAAGGCCAGTGCGAAGCCGCCCACCCACCCGACAACTTCGGCCAGCTCCAGCATGGCACGGTGAAGCCAGCTGTACTCGCCCCCAACTTGTTTGAAAAGCACAAGCAGAATGCGCAGCTGCCGTTCCTGCTCGTTGGCCCACCCCTGCATGGCCGGGCGCCATTTGGCATAACGCCGGGTAGCTACCAGCACGCGAGCGGCCCCTAGCAGGAAGCCCTGGATGTGAATCAGATTCATCAAAATGAGCTGGTATGGAGAACTCACTAGAGGTATTTCATATCACATGAAAACTGGATGGTTTGAGAAAGCACAGGGATATGTTGAAGAGTTTCGCAAGAACGACGGCCTGGGGGCTGACCCCTTTGCGCGCGTGTTTGACGAGCGACGCAAAGACTACTCGTTATTCACCGTGCAGATGTCTGATCAGCAGATTCTGGCGCTCAAACCCTATCTTTTCAATTACGACAAGCTTCCGGCTTCGCCGGCCGACAAGCCTGTAAAAACGCCAAACCTCATCGCTGGAGTGTGGAGCATGGCTGCCAAGCAAGCCCGCATGACCTCGCCGGGCGACCGCCGCATCGTGCTTTCAGAGATGCCCGACTCCACCGCGGCCGAGGTTGAAGGCGCGCTGACTCATGCGTACGATTACTGGAAGAGCCTCAAATGGTCGGAAGACACGCTCGCCTACCGCAAGCATGTGGTGAAGAATTTTTCGCGCATGATGAACTTCTACTACGAGGACTGTCTGCGCGAGATTCGCGTACAGGTGCCCAAGACCCGGCTGGAGGCTGACAAGGATTTTTGGGAAGCCAAAAGAGCAGCCGATCATCTCGAGGGTTCGGCCGAGCGTGCGATGATGGGCGACCTGGTTCCCCAGATGATGGAAGGCACCAGCTTCTGGAAGAACTCCTGCCTGCCCGCGGGCGTGGCGGCGATTTTTACGCCGATGAATTTCATCTACGGCATTCCGGTGATTCAGTTCACGGGGGCCTATCTCATGGGCTGTCCGCTTATTTTCAAGGGACATCCGTTTTCTTCCATCACCAATACGACCATGATTCGCATGCTGATCGCCGCCGGCGCCGATCCGCGCACGGTGCAGAAACTCGAGGGCTTCGGCAAGGGCATCGAGACCTTGGTCAGTGACCCCCGCGTTGCCGTTGTCAGCGTTACGGGCAGTGACGAAACCGCTGCGCACATGCAACGTCTGCGTGGTCTGCGTCCGGTGAAGTTCGAGGGTGGCGGCAGCAACTGGTCGTTTGTCGACGAGGGCTTCTCGGACGATGATTTACAAAAAATCGCGGTGCGGCTCGTGTACTCGAAGCTGGGCTTCTCTTCGCACAAGTGCACCGGCTTGCACGGCATCGCGGCCACTCCGGCGGTGATGACCAAGCTCTTGCCGTTGCTTTCGCGCGAAATGGACGAGTGGAAGGTGCAGAATCCGACCGATGCGCCCGATAGTGCAACCAAGATCGTCGGGCCCTGCATGGTACATCGGGCGGCCACTGCGCAGAATATTCAAGACAGCGCAATGAAGGTGGGCGTTACGGTTTTTCGCAAGGGCGGGCGTGTGTCGGGCACGGATTACGCGGATCACGCTGAGGTGATCGCACCGATGATTCTCAGCGGCGTAAAGCCCGAGACGACCGTAACGGTGGACTGGGATGGCAAAGGCGACAAGGCGGTCAATCTGATGACCACGGAGTTCTTTATGCCGATTCTCGTAACCAGCGAGATGCAGTCGTTTGAAGATTTTCTGAAATTCTCGGTAACGGTGAACCCGCACGATCTGGCGGTCAGCATCTGGAGCCGGTCAGACAAGAATCTTTCCAAGGGACGTCGGGTTTTGGGCGGCATGTTGAAGGAAAACGACGGTACGGATTCGGCCCTGGAGTGGGAAGAGTTTGGAGCCTCGGGCGTCGGCACCAGCGGCAATATGGGTGTGGGCGATCCGGAGTCGACCTTCGCGATTTATGCACGCCGGCAAAAGGGACGTCACATCGTATTCTGAATAGCTCTGTAATATTGAATATTTATCAAATACAACGCAATGCAGTATATATTGCGGCGTTTACTTGATAGAATTTATACAGTATTCCGGGGAGTTTATATGAAGTACGTAAGCTGGATGATCTGTGTATGCATTGTTGCGCTCGCCGTTCCGCTATCTCTCGATGCCGGTCAACGCATCGTGAAGCAGTATCGAATCGGCGAGCAGCCCAATCGGGTTGAGCAGTCGCCTTATATTCTCACGCTCACGTCAGGCGATCTCAATAAGTATCCGAGATCGGTGGTCACCGTTACCTTGTCGACTGAGCGCGGCCGAAGTATCAGCTCGATTGCGCCTGGTCAGACGCCGGCACCCGAACGCTTGTCAGCCAAAAGGCATTACACGATGATGACCGATGATCAGTTTGGTCACGCGGGTACGCCAGAAGTGATCTTCGATCGCGAGGCCGGCACGGTGTTTATCGGTTTTATAGGCGGCAAGGAAGGGAAGACGTACTTCTTCAAGGAGATCAGTTCGGTGAGGCCTGAGGTGGCTCAGCATCGAATGCCGCTACCGGGTATACCTGACTCTCAGTGATGCGGCATAGTACGGCTTTGATGTAACGAGGCTTGCCCGCACCGTCGCGGCTGACGCTTCCTGGAAAGTATTTTGTAAAATGCTCGATGGTCGCATCGGTGAATTGGGCGGCAGGAATGTGAAAAATGAGCGCCAGGCTATGGTTGCCATCGTACTCGCCCGTGGCCAGGTTGAAGCCATAGTAGATGAAGATAGTTTCGCCTTCGAGTTTGCTGACGGGGGCGGCGTTCAGGCGCCATTCGGCTTCGCGAAAGCGCGTGGACAGTGACGTTGCCCTGAATTTCCTGGGCAGGCCGTGGGCGTCGCGGTCTTCGAACTCAATCCAGAGATCTGGAGTTTTGCGGGCGCGGCTATTGTGAAGCTCGGCATGAAGGCGATACGCGGGGCCGCGGAAGTCGGCCTGCGCGGTGTCTTGTGCGTGGGCGCTGGTAGCGAGTGCGGTGAGAGCGAATAGTGCTGCGATCATGAGGCCTCCAATGGCTTGATGGATTCGCAGGCTATGGCGGCAGCTCGGGGGCGGCAAGTTGCGCAATTGTATGGTACACCGGACTGACTATGAAGATCTTTCGGGTCGAGTTTCAGGTGCGCGGTTACGAGCTGGACGGCTATGGGCACGTGAACAATGCGGTCTACTTGAATTATGCGGAATTTGCGCGTTGGCGAATGATCGAAGACGTCAGCGGCGGTCAGGACTACTTCAAACGAAATGGCGTATCGCCCGTGGTGGTGCGTGTTGAGATTGATTATCGCGAGCCTTGTTTGCTGGCGGACTGGATCGTGGTTGAGACGACGCTTGCTGAATATCGGAAGCGGGTGGCCACGTTTCATCACAAGATCATGAAACGTGAGTCGGGCAAGCTTGCCGCCAATCTGGTGGTGACGCTCCTGGTGGTTGGTCCCACGGGTAAAGCGGTTTCATTACCCATTGATTTTCAGCCCATGTTCAGCGGAGATCCTGCGTGAAAAAGCCGGTGGTTATTCAGTGCGCAACGCCGCCCGAGTTCAATGCGCTTCACGATGCCTTTGGTAAACCTGCGCTGGAAAAGGCGGGCAAGCGGCAGTTTTTTGCGGCGACGGCTTCGCACTGCGTGGTGCTGCGCGGCTCGGTGGGCAAAGTCTGGGCGGCGGCCAGCGCAGAGTTTGCGATTGGGCGTTGGCAGCCGGGACTGGTCATTGATTTTGGAGCCGCTGGGGCACTGGTACCAGGGTTAGTTGTAGGTGATCTTGTTCTTGCCGAAAAGGTTATCGAGCACGACGTAAGCGCTGCCGAGGGCGGGCTGCCCTGGGTGCCAGCTGCCCTCGGGCCCACCTTTGCCGATTTGCACGGTGAGTTTGCGGGTGACTCCTGGCTGGAAAAAACGCCGTCCTATCCGGAATTCATAAAGATCACCTCGGGCCCCCGGATCACCCGTGGCCGACTTGCCGCGGGCGATAAGGATATACAATCAGTGCAGGAGCGCAAGGAGCTGGCCGAACGCGTGAACGCCATCGCCGCGACCTGGGAAAGCTCGGCGGTGGGAAGGGTTTGTAAGTTTCATGGAGTTCCGTTTCTTTCGATTCGCGTGATCACGGATTTAGGGACGGACGAGTTTTTGGCGGAATATAAGGCTGGGGCGGCGCGGGCGTTGCTGCCGGCAGCGCGTGCCTTGGTGAGGTTGTTTACGGCGTAGGTTTAGGGGATGAGATCAAAGGTCCAGCACAAACGTAACCGGCCCATCATTAACCAGCGTCACCTTCATATCCGCCTGAAACATCCCGCCAAAACTAGGAACTCCTTGTGCCGCACTAATCACCAGCGCCTTCTCGTAAAGCACCCGAGCCCGCTCGGGCGCCTCTGCATTGGTAAAGCTGGGCCGTCGTCCGGCCGAACAATCTCCCAGCAAAGTGAACTGCGAAACAATAAGATGCGCTCCGCCAATGTCTTTCATCGCCAGATTCATTTTTCCCTGGTCGTCTTCAAAAATGCGCAGCTCGGTAATTTTTGTAATGAGCTTGGTCAGCTTGGCTTCGTCGTCGCCCTTGGCAATGCCGAGCAGCGTAAGAATTCCGCGCTCGATACGTGAAATTTCTTTACCGTCGACGACTACACTGGCCTGCTGAACTCTTTGGATTACCGCCCGCATATCGTGCTAATGTAGCGGCGTGACCAAAGCATTGCAACGGTTCAGAGCACGTGATGTCGACGCGCTGCTTGACTGGTACCAAAAGCATCAACGCGAATTTCCGTGGCGGACTGATCCAAAGCCCTATTGGGTTTGGCTTGCCGAGATTATGAGTCAGCAGACTCAGATGGCTACGCTGGTTCCGTACTTTCATCGTTTTATCGCCAGATTTTCC
>JBBRLF010000212.1:0-9023 GCA_038231515.1 candidate division WWE3 bacterium
CAGGCGGGCGAATTCTTCATAGGGACGGTCGTAAGCGCTTTGCTGGTCTTTGGAAAATCCCGTCGGCAGATACACCGGCATTTCGATAAACATGACCGGCTCGCCTTTGTGAAAGTCGCCGAGCGCCACGGTGTGCGCCAGCAGCGTCGCGTCTTCAGAGGGAGCGAAACGCAGGAAGACGCCCACGAGCGGCAGGCAGAGATGATTTTTCTTCGCATGATCGCGCACGGCTTCCAGGGCCGCCTGTGCTTTTTGGTAAGGAATGGCGATTTCCCAATCCATCTGGAAAAACCCCTTTTGATCGGCGGTCAGCACGCTCGACATCATTCGATGCGAGGCACCGATGGCGTCGTTGGTGGGTACCAGGTCGCCAAACTCATCGAGCTTTTCATAGGGCGGCGCCACTTTGAAATACAGATAGCGAACTCGCTCGACCAGGCAGCCAATCCAGTTGTAGCAGGCGCCATACTGCAGCACTTTTTTGAACGGATTTACGATGTAAGCCGGTATGCCCGGATCGAGCAGCACGTTGGCCGCGCCTGGCTCGGCAGCCTGGGTGGTTTCCATTCCGCATGAGCGCATGATGCGACCCGAGCCCGGAAACCAGTTGATGAGACCGAAGTCGCAATCCTTCATGAGCTTGTGCACGCCGCCCTTGGCGAAAAGCTTGTCGTCGCGGTCGAACGTGGCTTTGACGTGCAGATTGAACTGGGGTTGGACGCGCATTCGCAAGCGTACAACCACGCCAAGCATTCCCAGGTTGGTGCGCAGCGCTTTCCACGTCGCAAGATCGGTATTGAGCGCGGAGTATTCACGCAGCTCGGCATCGGCGCCGACCACCCACACTGACTCAACTGCCGATGACACGACAGCGGAATGTTTCATCGTGCTGCCATGCGAGCCGGTAGCCGCGGCACCGGCCACTGATACGCCGTGATAACCGATGACGGCGTAGCCCAGCGAGCGGTTCCTCGCGTGCAGCCATTCGCCCAGATCATAAAGTGTAATGCCAGGCTCGGTGACCACGGTTTCCTTGCCGTCAAACGTCTCGAGGCTCAAGGCGTGGTCGAACTTTTCGGTGCTGATCACCACACCGGTTGTGCACAGCTGCTCATTGGCGGAATGCAGGCGTCCGACGACGCGAATGTGCTGACCGTCGGCGGACGCGGCGCGCACGATCTGCTGCACTTCCGCGACGGTCGTGGGTTGATAAACGTGGCTGACACCGCGGCAAAGCGTCTGACTGTTATAGGAGTGGATCAGGGCGGGCACGCAGTCGATCGCGCAACTGGTTTCGTTTTCGCCCAGCTTGGGTTCGCATTTGCCATTGCCGCACGAAATCACCAGCTCGGTGCCGGGGCACGAGGTGCGCGTCAAGGCCGTCTTGAGCTCGGTGTTTGCCTCATCGAGGGCGCTTCTCAACGCCAGCTCATCACCAGAATTGGAACCGGAACCCCAGGCCAGACTACCCAATATCAAGATGCCATTTAATATAAATGTAAGCATGGGCAGATTCTGACAAGAGCTCTCTGGAATTGCAATTGTGATTTACGCAATGCGGTGACGTTCCCCCTTGTCAATTTCGCTATTAGGGCAGAAAGTCTAGGTCACCACCAAGGGGTAACACATGACTCAAAGTACATTCAGCCAAGTCTTGTTCGAGGGCCAGGCGATTCGCTGCGGCCGTATTGCAGATGGTTTTGTAGAGCTGGTTTTCGACCTCAAGGGCGAGCCGGTCAACAAGTTCAATGCGGTCACGCTGGGCGAGCTCAAGCAGACCGTTGAGAAGCTCAAGAGCGCCTCTGACGTAAAAGGGCTGCTGCTCTCGACGGCGAAAGACGTGTTTTTCGTTGGCGCCGATATTACTGAATTTTTCAGCCACTTCAGCAAGTCTGAAGAAGAGCTGGCAGGTTGGCTCGGTGTGGTCAATCGCACCTTCTCGGATATCGAAGATCTGCCTTATCCCAGTGTGGTGGCCCTCAAAGGCTTCGCGCTTGGTGGTGGCTTCGAGCTGCCGCTGGCCGCAAGTTTTCGAATCGCTGCAGTAGGTACGAAGGTTGGTCTGCCCGAAACGAAACTCGGCATCTACCCCGGCTGGGGCGGCACCGTGCGCCTTTCGCGTCTGATCGGCGCGGACAATGCCATCGAATGGGTTGCTGGCGGCAAAAATTATTCGGCTGAAGAGGCCCTCAAGTTCGGCGCAATCGACAGTGTTGTTGCTGATGATAAGCTGCGTGACTCGGCCCTGGCCATGCTCAAGGACGCTGCCGACGGCAAGCTGAACTGGAAAGGCCGCCAGGACGTGAAGCGCGCGCCGCTGAACCTTAATGCCATCGAGTCCACGATGGTTTTCGAAGGTGCAAAAGCCTTTGTGGCCGGTCAGGCCGGCCCCAATTATCCCGCCCCGGTTGCCGCGATTGAAGCCATTCAGGCTGGCGCCCGCAAGGGTCGCGACGAGGCTTTGCTTATCGAAGCCAAAGGCTTTGCCAAGGTGGCACGTAGCGCCACTGCGCAATCCCTGGTGTCAATCTTCCTGGGCGATCAGGCCGTGAAGAAGATCGCCAAGAAAATTTCGAAGAGTTCCCTTCCCATTAAAAGTGGTGCGGTACTCGGTGCCGGCATCATGGGCGGCGGCATCGCCTATCAAAGTTCCTTCAGCGGAATTCCTGTTCACATGAAAGACATCAACGACAAGGCACTTGACGCAGGCATGGCCGCAGCGACCAAGCTGCTCGACAAGCAGGTCTCGCGCGGCAAGCTTTCGACGTCCAAGATGGCAAAAATTCTGAGCGGCATACACACGACGCTCAACTACAGTGAGTTGAAGAACACCGACATTATCGTGGAAGCCGTAACCGAAAACGAAAAGGTGAAGCTCTCGGTATTGAAAGAGCTGGAAGACGCGGTGAAGCCCGACGCCATCATTGCCAGCAACACCTCGACGATCTCGATTACCCGGCTGGCCGAGGGGCTCAAGCGTCCTGAAAACTTCTGTGGCATGCACTTCTTTAATCCCGTGCCCAAGATGCCGCTGGTCGAAGTCATTCGCGGTAAAAAATCGAGCGAAGCCGCTATCGCGACGGCCGTGGCTTACGCGGCGGCGATGGGTAAAACCCCGATCGTGGTCAACGACTGTCCGGGCTTTCTCGTGAACCGGGTGCTGTTCCCTTACTTCGCGGCGTTTTCGCTGCTGATCAAAGATGGCGTGGATTTTCAGAAAATCGACAAGGTCATGACGAAGTTCGGCTGGCCCATGGGCCCGGCCTTTCTGCTCGACGTGGTCGGCATCGATACCGGGCACCATGCCAACGAGGTGATGGCCGCAAGCTTTCCTGATCGCATGAAGCTTAACTTTCGCTCGTCGCTTGACGTGATGTACGAAGCCAAGCGCTATGGGCAGAAGAACGGCGTGGGTTTTTTCAAATACACGCCAGACAAGAAGGGCAACCCAGCCAAGGAAGTTGATCCGGCTGCCTATGAGCTGCTCAAGCCCGTGATGGGCGACGGTGGTGCTGCCGTATCCGACGAAGATATTGTAGATCGCATGATGCTGCCGATGCTTATCGAAAACTCGCGCTGTCTCGAAGAGAAGATCGTCGAAAGTCCGGTCGAAGCCGATCTGGCTCTGATCTACGGGTTGGGCTTTCCGCCCTTTCGCGGCGGTATCTTTCGCTGGGCGGATTCGGTGGGCGTGGCCGAACTTTGCAAGAAGGCCGAGAAGTTCTCGAAGCTTGGAAAATTATATGAGCCTTCTGCTCAGATGCAGCAGCTGGCTAAAACTGGTGGGAGGTTCTACTCATGAAAGATGTTGTCATTGTTGATGCCGTTCGTACTCCGATGGGCCGCTCCAAAGGCGGAATGTTTCGGAATGTCCGTGCCGAACATCTTTCGGCTGCCGTAATCAAGGCGCTTCTGCAGCGCAACGCCAAGGTGGATCCGAAAGAAGTCGAGGATGTCATCTGGGGCTGCGTGCAGCAGACGCTCGAGCAGGGCTATAATATCGCGCGCTTCGCGTCGCTGATGACGCCGATTCCGCACACGGCCGCAGCCCAAACGATCAACCGTCTCTGTGGCTCGTCGATGCAGGCTATTCACTCGGCCGCGATGGCGATCATGACCGGCAACGGCGACGTGTTCGTCTGTGGCGGCGTTGAGCACATGGGGCACGTGCCCATGACTCACGGAATCGACATGAATCCGGAAGGCAGCAAATTCAGCGCCAAGGCGGCGATGAACATGGGCTTGACCGCCGAGCTGCTCTCGCGCATGCACAAGATCTCGCGCATGGAGCAAGACACTTTCGCGCTTCGGTCGCACGAGCGAGCCACGGCAGCGACAAAGTCGGGTAAGTTTCGTGAAGAGATCGTGCCGCTCGAAGGCCACGACGAGCAGGGCGTGCTGCGCACCTTTGACTTCGACGAGGTTATTCGCACCGATGCGAGTATGGAAGGGCTTGGAAAACTTAAACCCGCGTTTGATCCAACCGGCACAGTCACGGCCGGCAACTCGTCGGCGATCTCGGATGGCGCCTCGGGTGTACTCGTGATGTCGGCTGACAAAGCCAAGGCGCTGGGACTCAAACCCATGGCCCGCATTCTGGGAATGGCTTCGGCGGGCTGCGATCCGTCCATCATGGGTATCGGTCCGGTTCCTGCGGTTCACAAAGCACTGCAGCGCGCTGGTGTGAAGATCGAAGACGTGCAACTTTTCGAGCTCAACGAAGCCTTTGCCGCGCAGTCGCTGCCGGTGATGAAAGAGCTGGGCATTCTCAAGGGAATGGACGATCGCGTGAACGTCAATGGTGGCGCCATTGCTTTGGGGCATCCCCTGGGCTGCTCGGGTTCACGAATTACCGGCACCTTGTTGCACGAAATGCGCAGACGGGGTTCGCGCCTGGGCGTGGCTACGATGTGCATCGGTATGGGGCAGGGAATTGCTACGGTGTTCGAGGCCGTAAGCTAAGTCTTGCCAGTAGTGAAGTACTGTCGACGAGCTGCTCACTGACCAAACGTGAGCAGGGATCTTGCGCGTCCGCGTTGCACGAGGCGGTAGTCATCTTGCGAGATGACTAGCTGAAATAGCTCAAGCAATCGGTGGGGTTGCAGGCTCCGTGCTTCGTCTCGTGTAGCCCGCGGGTGGCTTCATACTTGCTCTCTACTAGTGGCAGAGAGAGAGCGAGCCATGAATAAAAATATCGTCCTGCCCTTGCTTTTAACCTGCCTGATTTCAAGCACCGCATTTGCCGGAAAGGGTGACGACGCCAAACCCTGCTTGCCCAAAACGGCGCCGGCCCCATTACCCGAGGACGTTATCAGGCTCGCGATGCCGGGCCAGGCCACGCCTGAAGGCTTTTGCGCCAACCCGTATCTTTCGATCTGTGCCTCGTATGGTGGCGGCAATGAATATCGCGAAAAGAATTATCGCAAATTCATGGACGACGCTTCGATGCACGCGCTTGAAGAGCTTGCCCAAAGATATCGAATAGCTCGTCTGACCTCGACCCTTCATGGCCCGGACGGGCTGAAAAACGGACTGGCCGTGCTCAACGAATTTCCAGGGCAGCGCGCCGAATACGAAACGTTGCGTGCGCGCTATATCCAAACCCGTTCCCACGCCATTGAGCGCGACACCATGACGGTCTATGCCGAAAAGGCCCGCGGCTACGTGATCAAAGGTATCGACGCCCAGGTGCGGCTGGGAAATCTGGACAAAGATACGGCCGCCGAGATGCGCTCTTCCATTACGGACACTAAAATCCTGCCCGACTTCGATCGTGCGGCATTGGCAGCTTTGCCCGAAGACACGCGCAATCATATTGCGAAGTCCTATGCCTACTGGTGCCATGCTGACGGGCTCTCTGACAATGCCTTTCAGTCCACGGTGGATGGTCAGCGTTATGTGATCTTCTGCCCGGGTACGTTTTTGCGGGCCCAGCGCAACGGCGACGACAGCATCCAGAACTATCGAAACATCTTCAGTACGATCGCCCATGAGCTGGGCCACACGGTCGACCCGGAGTTCTATCCCAAGACCTATGGTAAGTTTCTGGGCTGCGTGGCCAACGGCGATCTTGGCTCGCTGTCCACCGAAGGCGGCAGCTGGCAGGGTTCGGCCGAAGATATCGAGAAGTCTCTGCGCTCGAGTATCGCGCAGTCGCATAAACGCGAAATCGTCGCCGACTACTGGGCCGTACAGGCCCAGGTTGCATACTTCAACGATGCTCCGTTGCTTGGCGCTCAGGAACGTTTTGATATGATTCGTCAGGTCTATTCCGGGTTCTGCGGCGGCAGCGACGAAGGCATTCATCCGGTGGGCTACTATCGCATTGCCAAAGTGGTTGGGCTGGATTTGGGCCTGCGCAAGGCGCTGGGCTGTTCGACGGCTTCGGCCCCGACCGAAGCCGCGTGTGGCCTGCGATGAGAATACTTTCGGTGCTTCCGATGCTTCTCCTGTTTCCTCTCGCCGCCACCGCCGGCGACTGCAACCATCAGGAGCGGCAGGAAACAAGTCCACTTAAAGTTGTCGGCCTGGGCGCGCTGATGGCGCTACCCACTTATGTTTTAGGTGTCACCTGGCACGAGGGTTCGCATGCGGCGGCAGCCAAGCTGGTGGGCGGTAACGTGACCGGCTTTTCGATTCTGCCCGAACGTCATCCTATCGATGGTCATCTCACGTTTGGTCATTCCAATTACAATAGCGGCAAAATCTGCGGTGGCGGCACGGACAGCGACGGGATTCTTCATATCCAGGGCTTTTGCCCGTTTACGAAAGGACAGAACACTTTCATCTTGCTGGCGCCGAAGCTCACCGATCTGGCTTTGATGGGCGGGTATACGGCCCTGAATGAAACAAACCACCTGCCCGAAAACCTTTATGCCCGCATCGCGATTTCGGCAGTGGCCGTGGGTGCGTGGGTGGATTTTAGCAAAGACCTGCTGGCCACGTCAGACTACGACGACGTCAATCGAGTCTACAAGCTGCTGGGGCAGAATCCCCACGACAAAACAAATCCCTATGCCATGGCCTACCTGGGAATGAGCGCACTCAGCGGCGTCGGTGTAGGGCGTGGTGTTTATCGACTCCTCGCCCATCCAGACGGGGCAGCCAAACCGAAAAAGCGCGAGCAGACAGATCTGGTGCTTACGCCACACTTTGTCGGCGTTGGTGGTACGTTTTAATGGCTAAATCCGGGGTGTTGGCAACGTCATGTTATAATGGGGGGGTGAGGTTGCTTTTAGCTTTCTGCATTTTATTTCAGCTTACCTGGGCGCAGGCCGATCCTTGCCCCGACAGCAAATCGGTCGTGCTTGACCAGGGCGCGGCACTTTACAAAATTCATCTGGCGGCAGTCAAAAGCTTGCCTGAGCTTTCGGCCTCTGAAGAATCCTACGCTCAGGCGTCTTGCCGAAGAAAGAAGCTTCCTACTACGCAGTTCTACGAAGCTCATTTCGCGGCACTCGCCGCTGAGCGCCCGCTCACCGATGCTGTGGTGAATGGCATCAGCTTCAGCGCCGAGAGTCCGAAGCTCATCGAGCTTTTCAAGACGCTCACCACCCATTCCGGGTATTGCCCGCCGTCGGCCGGGGTAAAAAGTTGTCAGCAGGAGTTGAGCATCGACCTGTCAAAGTGCGCCAAGGTGCGCTGCGCGCTGGATGCGCTGTACGGTAAAGCTGAAGCTCCACGCATGATTTATCTGCTCGATAAGTTCGGCCTGAATTCCGCGAAGGAAGCGTTCTCTCCTGGATTCGTGGGCGAGTCTTTCAAGAACTGGGAAGCCGAGGAGCTGGATGACGCGGTGATGAGCCTTTCGGACATGCCGCCCGCGATGAAAGCTGGCTATTCCAACAAGCAGTACAACCGCAGAAAGATTATGCGCGCTGAGCTCGACGGCGGCGGTGCCACGCTGGCCGATTCGCGCATGACCTTCAATGATTTTTGGGGCTGGCAGGCGCCCGAGCTTCGGCGCACGACCACTCTGCATGAGTTTGCTCATAACTTCGCGCATCGTTTTGGTATCGATAAATCCGAGCTGTGGCTGAACTTCAGCGGCTGGGCCGAAGAGACCATCGATGGAAAAAAGCAGTTCGTGAGCCGTAAGCCCGAAGCGCTGGTGTCTCAGTATGCGGCCAGTAGCCCTGACGAGGATTTTGCCGAGAGTGTGACCGCGTATCGTTATAACCCCACCGCATTGCGCGCGGCCAGCCCGCAGAAGTACGCCTTCATCAAAGAAGTCGTTTTCGACGGTCACGAGTATCGTCGGGGCAGTGCGTGCAAGGACTTTGCCCCGCTGACGCCGGACTGGGACCAAAAGATCAAAGCGAAGATCGAGGCCTGGAAAGTTCAGTGACCTCATGTCAAAAAGCCCGACCCTCTGTGAAGAGGACCGGGCTCTTTGGTTTTGTCATATCAGAGTTGAGTTTATTCGTCTCAGTCGCCGCGACGGCCGCGGGGCTCGACGTAGCTATCGTCGTCATCGCTGGTGACCGTGCCGCCGTAGTAGGCGATACGTTCATTGAGCTCACGCAGGTCAGAGAGCTGGTCTTCGCTTGGCGCGCCATCATAGCTCGCGGGCACGAACACCATGTTCAGGTCGGCGTTGTTCAGGTCGAACAGCGCCTTGAACGGGAACTGTCTCGCATCAGCTGAAACGAAGCCTTCGATGACCAGCGCGTCGTCGAGCGTCTCGTAGTGAGAGATCACGATGTCGCTGGTGCCCAGTGCGACGTGACTTTCCAGACCTTCGCGGAGTTTCAGCTCGAGCTGGTCAGCAAGCTTGGTCATGCCGACGCGAAAGTTCGACTGTTGCCGAATGGGCATCGTGCTTACGCCCAGACCGAGGTCGCGGATGGTCTGGGTCGGAAAGTACACGCCCGGACGGCTGAAACGCGACTGCATCTCGCGATACGCGTAGAAGTCTGAACCATACCAGGTGTTGTAATAGGTTTCGTCGTAGTTGTCCGCATACATCCAGAAGATGATCGGGTTGTAGAAGCTCTCGTGGATGTCGTAGACGGGCGTGACAG
>JBBRLF010000213.1:0-8888 GCA_038231515.1 candidate division WWE3 bacterium
CGGTTACCGAGCGCAGCGGAAACTCGTTGCGCAGGTGCTCGTCCACACCAGCGTTATAAGGATTTTCGTTGCCACGCGTGAACCCATAAGCCAAACGCTCACCGCGGCTGCCCGTGGTAAAGCTGAGCTCATTGACCGCGATGGTGATCTGCGAGCTCGACTCCGGCGGCGTATTGATCAAGCAGGGATCGGGATCGACCAGTGGCGGCACCTGCCGGCTTGCCGCGGATAGCGCCACGCCAGGCAGGTCCGGGCCATCGTTGACCAGTACGGCATAGTCGCGCGTTTTCTGCAGATCGGTGATCAACGCCTCGTGGATATTAGCGCCATAGTAAGCCACGGACTCGGCTGGATCAGGCAGCTCGATGTACCGGTTAAGAATGGGGTCGAGGGTAATCGCCCGCTTCATGGGCAAGGCCGCTACGGTCGTGCGCTTTTTGGCCACGGCCCGGGCGGGCTCGGACACCACCATGAGCAGCAAGACGGCTGCGATGAAGGATACAAAGCACTTCATTACTTTTGAGCCTCTTATGGAGCACTCTTGAAAAATATTTTTACCGCGTCGCCGTTGCGGGCCGAGTTCAAGAGCTTGCCGTCGGAGTCGTTCTTGAAAACCGCGCTGCTTTGCTCATGTTCCACGGTCTGCACCCGCAGCTCACCAATGCGCATCGAGTTGTTGTCGTAGAGCGTGAACATATTCCCGACCGAAAGCTGATCACGGGCCCCGGAGTTGAAAAAGAGCGTGCCCAGAGTGAGATTCACGTTGGTGATCTGCGCCGACCAGTCCATGAGGAAGTTCGTGTTGGGATCGCGGGCCATTTGTAGAATTGCGTCGCGGGCGGCTTTTTGAAAATGCGGCGTCATGGCGCTGCGATAGATGAAATCATCGGCTACCTTGATGCCGCCAAAGTTCAGATCCACGGTAAGCCCCACCCCACCAGTAAGTGCGCTGCCCTTGCCCACCGCGACCACCTCCTGGCGCTGGGTATCGACAATGTGAAAATCCATTTCGAGCGAACCTACATTGAAGCTCAACGTACCTTCGGCGCCCGTAAGCACACCACCACCAATATCGCCTACCCCCGGGGCATAACCGATCGTGATCGAGTTCGTGACGTTGTTGGCTTCAAACGAGGTTAGCCCGCCCTTCAAAACATAACGGGCTGGCGTGGCGCCCTCGCCAGCATCGGTGGCAGCAGCCGTGGCGTCAGTAACGCGCAGCACTTTCTGCGACTGCGTCAGCTGGGTCAAAAGAAGATCGGGAAGCTCCACGCTCATGTCCACTTTGGTTTTGCCATCGGGCAAGGTGAAGACCGTAGGTAGAAACTTGCCAAATAAAATATCGCGCGTGGGAAAGGCTTGAGTCTCTGCCGGCGGAGCCGGCGGCTTGGGAGCCTTTTTCCCAAAGGCGTGGCCGGTCGTGGGCAACGCAATCACAACCAGCGACAACAATAGTGCACTCAGCTTCATCCGAAACTTCCTCCACTGTTATAACCAAGCGGCTTTGTGCGAATCATGATGTGTGCAGTCACTGGGCTCTGAGACTGATCATCGCATTGGGAGGAAAAGCTGCAAGTAGGCAGGAAGATAGCGGATCCTGAGCATTCTGCTGCGCCGTTACCGCGCCGAGCCAAGCACACGGGTAGTTCCAACTTGGGAAAGAATCGTGGTTCCAACACTTTGGGAATGACGGATACATTACCAAGATCAGACGAACAAAAAGAGTTTGTGCTGCCGGCGTTCAAAGCTACCGGGCAGGAAGGTTCTGTCGATGAACCAAATTCGTATTACTTGCCCAGGACCAGGATCTCAACGCGCCGATTTTTGGCGCGGCCCGCGTCGGTATCGTTGCTCTCGATTGGGTGAAACTCGGCATAGCCAGAGGCCTCGAGAAGCTTGGGATTGAAATGAAACTTCTGAATGAAATAACGCACGATCCACGACGCGCGAGCCGTTGAGAGTTCCCAGTTCGACGGAAAATACTCGCTCGATGTCTGACCATTATCGGTGTGCCCTTCGACACGGATGTGCCGATCGGTGGTACTCAGAATCTTGGCCATCTGATTCAAGATTGGCAGCGCTTCGCGACGCACCTGGGCGGTGCCTGGCTCATAAAAGTCTTTGGCCGAAAGGCGCACGACCAGACCACGATCTTCGGTAACGATTTGCATTTTTTCGGCAGCGTCCGACGAACCCAGCTCAAAGCTGACGCTTTCCTCGAGAATGTCGGCCAGGCGTTTGAGCTCTTCGTTATCAGCGGTTCGGATGTTCGTCTTGCCCGCCGGCATATCGATGACGAGACCGCCCACCGGAATCTGTTCTTCGAACTGATTGAGTGTTTTACCGCTCGACTTGCCGGTCTGATCGACGAAGTCTGCGCTAAAGGCGGCCTTGATACTCTCGGCCACCGCCTTGAACTTCACGATATCCGACCGCGAGGTCGCGTACAGGATGACGAAGAAAGCAAAGAGCAGCGTGATGAAGTCGGCGTAGGAAACCAGCCAGCGCTCCAGATTCACGTGCTCGGGATGCTTCTTGGCCATTAACCCTTCTCGCCTTCAGCCGCGGCGCTGTGGCCCCGCAGATGTTCTTCGACGTAGACCTCGAGCTTTTCACGCAGAAAATGCGGATTCAAGCCCTCTTGAATGCCGATTACGCCCAGCTTCACCACTTCCTTGGCCGCGGCCCTCATGTGCGCCTTGCGCTTGAGCTTGGTGCCGAACGGAATGAAAATAAGATTGGCCGAGCCCACACCGTACACCGTTGCCACGAAGGCCACGGCAATACCGCCACCCAGCGCGCTTGGGTCATTGAGGTTTTCCATGACGTGAATCAACCCCAGCACGGCACCGATGATTCCAATAGTGGGTGAAAAGCCGCCCGCCCCTTCCCAAACCTTGCCCGCCGACTCCTCTTCTTCGAAGGCGATGTCGATGTCGGACTGCATGATGTCTTTGACGGTCTGGGGCTCGAAGCCATCGATTACGAATTTGATCGTCTTCTTGAACAGCGGATTCTGGATGCTGTCGCGCATGCCCTCGACGGCCAGCACGCCTTCTTTACGGGCTACGCCCGCGATCTTGATGATCTCGTCAATCACTGCCCGGACATCAGTGTCGACAGGCTTGAAGATGATGCCCAGCATGCTGATCGCGCGCTTTACGTCCTGCTGCGGGAATGCCACCAGAGCCGCGCCCAGCGTGCCGCCGAACACGATGATCGCGGCAGTTCCCTGCATGATGGCGGCAAGGTGCAGACCCTCGAGCAGTGCGCCGCCGAAGACTGCGAAAATCCCCAGCAAGACACCTACTACGGTAACCAGTTCCATCGAGACTCGCTCTCTAAGTTGGGAATTTGAAAACTTCCTGTTTGTACTTCAAAATCGCAGCCATAATCTCGGGCACGGACTCTTTGACCATGATCTTGTCGTTACCGACCAACGTCAAAATCGTGTCCGGCGTCGCTTCGACGAACTTGACGAGCTCACAGTTGACTACAAACTCCTTGCCATTCAGGCGGTGGACCACGATCATTTTATAAAAGTCTAATGGAGGGTGCACCACAGCGCAAGCTGGAGGGCAGCGCCGGAGGGTTGTATGGGTCAGTCCATGTCAGTTGCAGGAGCAGGACTTGCCGAGTTGCCGATACCCTTTTGGTTGCGGCTGCTTCGTGGCGGGCTCGCCGTGGGAATTTTTGCGCTGATCTTCTCGTCCGTCTTTGTCCTGTCGGGCTGGCGCTGGGTTACCGACGCGGGAGCCGACGGGTTCAGTGCCGGCTTTGCTTTGGGAGTTGCGGCACTCATGACCGCGGCCCTGGGCATTCCCTATGGCTTGGCCCGGGCCGGCGCCCTCAACACTCTGCTTGGTATTCGCCGCCTTGCCGGCGGTCGCACGGTTTTTGGCGGCTTTCGGGGCTGGCTGCACCCGGCGTTTCTGCTTACGCTGTTTAGTCTGATCTTTGGCGCCGCTGCCTTCTGCGCCATTGAAGGCGTGCGCTCCTGCCCGTTGCCGGAGCTGCTCTCCAAGGTGCATTACGACATCCTGGCGCCACGCAGCTCGGATAAAATGGTTCCTGTTTACTTCTGGGACTACGCCACCTGGGTCGACCCCGAGCTCTTCAGCAAGATAAACCTGGTAATTCCCTACGAAAAAGGGCCGCCTCAGAAGCTGCTGCCCAAGATTTTTTTTGAAGACTCCAGCAACCACTCCATTGTGCTGGAGCTGCACGGCCGACGCCCGCGCTCGTACTCCCCCAGCGAGGTACTCAACCTGTTTGACTCCCCTGTCGTCCACCCACGTGACTGGCCGCTGCTGTGGCGCCTGGAACGGGAGGCGGGCCTCACGGCCGAAGGCCTGAATACGCCTATTCTGTATCTGCTGCGCCTGGGGCAAGGCTCAAGTTCGCAGGTTACCCAGGCGATCGGCGTGCCGTGGGACACCTCAAACAGCACGCCTCGCCCCGAAAACGGCCGCATTTTTTTCTGGGGCCCTGATGGCTCGGTCTTTCAGATTAAATGCCCCAGTCCCTGTGTCATGGCGCGGACTCTAGAGCTGATCCAGTTTCCAGCAGATCCTCGTGGCTCGCATGCCGAACGCCTGGAATGGACCAAAGCCACTCTCAAAAAGCTGCTTGAAGCCACCGGAGCCGGCACCAAGGCCGAGGCTGGCACGGAACGCGCCCGGCAGGAAAGTCTGCTTTCGCTTTACCTGGTCTCACTGCTGACGCTGGACCCCAAAGACCCCGAAACCTTTTTTCATCTGGGTAAGCTTGCCCGGAACCGTGAAACCATTCTTTCAGCCATCCGCTACGGCCGTGACCTGGGCCTGGAGCATGCCAAGATTGTGGAGCTTGAAGCCGTGGCCGACCGCCTAAGCCTTTGACACTGTCTAAAAGATCTACGAGTTTCCAGGGCCCTTTTTGCCCCCCTGCTTGATTTTTTTCCTCAAATAACTGACTAATTTAGTCGATAGTTAAGATGTATGATCTTTGCAAGTTACCTCACAGGGGTAAAAGGGTATAGATGCTTAACCATAACGTAACGGTCGGATTGCGTGGACTTACGCTCATTCTGATCGTAATTTCCGCACTTCCCGGCTTGGGTGCCAGCGGCTGCAGTGGCAGCGCGAGCGACGCCGCCACGACCGGCGCTGTGACGTCGGCGACTGCTGTCGGCACCACCACGGCCACGACATCAAGTACGACAAGCACGACCTCGAGCACGACCACGACCAGCTTCAACACCACTTCGTCCATCAATGCCATCCAGGTCATCACGAAAGCTGATCCCACGGGCTCGTTTGATCCTGTGTCGGTTCCGCTGGCCGGCGGCAGCTCGGTGCGCGCCAACCGTCTCTACAACCTTGATGGCAGTCTCATCACGGCCGGCACGCTGCCCCCGTGGTTTATCGAGGCGCGAGTTTTTCTGACCTCGACCCGCACCACCTCTGGAGCGCCCAGCAGCACCAACGGCTGGGACACGCCCTGCGCCTATTTTGACAACGTCACCGATAACAATCCCGACTCCAGCGGCTTCTACACCATTGATGGCTACAACACGGACAACGCCCTGACCGACGTCGATCAGTGCGCCGGAACCGCGGGCAGCGAGTTGAGTCAGCTCGGAATATATGTACGGCTCGACCGGCGCTTCATGAATCCGACCGACAAGGTACAGCTCATCGTCAAGGCCAAGCCCATCGATGCTCCCAACACGACGCTTTCGCCATCCTCCTGCGTGACGAGTGGATTTTTCGATCCGGGTGCCTGCTCCAATCAGCTTTTCACGATGACCATGCGCACGGCACCGAATGCCTCGTCGAAGCCTTTCTATATTTTGTTCCCCTCTGCCAAGGCTAACGACCTGCTCTCGGAGTCGGTGCTGCTGCCGATCAATATCGACCAGAGCGTCTCAACAATATCAGTTGATCGCGTCAAGGGTGGCGCGATTTTTTACGGAATTTCAATAATCAGGTTGCAGTAGATCATTCGGGAGAATGCGTAACGCTATGGATCGGGGTATGGGCAAAGCACAACTGATTGAGACACGGCTGCGACGGGCGCTGGGCGCCGCGCTCGTACTGTGCTCAATGGTAACTGCCGGCTGCCCCAGCGCCGCCACCGACCCCAACGCCAGCACCGGGGGCACCTCGAGCACGAATACCACTGGTGCAACCTCGCACACGAGTGTGACGAGCACCACCATCACCAACGCTTCAGCCTCGGTGTCGACCTATCTGAATGCGGGATCGACCAAGGTCATCTTCAATAAAATCGGTTTTTACAGCAACACGAGCCCCAGCTCGCTGGGCTGCGCCGGCGATGCCCGGCTCTATTTTGACCCCCGTACGGATCGCCAGGTGCCAGTGCGGCCGCTTTGGCTGAAAAACGTCGGGGTCGACATTACGAACAGCAATGCCTTCTTTGGCCCCAGCAAGGCTGCGGGCTGCGGCCTTTCCGGCTTGGGTTCACCTCCAGCTTCGAACTGCGCGGCGTTCGACGACCAGCAGCCACTAACCGGCCTGAACTCGCGCTCGGTACTGCTGGGCGGCTACGGCTGCTCACTGGGAACCGCAAACTGCTCGGCCACGTTCCTGACCAACGATGTCTGGAACATGATTGTGCCCGACACCACCACCAGCGCCACATGGGGCCAGCAGGCCGCGGGCCTGCCCGGCTTGCCACCAGTATTACCCGCGGTAAATCCTCCGGCCAATGGTATTGCGTGGCAAGGCGGTGGCTACGATCAGCTGCATGACCAGTTCTATCTGTTTGGTGGCGCGACTCCCTCTGGAAATTCCGCGGCCGGACTCGCAACCTTCAGCAATCAGGTGACCAAGGTCACCTTTGCCGCCGACTCCACCGTGTCCACCAATCCGACCCCGTCGCTGGTAACGCCTTCATCCCGCCATTTTTATGCAGGCTGGGCCCGCACGGTTTTTGACGGCTCCTTTACCTCAGTTCCCCCGCCCATGACGGGAACCACCTTTACCTATGGCCTGCGTCGCGACCCAAGCCTGAAATCCAACTGCCTGCAAGGCGAGTCGATTCCCAGCTTCGCGTCTATCGCCTCGCCGGCGGGCCTGTGTAACGCCACGAACTTTGCACCCAGCTCGGTGGTTTCGACTAATGAGCATCACGATTTCTTTTTACTTCAGGGCGGAATGACCACAGGCGGGATCTTCAGCAAAAATATTTATATCTTCAAGCCACACGGCTTCAGCAATGATGTGGGTACGTCTGGCACCGCCACGGCCGTAAATCCGAGCGGTGACTGGAACCTGGTAAGCAACGTTCTCGCGGGGCCACTATCGCACAAGGTGATGCGTGTTGTTGACGTGGGGCCCGGCGATATCACGTCTTCGGCGCCGTATCTGACCACGGAAGTCGGAGCTTTGCGCCAGCAAGGCGATATCTTCTCGGGCTGGCTTGGACGCGCCTATCACCAGACCGTTTATGATCCGGGCATGAGCCGGTTCATCACCTTTGGCGGTCTTGAAAATCATCACGCCAATATCGGCGCGGCCCTGCCGGCGACCACGGTTGCTCCGGATGTCGCCACTTCGGATGTTTGGATTTACGAGCCACCGGCACTTGGACGCCGACCCTCGTCCATCTGCTTCAGCGATGAGATGCCCGATGGCACGCAGCTCAACAATGCGGCCAGGCTGCTGGCACCCGCCAGTACCATCGCACCCATGGGAGCGAAGCATTCGTTGGGCGCCAACCGCAACTATGCCCAGGCGCCGTTTATCTTTCCGCCAGGTGGCTGTCTGCAACGAATCAAAATCGACAACATCGTGTTACCGCCGCCGCGATTTGCGCACGGCCAGGTTTTTGACCCCGACAACAAGGTGATGTTCGTGTTCGGCGGCTGCAACGGCCCCAAGGCAATTCGTGGCGACCTCAGCCTCAACGCAGGTGACCCCATCTTTGGCTGTCCCGCGCAGTCCCTGCTCAATGACATCTGGGCTTATGTACCGCCTTCAAACTCCGAGATCGTACCCCAAACCTATACCACCACCGCTGCGGGGCCCTACAACCCACTGACGCTGCTGGGCAACATCTTTGGCAGCGACCTCTGGCTCGATCACCTGCCGCTCTTCCAGGGCGGCAATGATCCGAACAATGCCCCGGTTACCTTTCCCGAGCAGTACCGGGTTCTGGGCAACTGGATCAAATTCAGTCCTTCAGCCTCGGCTCTACCGTCGCCGCGCGCCGGAGCCGCAATCAGCTTCGACCGCGCACATCACAAGATATATGTGCAGGGTGGCTTCGGCTGTCCAGATGCCAACTGCGTCGCTTCACCACGCGCCCTCAACGATCTGTGGCAGTATACGCCACCCGATTTCGACACGACCTGCCCTAACTTTCGCGCTGATGGCTTCTGTGGCACCAATGGCTTTGGTCAGGGGTCGTGGTATCAAATCAACGCCGACAACTCAGCCTCGAATACCTCGCAGCCCACCGAACGTTATGGCGGCATCATGTCTTTTGCCAATCAGCAAGTGTCGCACGGCGATGAGTTCTATACCATCACCGATACGGCCTGCCAGTTTCAAGGCCCGATCGCGTCGCCCGATGCCAACGTGAATAAGCAGCTCGTGGGTGCAATCTACGTCGACGTCGACCGCAATCAAATGGGCGCCAAAGAAAATCTATTGATCAACCTGCGCCTCCTGCCCTTTGACAAAAAAACCCGGCGGCCAGGCTGGAGCGACGGCAACACGAACTTCACGACCATCGACGACACCGATGCCTACTCGAATTCGGACGTGGCGTTGATTCGCGTACAGCTGCTCAATGACCAGCTAAAAATCGCCGAGCAGATTCAGTCCTCGGTGCAGCCGCGGTTTCACGAGTTCCTTTCAGGTACGCCCACCATCGCCAGC
>JBBRLF010000214.1:0-8862 GCA_038231515.1 candidate division WWE3 bacterium
AAGTGCAGCGTCACGAGAGTTCCACCCTCAGCCCGGACGACAGCACCACCCACCATCCTCGCATCGATCATGAGTCGCCTTCGGCTCCCGTTCTGACGCCAACTTTTTCAAAGTTGGCTGGTGCACAGACACTCCGCCACCTTTAGGTGGCTATAGGGCTTGCCGTAGGGCTTGCCATGCTCATGTTAACGGATTGAATTTATGAATGAATATGGGCTTGCCATAGGGCTTTCACTTTGAGTTTTGAGGGCTTGCCCATGGCAAGCCCTACTGGAAAACATCTATGATTTCATGATCTTAAGTTTTCGTCGAAAAAGTTGTATTTTTCGCGTGTTTTTGCTCTTCACATTGATGTGAATCTTACAGCGATTTGAAAAATTCTTGATCAGGTTTTAAAATTTCCGTTGAAAACTTATTCGCATTTTTTTGAAACTCGATTTTAATTTTTTCAAATCGTTCGCGGTCCTCTGGCAGCATCACTTCCGTTACGTTTGCTTTCGCACTCGTCTTTTGCGCATTTTTAAAAAAGTTCTCTTTGTCGCTGACGTAGACCACAGCGTTATATTTCGCGCGCGAGATCGCCGTGTATACCGCTTCTCTGTTAACCGCACCATCTGCGATGTACAGCACGTTATCAATCGTATCGCCTTGAGCGGAATACACGGTTGTGACCAGGCTTGAGTCGGCATGGATTGGACGACTGAGCGCAATTTCCGATCTGATTCCATTCTCATGGCGGATCTGAGCGGTTGCGCTGTCTGAGTGAATCGATTCAACGACAAACGCTTCGCCATTTCTGATGCCATTTGATTTGTCATTTTTCGTCCAACGCAATTTCTCGCCTATGCCAATCTCGATCTGATCGAGGGTGACGAGATCGGCTTTGAGTTGGCTTGGATTGATTTGGATAAGCCCGCCGCTTTGATCTTCAAAAAAGAGTTTATTGCTCTTAGCGTCAATTTTCGCAATTTTATAGGCCGTGTTTTTTTCAAATGTTTTCGTCGTGTACCTTGGAACCACATAGTGATTCTCAGTGTAGGCTGTCGCGTAGCGGCGCTGTTCGGTGGTGAGATCAACTCCGCGAAATATGTTGAGCCGGGCAGCAGAGGCAAGCTTTCCTTCTCGCTTCAATTCAAAGCGAAGCATTGAAACGACTTCCTTCCGAGTGGCGTTGGTTCCAGCCAAAATCATCGTGCGACTCCGCTCCGCTTCGGGCAGGGCGATGTAATCTGAAACCACCTGCCTTACCAAAGTAAAAGGGTCGTTTAAGTCTTTGGCGATGACTTTGATATTGTCGCCCATGAGCCTGAGACCATCCTCGATCTGCCCGCGCTGCAAGTGCTCAACCACTTGTTTGAGTTCGACCGTCTTTTGACGAAGCGATTCTTCGAGATATGAACATTGGATTCCGTTTTTCTGAAGACCTTTGAAGGGCATGCCCGCTTCGATCGGGGCGAGCTGGTGGGTATCGCCCACCAAAATGACGCGTGCCTGCTCGATGCTCGCTCTCGCAATGAGCGCATGCATGTCGCTTGCACCGACAAGGCCTGCTTCGTCGACGATCCAGATCTGATCGCGGGCGCTACCCGCAATCATCGGCATCGCTAAGAGCGACGCAAGGGTTGCCGTGTCTTTTAGTTTGGCCTCACGCCCGAGCACCGCTGATGCTTTTGCCGATTGAGCAAATCCACGAACAACACTCCCATGTGCTTCGGCTAACTTTCGCACGACGTTTAGAGAATAGCTTTTACCTGAGCCACCCACACCCTGCCATGCGATGAACTGATCCTGTGACCTGATCGCGTCGATAACGGCGTTGCGCTGCCCCGGCGTCAGGAATATTCCTTCCGGCGCGTCACCTGCTCGAATACTCAATGTGGGCAAGACCACCCTGAACGCTTGGTCTGAAAGAATCGGAGTGCATCTCTTCTTACCGTGACCAACAGCGGCGTGAATTTCGGCTTCGCGCGTCATGGCTTCGAGTGTTGTGAACTTCCCGTTTCTGGTCGCAATCAATTCACTTCGCGAATCAATTGCCTTTGAAAGGTGACCAAGGTCAATTCGCCCGAGGTTGAATTCAAAAATCGCCTGTTCAAGTTGCGCCCGCGAAAACTCGACATCACGCGAGCTCGCATGCCTTATGCCCGACTCGACGGCACGAGCCAACCCAATGTCGGATAACGTTTGCACCGCAACAGCCGACGCTTGAAGGGTTGGCCGTGGGTGCTGCATCCCAATAGTCGCAGTACGCGCTCGCCAGTAAGTTTGGAGCTCAGCTCGCGAGAGCTCCTCCCCTTTGGGCGGCCGAATCCGCATCTTGGCCTCGCGCTCTTCACGCCTTGAAGTACAGCCCAGAGCTGCAATCTTTTGGGATTGAGTTGAGAAGTGCTCAATATGTTCGCGCGAGTACCCGGCAATTTCAAAGGTGGCGTTATCTTTCTGCACCGTAGTGTAGCCGAGCCGCTCGCATTCGCGCGCAAGCTCGTTTTGATAAATTAGGCCGATGAGCTTTGAATGGTTAAAGCACCCATCGTTGTGAAGGCTTCGCCAGTTTCCGTCAGCGCGCTTTGTGACATTGAGGATAACGCAGTGGGTATGGAGCTGAGGATCTTTTTGCCGGGATGTATCGTGGTGGAACTGGCCAACAATAAGCTTTCCGGTGACTTCGATTTGGCGCGCGGCCCGTGAGCCTGTCCTTGTCCATGAGTATCTGGCTTCTACGATCTCAAGCGTTCTCTCAACTGCAGTGCGATGAGCCCGTTCAAGGCTTGCGTCTCCGTGCACCAGGGCAAGAAGGCTCACACTTTTCGGAGCAGAAAGGGTTAGATCAAGACCTGCGCGCTGCTCTCTATCGCCCACATTCGAGCGAAGCTCCGCTCTACCGTCAGGTGACTTGCCTGAGATGAGCCGTTTGAACTCTTTAACTCCGACAGGTCCTGAAAGGCCCAGTTCCTTGGCACCACTGCCCCACCAGCCCGAGTTATCAGTCGCGTCATCCTTGCTGTAGTAATTTTCCTTTTGATAGTAGTTTTCAGCCTGGCCAGGCGAGATGCTTGCGAGTGAGATCATGGGTTAGTTTTGGGTGTGAACCCCACCCATCTTCGGATCGGGGATTTGGCCGGCGGCAAGGGTCGGCTTGCTCTCATACGTTTTGCTCATCATTTTCCAGGTACTCGCGCTCGTAGGGGTTGGGCGCGGGAGCCGCACTTGCGGCATTGTCACTCCTCAGCTCCAAAAATCCAGCAAGGCTTGGCGGTGGCTGCCTTTCGCGGCCCGTCACATCTTCTAGAGATGGACCCATTCCCTCAGACAACAGCTTGCGACGTATGCGAGCTTCCTTGGTTCGACGCTCTGATAGCTCATTGATATAGGGCAACTCGCGGTATGGAATGCAAATTCGGGCTGGCGGAAGCCCTGACATCTTTAGGTAGCAGGTGAGATCAGGCATTAGTGCTAGTTGGTCAGGCAGTACGTTTGAGCGACTCATTCGCCTGCGAGAAATGTTGTCTCGTTGGTCTCTTCCCGACTGTGGCAGCGAGCTGCCACTTTCAATGACTTCCACTTCCGGGGCTCCTAAAATTTTAGTCATTTCTAGCGCCAGGCTTACTTCTGAGCAGCGGTAGATCATTTTATTTTGTAGGCCAGCCAACATGGATTTTGCTATGTTATCGCCATAGATCTCGGTTAGCTGCGGAATGTTTTGCGCACCGAGAATAAAGCGTCCTTTGTATTTTCTTGCGCGGCCCAGAACCTTTGACACCATCGGCAGATGACCAACGCTCTCGACTTCGTCCACTACCATGTCGACCGGGATGTTTTCATGCCTTGGATTTCTGCCAAACACTGCAAGCGTTACGATCTCAAACCAAGTGCGGATGAGCGGCATTGTCGCTTCCCAATCGTCATCACGTGCGACGACAAAAACCCATTCCGTGGTTTTGGAATTTACCCACTCATAGAGGGAAAAGAATGGCGCATCCCCTGCACAATGAGAATTGAGTTCGGGTAGCCAATACAACTCTTTTGTAGCGACGGCCAAAACGCTGGCAGCCGTTTTGCCCTCGCCCATGCTCACTCCGGCCATTTCCTCTGCCATGATGAGCTTCTGTTTAATGCGCTCGGGCGGTGACAAAAGATCGCGCCAGATGGCCCCGATATTTGAATTGGTTCGTATGAGCGCCTCGAGCAACCCCTGGCCAGCACCGCTCCAAAACGGGTCTGAGGTGGACGATCTTATCTCGATGAACGCTGCCGCGATGAATCGTGGGTTAACATCCTCATGAAAAAAATCCCATTTCACTGCTCTTGAATCATAAAGGCTCAATATCTTATCGCCCGGTCGGCCATGCTTGGCAAAAAGCTCCCCGTTCGGATCAATGATGAAAGCTTTGCGCTGCTGTTGCCTGCTCTGCATCAAGATGTCATCTATTGCGATTGATTTACCCGATCCTGAATCTCCGAAAAGGCCGATGTGCTTGTAGGTGAATAGATCTGGAATGATGATCTTCTCCACGCCAAGTACGAGGTCCATTGGACTTGGGCGCAGATAGTCGCTCTCTGCTATGACTGCCTGGATCTCGCGCTTTAACTCATTCGCCGTGAGCAGCTGCATGCCACGAATGAAGCTCCCATCTTTCACCTCGGCCTGCCGTCGACTAAAGTAACGGGTGAGCAAAACGAAGGCTGCTGACGACAAACAGATGAAAACCGCAGCCGAGGCATACAACCACGGGACAAATGCGTTCCAGTGAGTATCTAGGTTTGCCCGGTAAGCCATTTGCTTTGATGTTCGGGCAGGTAGCGGCAATATGGCAAAAACGCACTTCATGAGCACTGTTTCGCCCCAGTGATCAGGGCCAAGACCAAAGAGTAAACCAATGGACAAGCACGCGCCCGCACAACCCGAGACCAATATCCGCTGCCGGAGAGCGGCCACCCTGACTCGCATTCGGGCAATGACGTTCTCTTGCGCATAGCCGTAGCGTACTTGCGCCTTGTCGAACTCAGGCACTATTGGTCTCTTGCCTGAGAATTTGCGCTGATCGCCAAGCCATCTCGGAGCTTGCTTATCAATTTACCGCGATGTTTGGCGTAAAGCCTTGCCGCCTCTAGCCGCTCAGGATGTTGGGTTAGCGTCTCTTTTATTGCTGCAGAGGTGACTGCTGCGTCATCACCAATGAGTTCAAGGATAAAGCAAATGCGCGACAGGGTTGCCTCGACCCGATGGATATCGCGTGAATCAATAGTGCCGCCCACTGCACCCACTCTTTCGGCTATCCTGCCTGCGCGAGCCCAACGCGCAATCAGTGTCGTCGGTTCGATCTCCTGGCGCTTGGCCTCGCTTTCAATTTCAGCGCGTTCGTCATTCGGAAAACTTAACGTAAATCGCTTTCGTCCACTCATTTGTCTTTTTCCCAGATATTTTTAATCTTTTTAAAATTAGCTACCGGCCACGGCACTCACATTTTGCACATCAGCCGGTTTCGCCTTCTGTCGTTTGACGGGCTTACTCGTCATCTCGGTGAAGATCTTGTGCACCTTTTTGCGTTTGGCCGGGTCATGTCTGGCTGCTTCGACCTTGACCCGAAACGGAATCAGATTTTCTGCCGCCGTTTCAAACAGAATGTCGTCAATGATTTCTTCCGGCGTCGAGGCCCGGGCGCCAGCCTTTTGTATTAGTTCCTGAACCTGCGCGATCTTGGCTGTAGATTCCTCTGAAAGCTTCATTTCCATATTTTCTCCTGGTCTTGTTTGTATTCATTCAATGCGAGCATGGGCCTCAAAGACCTTGATTCGACGCACTTCGGGGTCATCCGTTGCTGGTAAATACGTGAATCTAGCCGTCCCCCACATGTCTAACGGGTCAATATCAACGCTCGCCGTAGTCTGGATACCGGACATGACCGAAGCCGGGTGTGTTTGCATGCCCCAGCGTTTGCACATGCCAACAAACCGGTTGTCGTTTTTGCACTCTTGACATGGGCCCCACAAACCTTGCGCACACCGAACGCATGCATCGGCATAGGGCGCCACGTACGCCCATTCCTCACATTTCGGAGCACATAATGTTGCTGGGATTGGGTTGGCGCGCGACTTAGGCCTCGACACAATTCTTGGTCCCTGTCCAAAAATTCCAACGACCACCTCTTGGGTTGGATCAAGCGTTATCATTATACTGCTTCCTTTTCGCGCAGCGCGAAGGGTGGGGTAGAACGTCTGCTCAAGGTCTGCTGTGATCGGAAGCGCATACAGATCATCAGACAAGGTGTCTGCCGTATGGGTTTCGCCCGGATCAAAGGAGCAGCCGTCAATGCGCGGGTGATAAGAATCGATCTGGACCCAGACTCGCCCATGGGGCTTCACTGGAATAGCGGTTTCAATGGGCCCTTTTGATTTGTTCTTTAGGCGAACGATTGAGACGAGATCAAGCCGCACTTTGTCGTTCTTTAAGCCCTCAGTGAGAATCGCTCTGACGACATCGGTCAGCTCGGAACGCTCGCCGCGATCAAAGTCATCTAGAGTCATTTGAGTGCTTTGAATCGATGCGAATGAGGGCGGGGTCGTAAGAGCGATGTTGGCGATGGTAACCTTATCTGCGCGCCCGCGGCTCAACACCTCGATCGTAAGATAGTTGACTACGTCTTGCCCGTCTGGAAAGAGCGCCTTCATCCCAGGGATTTCAACCGTCATAGACCCTTTTGAGTTCTGGCCATCAAAGGTGACCGATCTCACGGGAAGTTTTGTCGCTTGAGCGGTGGAGCCCGCAGGCTTCACGTACACTTCAGCTTCCAGGTCGCTAGCCGACTCGATTACCGATGCGAGATCGAATTTCACTCGGATCGTATCGGGCACTTCTGCCGGCAGCGTTATCGGCGTTGCTACGGTGATGTTTCGGCCGGATTGCTGAACCTTTCGGTGGCGTACTTCTGTTGACGCCTCCCGGAGAAAAGAGACGTGAACTTCACCAGCTTCGATGGTTCCATCTGACGCCTTTACCGCCTCAGTAGAATTAGTCGTTCCACCTGACTGCTGAGCAGATGAATCCTTGCTCTGCTTGAAGGCGCACCCGGTCAATAGGGCGGTGCTTACCTCGATTCCAGCAAGAGTGACCATGATTGGCAAAAGTAAACCTGCAATATTGCGTGGGTAATTCATAACTACTTTGAGTCCTTTCCATCTATGGTTTGAGTGGTACCTGGTTTGATTGGCTGCGCGAACAGCTCTGCTTGCCGCTTGATGCGGTAAATCTTGTGTGGTTCATGCAAGGTGCCGTCTTCTGAAACTGTGTCTGGCTGCGGGAGTTCTTCGACGGTGATTTTCTGGAGCCTGTTCTTTACGAATTCCGGCAACGTTTGGTCGGTTGCCTCGACCTGGAATTCCTTGGGCCCGCCGCTTGGAAGCTTGGCCGCCGACGGTTTAGCCTCTGGGATCTCAGAATCGTCATGGATGAGCAGCCCAATAACCCCACCAGCAATCGCGCCGACTAGTCCGAAAATAAGTGAGTTTAAGCCCCGGCTCTCATCGTTAGGAGAAAGGACAGCACCACCCACGGCCCCACCGGCGCCGCCGATCCCAGCTCCGATCAGAAACCTTTTTCTTGGTACGGTGGAACAGCTCGTGAGCACTATTGCCAGAGTGAGAAGCGTCAAAAGCCTTAACAAAATCTCTTTCAAAACATTGTGCTTCAAAATCGCACCTCCTCATCGAAATACACTGAAACCAAAGTGCCGCGCTCTACAACGAGCACGGGCTTTTCTTTTGTCGAATCATCGATCAGTTTCTTTGACTGATCGGCTGCCGCTCCCGCCACGCCTTGAAGAATGGCGTTTCTGCCCGTCGTGGGAGTCTGGGTAAATCCAAATGCATTTGAGCTTTGGGTTTGTTGCGACGCAACGTATCCAGAGATAAATGATCCAGCCATTGCGCCGGCAACCATCAGCGCCTTACTCGAAAACACCTGGGCCTTTAGTCCGTCAGCACCTGAGTCGTCCTGGGCAATGGCCGTGACCTTCATGTTTTTACCCGAGCGAAACATGACTGAGTGAAAGGTTACGAGAAGCCTGTCTTGAGTTGAGTTCTGGATGGCGTTTCCCAAGATAGTAAGTCTAGAGAACAACCCCTGGTCATCACCAATCTCGACCTCAGCG
This sequence comes from candidate division WWE3 bacterium, assembly GCA_038231515.1. Taxonomy (GTDB): domain Bacteria; phylum Bdellovibrionota; class UBA1018; order UBA1018; family UBA923; genus JACQAX01. The sequence continues at coordinate 8,148 of JBBRLF010000214.1, forward strand.
CGAGATCCCTCGCCGCCCACGATCATGCGTTTGGTCGTCCGCCCGAGTAACGTCTTACCCCTGGGGGCCCTGAGCAAAGACAGGTCGGCGTGGACCTGAATACGAGGCGGGCGCTTTTTTGGCTTGCCCTCATCACTTTCGGTCCGGTTCGGGTCGGGCTTGGTCAGATTAAAGCCCAGCTCCTGAATCTGGCGATTGATCTTCTCTTTTCGTGCATTGATCCGCGACATGCTTTCGTCGTATTCTGCGTCTGCCGCACGCGCGCGACTTGCCGATGCTGCGACCACGAACACAAACACAGTCATGAATTTAATTGCCGTCATTGGGCGTCTTGTCCGCTTGTTTTAAGCCTGATCGGTGCGGTGGCCAGCGCCATGTCGGTGGGAAGATTTGAGCGAATCTCTACAATCCTCTGAGCCCCACCCACTGACGTCTTGATGATGAGGTTTGTCGTTCCTGCGTGGTTAATTGGAGTGAGGATCAGCCCGCACCCAAGCTCTGGCGGCGTCGCGTCTTTATCAATGATTGCCGAATTACCCAGGTATGAGGTGAGCAGCCTACCCTCACAAATGATTTCTCGACCGAAACCGGCGTATAAAACTATGGTCTCTTGCGCATGGGCCGCGGGTTTTGGTGTTCCCCCACTACAAAATGGCATGCAGACAAACGTGCAGGAAACCCATGCCAACATCATAGCTGAAAGCGCCGAGCTAAA
>JBBRLF010000215.1:0-8844 GCA_038231515.1 candidate division WWE3 bacterium
CTGGCCTTCGAACCCGGTTACTGAGGCAAAGATCAGGGGCTTGGAAAGCCTTACGGCAGTGTCGTTGAGCAAAAATTTGGTCGTAAAGTTATCAGAGCCATCGACGATGAGGTCATAGCCACCAAAAATCTCGAGCGCATTGTGTGAGGTCAAGGCTACGGGATAAGCGACTACCTCGACATTCGGATTCAGCGCCAGCAGGTGCTCGCGCGCAACTTCAACTTTGCGTCGGCCGCAGTCGAGCTGGCGAAAAAGCACCTGGCGCTGCAAATTCGTAATATCAATCGTGTCGGGATCGACGACTCCTATTCGTCCTATGCCGGCTGAGGCCAGATAGGCCAGAACGGGAGCACCCAGGCCGCCCGCACCCACGCACAGCACGCGCGCGCGCTTGAGCTTCTCTTGTCCCTCTGTGCCGATTTCCGGCAAAATAGTTTGCCGCGAATAACGATGTTTTTCATCAGAAGAAATCACGTCAGCACCTCCAGTGTGGCGTCCGGATGTCCATGGCTGCACAGCGCATGACCCTTGAGCCATTCACTTTCGCCATCGAGGTAATGCTCTTTCTTCCAGATTGGTGCGCGGACTTTGATCTGCTCGATGACAAATCGCGAGGCCTTATAGGCTTCGTCGCGATGGGGCGAGCTGACTGCGATAAGCAGGCTGGCTTCGCCCACGGCTACAAATCCTGTGCGATGCAGAACGCGAAACTGCAGTCCGGCGCCCCAGCGCGTCTGAGCTTCGACGCAGATCTCTTCCAGCGTGCGCGTGGCCAGCGGCGCAAAGGCGTCGTAAGACACACCGTTGACCTGTCGGCCCAGATTGGAGTTGCGGACCACGCCGCTAAAAAAAATCTGTGCGCCGTGACCTGGATCATTTAAATCGGCTAACGATTCTTCCAGCGTAATAACCGCATCGGTGACGCGCACGTGAATATTTTTCATCAGCTCACCCGCCACACACGGGTGGCAGCACGGCTATGGTTTGGCCCGGACAGATCATCGCGTCTTCACCCAGTATGGCCGAAGCCGTACCAAATGCGCTTTCAGCCAGTAGCTCGCGGTCCAGATGTTCGGCCAGCAGCACTTTAAGGGCTGTCAGCGAGCAAGGCGCGTTGAGTGGTAAGTTCAGCGCCACACCATCGCCGAATTTTCGAAAGGCTCCAAAAAGTTGAATCTTCACGGCGCTCATCAGCAGCACCCTTCGGCGTTGGGCGCCGATCCCAATAATGATTCGGCACTAAAGCTGTAGCGAAGCGGATGGAGCGGAAACACATCGACCCAGGTTTCGGCGCTAACCGTTGTGCCCTCTTCGGGAAAGATGACCCAGGCGTTGGACTCCAGCATCGGGCTAACCATAAAAGACGGCTGGCCACCCAGGCACAAGACTTCTGGCCCCTGATTGGCCAGACGAAGCTGAGCCTTAAAGAAACAGCGCAGCCCCTGTGGCTTTGGCGCGGTTTTTAAAAGTTTGGCTTTCAGTGGCAGCTCAATAGGCGAGCCCGTCAGCGCCTCAAGATAGCGGCTGACAAAAAATCTCAGTGCAACGGCCGTCGAGACTGGATTACCCGGAATTCCGAAAACCACCGGACCGGCCTTGAACTCGCAAAAAAGTCCGGGCTTTCCGGGTCGAATCGCCACTTGATGAAACTGCGCGGTGGCGCCAGCCTTCTTGAGCGCATCGGGGATGAAATCGTGCTTGCCCTTCGATACGGCGCCTGTGGTCAGAACTACATCTGGCTTGTCTTCGAGTATCCGGGCCAGCAGGGCTTCAAATTCATGGGGATTGTCTGAAACCGTGCCATAAAATTTGCAGTCGACTCCATAGGCGGGCAAGGCCGCTACAAGATGTGGAGCAGTTGAGTTGCGAATCATTCCCGGTGCCAGCCGCTTTTCAGTGTGTGGCACAAGCTCGCTGCCCGTCGACACCAGTGCGACACGTGGCTTGCGTTGAACCACGACTTCATGAATGCCAAGACTTGCCAGTGCCATGACATGTTCGGGCATTATGCGGTCACCTGCGCGAGCGACCAGCTGACCCACGGCGAAGTCTTCGCCCCGGCCGCGAAAATTTTCGCGCTCAACAAGGGGCTTGGAAATCCAGATCTCAAGCGGTGTGCCTTGAGCGTCGCGTTTGACTTCGACATCTTCAACCTTAACCACGGCATCAAAGCCGGTGGGAATCGCAGCGCCCGTCATGATTTCCCAGGCCACGGGGGCCCTGCCCTTGTCTGAAGCGGTAACCGGCGCATCGCCGGCAGAAATCGAACCCAAGACTTTCAGCTGCACTGGCGCGCGCAGCGTGGCCTGGGTGGTGAGCGCGGCTTGCACGGCAAAGCCGTCCATCGAGGAGTTGTCAAACGGGGGAATGGCCTCGGGGCTGCGCAGCTCTTCAGCTAAAATTCGACCTACGCATTGTTCAAGGGCCACCGTCTCGCGTTGCGCGGTAAACAAGGGGCGCCGTTGAGCGGCGGCAGCGACCAGAACTTTCAAGGCTTCTTCATAACGAATCAATGTCCACCTCCGCTGGCGATATGCAATGCATGAGGCAGCAGTGCTTCAAGAGTGGTCCAGCCCTGCTGAACGGCGCGCAGGCTGCCAGGCAGGTACACGACCAGCGCGCGATCAATGATTCCTGCGCCTGAGCGGCTGAGCCACGCGGTTGGCACCTGCTTGCCACCCTCGAAGCGGAGCAGCTCGCCGATTCCCGGAATTTTTTTGGTCCACAGCGAATCCAGCGCCTCGGGCGTTAGGTCACGCGGTGACAGGCCGGTTCCACCCGTGGTCAGCACCAACGCTATCCCTTGGTCGCGCACCATGCTTAAAACAGCGCGCTGAATCTCGGCCGACTGGTCGGCAACAATCGACGCATGGATCAGCTCGGCACCAGCTTTTTTGCAGAGGGCCGAAAGCTCGGGCCCCGACTTGTCGATGGATTCACCATTTGCGCAGCGGTCGCTGATGGTCAGCACCCCAACGCGCACGCCTGCCAAGGCAGGTTCGGCTTTAGCAGCCTGAGGCTGAGTGGCAGCCACGAAATCAGGATGTCGCCAGAGGCCCGACTTGCCGCCTTCTTTGAGGTTCAGGCGAATATCAGAAATCGTCAGCACCGGATTCACGGCTTTGGAAAGATCGTAGATTGAAAGTAGCGCGGCGTTCACGCCGCACAGGGCTTCCATCTCAACACCGGTTTTGGCCGTGGTGGAAGCCTGGCAAAAAACGAGCACCGAACTTTCGTGCGGCAGCAGCTGAAATTCGATCTTCACCTGATCCAGCGGCAGCGGGTGGCAAAGCGGAATCCATTCCGAGGTGCGCTTGGCCGCCTGAATGCCGGCAACCTCGGCAACCGAAAGCACGTCGCCCTTGGGATTCGTGCGGTTGACAATGGCGTCATAGGCTTCGCGCGTGAGCAGGATTTTACCCTGTGCCGTGGCCCGGCGTGCGGTAGCCGTTTTGGCGCCCACGTCCACCATCGAGAATGAGGAGCGGTTAGCCTCCGATGGATGAGAATGTTTGGTTGTTTCCATAACGTCCTTCCGGCAAATAATGTGAAACTTCCTTCTTGTTCAGAAGAGAGTGAATGGTTTCTTTGAGCTCGTCTTTTTGCTCGGGGCTCTTTAATAGATATCGCAGCGAGTGGTCGCCTTCGGCAAACAGGCAAAGGCGCAGACCCCCGTTGCTGGTCACACGCAGGCGATTGCAAGTGGCGCAAAAATCTGTCGAGTAGGGCGCGATCAGGCCAATGCTGCCCTGATAGTCGGCGTGGGTAAATTCAACAGCCGGACCGTCGGCGGGCCCGCGCGGCTTGGTCGTCCAGCCTTGGCTGAGCAGCTGCAGGCGCAGGGCACTGGTTTGAATATGGTGTTTTTTAAAGATGGTTTCGGTCTGACCCGTGGGCATCAGCTCAATGAAACGCACGGCAACGGGGCGCTGGCGAATCCACGAAAGAAAAAGCTCAAGCTCGCCGTCATTCCAGTCCTTCATCAAAACCGCGTTGATCTTTACCGACTCAAAGCCAAGCGCGAGGGCTGCTTCGATGCCTTCCAGTATTTCTGGCAGCTGCTCGGAGCCGGTCAGGGTTTTGAAGCGATCGGCATTCAACGTGTCCACGCTGACATTCACGGCCGACACGCCAGCCAATCGCAGGTCGCTGGCCAGCTGCTTTAACCGATAGCCGTTGGTGGAGAGCGCGATTTTTTTAACCGCGCCGTTCTCCGCGATCATCTCGACGATTTCAAGCAGGTCGCGTCGCAGCGTGGGCTCGCCGCCGGTGAGGCGAACCTTCCACATTCCAAGTTCGGTAAAGGCATTTATGAGGTTGCGGATTTCGTCCAGCGAAAGGTGCTCAGGGCTATTCTCGGGCTTCTGATAACCATTGGGCAGGCAGTAGACGCAGCGAAAGTTGCAGGCATCCGTTACGGACAGCCTGAGATAGGAAAATCGCCTTCCAAATGTGTCTTCTAATTTAGCTTGCTTACCCACGCTCTAATGTAGATTTCATATTCTGCCGGAAATGCAAAGCCCAGGCTTGGAAATACCGCGCCGCGCAGTCGTTACTTTACAGGCGTGTTTTGCTCGTCGCCCCAGGTCGTGTCTTGTTTCTTGAGCAAAGCCGTATGGATTTTCAGCGGCAGCGGGTCTTTGCCGCGGTTATGCAGGTCTTTTAGCGTGTCTTCGAGCATGTTTGAGACGAGCACCGAGGCCTGATCCCCGGGTTCGAGTTCGATTTGAATTTCGCCCAGGTAATGAATTGTGTCCAGATTCTGTGTGGGTGCGGCAAAATACGGAAATTCAAAAGTACGGCGAACTTTTGCACCGCCTTCACGCCGGCATTCGAGACTTTTTAGCCAGGCGTAGGGGCGCGTGGCCTCTTTATAAAATAGTCCACTGGCGTCGATTTTTACACAGGTGTCCTCAAGGCGGGTCTGAACCGAAAGGCAAACCGTGCAGTCATTAAGGTCGATGTTCTTCTCACGAATTTTTATCCGCCCCAGAATTTCGCGCTGATTCTCCAGCACCGACGACGTGTGGTGGTCGCGCCAGCCCACCGCCGAGGCGCAGGAGGTTAAGACGCTGGCAAGCAGAGTAGCGAGCGTAATGGTGGAGAACGTGTTTCGCATGACTAGAGTGCCCAGCGTTTCTGCGCCGAAAGTGCCACGCTACGGCTCAAGCTCACGTTGCGCGCGGGTCCCAGCAGTGTTTGATCGGTATAGGTCAGCGAAGACGACCATTCGGTTGAAATCATATAGCCGACTTGCGCCGACGTATTCCACACCAGCTGATCATTCGAACGTGAGTTGACCGCGCCGGTGGTTTGAATCGGCCCTTCATAGACCGGCGAAAGACTTACGCCCAGGCGCACCGAGCCAGCTCGTGGACTATAACCCACGCCAAGCAAACCGGTTGCGCCCCAGCCCGGAGTCAGGTTCAGGTCGCCGCTGTCTGGCGTCGTAAAGGTGCGCGCAAAAGAGCGATGCCCTTCCGCACTTGCGATAAGATCCCAGTTGCCCACGCCTTTAAGAAAAGCTGCGCCCAGGCCCAGCTGAAAAAAACCGCGTCCGCGCGCGTCGATCTGAAATGGTGCTTCGGCGTCGTAGGTGGACGGGCTGGTGGGCAGCGTGGTTTGCAGAAAAAGAAAACCATGCGGCTTCCACGCCGAATAGCTCCACTCGGGCAGTACCTCGTAGGCGGCATCCAAAGTAACGTCGCCCAAGCCATAGGCCGACGCGCTGGCCTGGGTTAGCTCGCGTGCGCGACGAATCAGCGGCAGCACGGCGCCCGCCTGAACGCGATCACTCACGCGATAGGCGCCCTCGAGTTTAAATGCCTGGGTAATTTCAGAGTCATTGCCCGAGCGAAATACCGGCAACCCCTCTGCTGGCGCGTCGCCAATTACCGTCGCCTGCGAAACACTGGTGCCGAGCTGAGCGGAATCATCGCCCGTAATAAGCGCGGGAATGGCCGACCCGCCGCCGCAGCAAGGGGCTGCGCCCGCCGCGCTACTCGTAAGCAAGGCAATTGTCGCGGCTGCGAACAGTGATTTAGATCGTAACTTTCTCAACGGCTTCCTCTACGACTTTCGCGCCATCCTTAAGCTGCACGTGCACTTCCCATTCACCGGGCATGACAAAATAAACGTTCGTCACCTTGAATACGCCGGAGTCGGCGTCGTGAGCGATGGTTACGGGTGAAGAGCCATGTCCCATGGTGGGCATCCAGAGTTTTACGCCCACGGTGCTGGCCGGATCGGCATAGGGGCCATTAAAAGTGCCTGACTCGCGGTTCCAGTACCGAAGCGTAAAGCTGGTGGCTTCTTCGCTGCCGGGCTGTTTATCCCAGCTGATCGAGGCACACAGACCGGCGTTGGGAAAAAGCAGCGGGCACTGCGCACGTTGCTGGTCATTGCGGGGCTCCAGTGTACGGCCCGTGTCGGGTGAGCCACCATTGGCCTGCGCGTGATTCAAAAGCGGCGACTTTCCACAGCCCAGTGCAAACAGGGTTAGGCCGATCAGCAGCGCGGGGTGGGTGAGGTTGAGCTTCATGACATTCTCCTGAGTTAATTTCTTTTGATGGCGCAGCCCAGTACACGAACTTCCTTAGGGTCGGGTTCGTGTCCCTGGGCAACGGCCACCAGTGCGTTTTTAAGATAAGGTTTTTTGGCCAGCGCTGCGATGTGCGTTTCGTCCACGCCACCCTGGTAAAGGATTGCGCCGGCGGGACTGACGACAAACACATGGGGTGTTTTAAACGCGCCAAAAGCGTTGGCAAGTTTCTGATCGGCATCTTGAAGGATTGGAAAGGGCAGCCCCGCTTCCTTAAAATGGGTGACGGTCAGTGCTTCGTCCTCGTCGGCGTTGGAGTGCACGCCGGTAAACGTAAAGCCTTGCACCTGGAACTCGCGGTACAGGTTTTTGAGTGCAACTTCGTGGCTGGCCGAGCAGGGGCATTTGGCCGAGAGAAACACGACGACAGAACCCTTGCTGGCCGCGGCAAGCGTAAGGCGAGTGTCTTTACCCGAAAGCAGGTCTTTGCCGAGGTATTCGGGCGCCAGGTTGTTGGCGTTGGCGACGCTTGCAAGCAGCACTATTGAAAGCAGGCTGAACATGATTTGGAACTATCACGGTCCTAACTGAAAATCACGCGTCATCCACGGTGCAGGGGCTTGAGCGCCAATATGCCCAGCTCAGTCGTACTGTGAAGGCTCTTTCAAAAGAGTGGTCACGCCGGTGTCTGCATCCAGCAGCCACGTTCCATAACCGACAGCAGTCAGGCGTCCCTGCTCGTCTATCGACATTCCGCCCCAGCCTGGCTGTGCGTTGAGCCAAAGCATTTTTCCCTGCGGGCTGAACCGCGCCATATTTTTCTCTGCCTTATCACGTACCGCCCAGGCCACGATGAGGTCGCCTTTCCAAACGCAAAGGCTTTGCAGGCAAGAAGGCAAGGTGCCCATGTGGGTACCGTTGAGTGAGATAGTGTCGCCACTGAATCTGCTGGGGCATGTAAAAAGCGAGTAATTTTTGGAATTCCATTCTTTGTCAAAATAGATTTCAACACGTGAGGGAAACTCAACGGTCTCAACAGCCGTGTGGACTTTTGAAAACGGGCGGCGCACCTTGAGCGATCCGGTGTGGGGATCAACTGAAAAGACCGTCTCCCCGTTACTGACTACAACAGTATCCTGCTCGATGGTCAGCTCAGTCCACGATCCAGGTTGCTCGATCGTCCACACTTTCTGATTGCTCGTGACCGACCAATGTTTGGTCGTGTCTTTGTGCTCATTGAAACAAACGACATTCGCTTCGGGCGACGCGCTTCTTGGCGCATATCTTATGATGACAAGATTATCCCAAACCACGAGATCCGTGACAAACGAGGGCACGGAAAGTCGGTAAAAACTGGAATCCAGGTGAATGTCCAAGGTTTCGGAGTCAATGCCGTCAGCAATCGGCAGCAGCGGCTGTTTCTCGAATTTCAGATGAAATCTGCTCATTTGCTCAATTTCCAGTCTCGTTCATTGGCAAGTTTATCGAACATCACTTGAACCTCGCCGCCAGGCGAACCCAGTGCGGCCGCGGCCGGGCCAATATAAACGGTCTCGCCCGGTCGAAGTACAGTATATATTGTTTTGGGACTGGGCCCAAGTTTGTTCAGGTCCATACCCAGGGCCTTCGCGTAATCCTGGTTGGAGTCATACCTCGTTGGTTCGATCAAGCTGCCAAACAGGGCTTTCTCCCGGCCCTGCGGCATTTCTGCCACTACCCGATAAATGCGAAGCTCTTCAGACGCAGCTCGCTCGCCTATCTTTATTTCGAGGTTTTTGCCCCCGACAACAAAAGAAGGTTCAACTTTTTCGGCAGCAACACCCTTGATGCCAACATAGAAATCCCTGGCAAGCTGATTGGGTACGGTCGAGGGCACCTCGGTTACTTCCTGGGCAATGCTCATCAGCTTGCCCGCACCTACGGCAATTTCCGGCGAACGGGCCAGTACCTTGCCCATGGTTTCAGGCGCGACTTGCAGTCCTTTACCCAGGCCCGCCAAAGTTTCGCTCTCGAGCGTGGCGCCCGAGTTTTTGAGTGCCCGAAAGCTAGAACCCAGATTCAGCTCGGTCTGGTAGGCCTGAGCAAATTCACGCGCGGGCTGCGCCAGTGAATTCGTGGCCGCGCCAAGATCCTGCACCAGCTTGCGTGCAAGCAAAGGCGCGCGCTGGGCCAGTGCCGAAATTCCTTGCCCGACCTGCGTCGATATTTCTCCGGCGGCTTGCGCAGCCGTGGCCCAGGCTGCTGCGGCCTCGGATATCGCTGCGAGCGACACGGCTTTTTGCGCGATATTCACAGTCATGGCC
>JBBRLF010000216.1:0-8822 GCA_038231515.1 candidate division WWE3 bacterium
AACGCGCCGCACGCGGTAGCCGCGGCTTTTTTTCCACCAAAGTCCATCGAGGCGGTGCCCGAAAGCATGGAATGCACGATGCTGATGGCAAACGAGTTGACGACAAAAGCCGCGATAACCCAGTTCAAGCTTGGTGCACGCCAAACAATTGCCAGGCAGATGACTTGAAGAAAGTAGCCAATAAAGGCCACGGGAGGGCGACGGCTTTTGAAAACCCAGTCCGAAATCGTGCCCGCAAAAAAGGCCCCGGCGATTCCGGCCAGCACGATCGCCGCGGTGCCGCTTTTGAAGATCGACGAGTTCAGGGCGAGATGCTGCTCTTCCTGCATATAACGCGGAAACCACTGCTCAAAACCGTGGCGCACAAAACCGGTGCAGAACTCCGCCGCCGCAATTGTAAGCGTGACCGGATTCGTAAAGACCTTGCGCAAAACGTAAGACACCGTAACGGCTTCGGTATCGCCACTGGAGGCGTCGGCAACATCAAGGGGCGGATGCCCCGTGTCTTCGGGATTGTTGCGTACGAACTTGTAGGTGAGCAGCGCCATTACGCTGACAATCATGGACGGTACGAAGAACACCCATTGCCAAGGCAGCACCAGGACCAGAGCCGGCCCAATGATATAAACCAGCGCGCGCCCGCTCTGAATCATGCTGCCAAAAATTGCCGAAAATACGCCACGCTCGGAGACGTGAAACCAGCCCGCGTTAACCTTGATCAGGGACAACGCGCTGTACGATTGAAAGTAAGAGTTCAGCGCCCAGACGCCCGCGAAGTACGCCAGCAGAAGCGGGCCCGTGCCCAAAAATCCAAGATAGGCGCCAAGACCAAAAAGAAAGTTGAAGACAATCGTGCCGCTTGCCCCGATCAGCATCGCTTTGCGTCCACCAAGCTTGTCGGCAATGGGACCGTTGAAAATTGCCGAGATACCGTAAATCAAAGAAGCCGCACTGATGATGGCGCCGACATCGCCGTGGTTCCAGCCATAGGTGGTCGAAAGCGATTTGTTTGCGAAAGAAAAATTATACCGCCCCATATACATGGCGGCATAGGTGAAACCCAGCGTTAGCCAGTTGAGCGCGCGACGTTTTTTAAATTCGCTGGTGTAATTTTCAGTAACACTAATGGGGAGGGTTTCACTCATTGGGGAATGATTTAGCCTATGCAGCCGTACGCGGCAAGTGTGAAAAAAGTGGCCTGCGCCCCCGGGTATGCACATTGCAGCCTTTGAAGTTCAGGAGGCTTGAAATGCTGATTTACAAGAGTCGCGTTTTTGACCTCTATAGCATCAATGTCAGTTCGCGCCGTGCGCCATTCGAGTACCTCGGGCATCAGGGAAGCTGCGCCGCACTGATCGTCGACGCCGACAACGAGGTGGGCCTGCTGGCCCACCATCGGCCCGCAATCGGACACACGCTCTTTGAGCTTCCAGCTCGTATTCTCGTACCAGGTCGCGCCATCGAAGAGGTGATGCGAGACGAGCTGCGCGAAGAGGCCGGCCTTCTGATTGCCCCAACCCAGCTGACCCGGCTGACCTCGCTTTACACGGCACCAGGATATAGCTCCGAGCTGCTCACGATTTTCCTGCTGGGCCTCAGCAAGGCGCAGCGTCAGTCCGCCGACGCTTTGCGGTGGTTTCCCCTGCTCGAGCTCAATCGCCTGATTCAAGCCCAGGAAATTGTCGACATGAAAACGGTAGCTGCCGTTACCGCTTATCAAGCCGTGCTGTGGAAAGGCGAAGGCGATGAAGTCCTCTGACAATCCGGCCCCCCGTGTGCCCTGGCACAAGTTCAAGCATCAGGCCTTCGACATTGACGGCACGCTGCTCGACAGCAACCTTGCGCATATCTGGGCGTGGCAGGACGCCCTCGAAAGCGAGCAGCTTTTCTTTCCCCACCTCACGCTTTTATTACAACTGGGCTTACCCGCGAGGCAGCTCGTCGAAAAATTTGCCTTCGCTTTTCGCGACCAGAAACTGGCACTTCACATTGCCCTGCGCGCGGGCCAGCTTTATGCCGAAAAATACGCTGAGTTCGTGCAGCCCTACAGCGGCGTCCACCAGCTGCTTGAACAGCTGCACGCGGCGGGCCGCAAACTCTACGCGGTATCTGCGGGCAGCCGCGCTGAAGCAGAAGCCACAATGAGTCGCTTCGACATTCAAGGCTATTTTGACGCCGTAATCACGGCCGAGGATTCCGCAGACGGTAAGCCCGGGCCTGAGCCGTTTTCAAATCTGCGCGAACGCATCGGTTCGCGCCAAAATTTAATCACGCTGGGCGACAGCCCCTATGATCTCAAGGCGGCCACGGCTGCCGGAGTGCCCTTTGTTTATATTGGCCACGGCGGGTTTCCACGTGAATGGTTCAAGCAGGCGCACTCATCGTTTTTCAACTTTCACGAACTGCTCAGAACCATTGCGGCTTAGCTTTCGTTATTTGATTTTCACGGCCATCGTCAGGCCTTCGCCCGTGGGCAGGATGGTGGCGCGAAAGCGCCCGCCCTGGGCCAGCTCTCTATTGAAGGCCTGCAATCCCTTGATGGCGCGCTCATCTTCAGCATCTTCGAATTTTTCGTCGGTAATCATGCCCCAGCCAAAGGTATTGTCGCCCAACACCACGCCGCCCACGCGCAGATTCTCGGTGGCCCAGCGCAGATAGCGCGGATAATTTTCTTTGTCGGCATCGATGAAAACCAGATCAAACGGGCCGTGCGGGTTGATCTGCGCAAGCATCTCGACGGCAGGGCCGATGAGCACCTCCACCCGATCGGCCACGCCGGCTTTGCGATACGACTCCTGCGCCACCTGGCCATGCCTGGCCTCGATATCAAACGTATAGAGCTTGCCACCCGGCAACAGGCCGCGCGCAATGGCGATACCCGAGTAGCCGCCCAGCGTACCGACTTCGACTGCCTTCTTCGCGCCGATCGCGCGCGTTAGCACCTCAAGGTGCAGAGCATCCATACTGCCCACTTGAATCTCGGGTAGTCCGCTTTGCACCGAACGCTCGCGAACTTCAGCAAGCACGGCGTCTTCGGGGCAAAAGCAATCAACCGCGTACTGCGCCATTTTTTCGTCAGTCTGCATGAACGACTTGGTCATCTTGAGAGTCTCCTCTCAATCTAGATAGGAGACCCCGTAGGCATTGGCAATCAGCGAGTCGGAGTCGACCCAGATATCTCCCTGCTCGAGATCCCAGTCTGACGAATAGGTTTTGGTTCTGATACCCCAGGAGTTGCGAATCAGCAGCTGGCAGCGCACTGCGCCATCCGCGAGCTTCTTCTCACGACGTCCTATGACCAGGGAAACATGTTTGCGACAATCGGCCGCGGCTTTGCCATTAACCACGCCCGTGGTGTAGCTGCGGCCTTTTTTCAAGACTTGCGAACAGTAGCTGACGGCAGCGGGCTGCGGATTTGCCGCCTCAAGAACCAGCCGGATCGTTTCGCGCACCTTTGCCGAGCTGACTGGACTTGGCCGATAGGTTTCACACTTCGGCACCTTCACAAACAGGCGATGCTCGGGCGTACAGGCGCGCGCCATAATACCGCGCAAGTAAGGCACCGGATGCTTTTCGGCAAAAAGCTGCTCGAGCTCGTGCTGCGTTGGAATTTGCGTGGCCGGAACCTTCGCGGTTTCGCGCAGGAACTTTTCAACTTCTTCGAAAAGCGCGGCCTGCAGGTGCGCATCATTGGTAAATTTTTGAGCATTATCATATGCCGCGCGCAATAGAGCTATGGACGACCTCGTCTTCTTCTCTTTAAATCCGGCGGGCACTACGCTGTCATCGCACGAGCCAGCGGCCCGAATGGCGTCAACCGCTTCACAAGCGCGGCCACTGTCGATGGACTTGTCCGAAAGCTCAGCGGCTCGGGCATCCAGGGCCGCCGTAAGGGGCGAGGTCTGGTGCGCATAATTCGTATCGCCACCTGAATCGCTGTGGCTGAAGCGCCAGGCATCCACGAGTTGCGCACCCGCAAAGGCGTAACAGGTGTTGGTGTCAGCCTGATTTTCCACCGGAATATGTGCCATCGCGGCCACACGCACATCCGAGCAAACCGAGGCGGCCTGCGCCGTTCCCGCCAACAAAACCAAAAAAATAAGTCCCATTTTTGCACTCCACCCCATCCCGGGGTGAGGCACTCATCGCAGGTTTCAACGTGAATGACAAGTAGCGTCAATAAAGAAATGGGCTGGGTGGCCTAGGCGGCATCAGCAGAGATTCGACGCCCGCCGCGCGAGAGTTCATCCCAGCCCTGGCCGGTGCCCAACAACAGCACCCCGCAGCCGATTGCCCACTGTGGAAGCGTGGGTTTCTGTACGATCTTGCAATGTTGTTCCGGTTTATTTTCCTTAGTCATGTGATCCCCCATGGCCGGTGTTGAGCAAGGGTTGTGCCAGCGTCGAGATCCAGCGATATCAGGGGCTTGGATTATTTGCCCATTACGAGCAGACCTGTTCGCTGCGTTATGCAATTGCCAAGTGCACTAGGACCACTGGAAATCGACAACCAGCGGAGAGTGATCCGACAGGCTGGTCCACGGCTCGCGATGCAGACACCGGGCGTGGCGACTCTCGATACCGTGAAAATAGACCCGGTCGAGTCGAAACACAGGCATGCGCGCCGGAAAAGTGCGGGCATGGTGACGATGGCGCACCTGATAGGCTTCGGCCAGGCCAATCTCGTGTTTGAAGACCGGTGAAAGCTTCAAGCCCCAGTCATTGAAATCGCCTGCGACGACTACGCCTTGCCCCAACGTCACGGTTCGACGAATGCGGCTACACAGGCGGCTGGCTTGCATCGCGCGATCGCGTTCCAGCAGGCCGAAATGCGCGCAGACCAGATGCAGCTCGGGCCGCTCGTCGTAGGGGCGCACTACGGCATGCAGTAGACCGCGTTTCTCCAAGCTATTGGTTGAGACGTCTTCATTTTCCCATTTCAGAATCGGATACTTGCTCAGAATCGCGTTGCCGTGATGGCCTTCGTCGTAGATCGCATTGCGGCCATAAGCGAAATGGGGCCAGAGCGCCTCGGCAAGATACTCGAATTGCGATTCCACGGGCCAGGCTTCGATGCGAGACTGATGACCACGATGTTCGCCCACGACCTCCTGTAAAAACAAGATGTCCGGCCGCACCTCGCGAATGGCCTGACGAATTTCCTTGAGTACAAAACCGCGATTGCGTGCCGTAAAGCCCTTGTGAATATTATAAGAAAATACGCGGAACCGGTGTTTTTTCATAGGCAGCGCCTTACCGTAGCCAGCAGCAACGTTACTGCGAGCAGTACCAGCAGCGAAATATCCTCCACCCCCAGGGCAAGCTGGCTGCCCAGCACGGCACACACACAGTTCATTAAAGCCAGCAGCCACACCCCGGGGCCAAACCAACGCAACGGTATGGAGTAAAATCCCTGAGAAAGTATTTTGGCTTGAAAGCTCAGCCGCGGATTGCATACCAGCTGCATCACGACGGGCAGTCGTCGCAAACCCGGCAGCGACGTTCGCATCAAACGCCGGGCCAAACCGGGGTACACCCGGGCGACCAGGTAACCCAGCGTAGCCGAAACCAGCAAGCTGCAGAAAACCAGCACGGTCGCGGGCCGCGCGCCGAGCTGCGCGCCAGCAAAAAAGCTGCACAACATCGTGGGCAGCGGCAGCGCCCAGCTCATGCTCAAAAACAGGGAATACGTCAGGGCCGGAATCATTGCTCGGGGTGAAAACCTCACCAGCCCCGTCATCAATACGAACGACGACCCCAGCGCCAGCAACAGCAGATCGCAGATCACCAGCGGCAGCACGCGCTGCACGCGGGCCAGGTTTCCGATTGCCAGCCGCGACTTCAACAGAAAGCCAAAAGGCACGCGGGGATCGAATATTTTTTGCAATGGCAGCATACGGGCGAGAATTCCTTCACCGGTTTGAAAGTAATCGTCCCAGGCGCGATGATACGATTTGAGATAAATGTGGGAACACGGCCGAGTATCGCTATCGGCTCTGCCCTCGAATTCCGCCACCGCCGCACTTCCCCAGTGCGCCACGACTCGCTGGGCCTGCCCCCGGATTGTGGCGCGCACGGCCTCGGATTCGCCCAGCAGCGTGAGCGTCAGCTCGGAGTCGAGGCGAAAGCCGCGGTTGTTGAAGTTACTTGAACCGATGGCCAGATAGCGGTCGTCAACAATCAGCACCTTGGAGTGAACGTATACCCGCTTTTCGGCAACCTGGCCCTGAGCGCGCGTAAACGGACAGCCAAAAACCAGGCGCGTGCCGGTCTGCCCGGCCACACCTTGCAATTCGTCGAGTAAGCGCGTCTGCACCACGCCCATCATGCGAAACGCTACGGAGCCGCCAAATACGCTGGGTACGACCAGCAGCAGCCGAAACCCCGTGTCGCGGCGTGCGCGCATCACCCGAATCAGCTCGTCATTGATGGCCTGCGACCAGTAATATTGATTCTCGATGACCAGCTGGAATTTTGCCTGCCGAATCAGCTCGCGAAAAAGAAACTCGGTTTCGCGCACCAGCTGCGGACGCTGAATGCCCAGGCTTGCCCGAGTGCGGCTGATCACTAATGGATAGCGGCCACCACCCTGGTTTCCGGTGGGCGCCAGGCTGGGGTGGCCATTCGGAAACGGCTCCGAGCTCAACCCCCTCCAACGCTCGCCAATATGTTCGGTGATATCGCCGGCAACCTCGCCGCTGACCTCCACGATCAGGTCATGATACGGCTGGTGCGATTCCAAATCATGAACCAGCGAACGACGTCCATCTTTATAGAGGTGCTCCGGGGAATCCCAACGATCGCCGCAGATATCTACGCCACCCACAAAGGCGGTCTTGCCATCTACCACGACGATCTTTTCGTGGTGCGACCCCCCGTAGGGATGGCGATTGTCGAAGACGAAATGCACACGCTCGTGAACTCCGTCCCAGACCCAACCTTGCAAGGCCTCGCGTTCAAAGACGTAGAAGTAGGCGTAGTCCCACATCAGAAAGTAAATGTGAAGATCGGGCTTCTGCTGGCACAGGCGAAGAACCAGAGACCGAAAACTCTCGTCACGTTCGGTGCTGAGGTGAATGCGCGAGTCAATTTGCCAGCCGACAAAGATCGCGTACGACTGCGCCCGTTCGAGTAACTTGGCCACGCGCTCATAGTAAGGCCCCGCTTCCCAGAGCAGGCTCCAGGAATCGCTCGTGCTTCTTTTGAAGAATGCTCGCCGCGACAAGTTGGTGGCCGTCATCTGTTTTCTCAACTCGCAGTGGCTGCAATTCACAGACCCAAAGCCTTGGGAACAGGAATTGAATACCCGTGTTCAGATGGACATCTTGTTTCGCGACCACGATGCGCTACGCGCCCAGCTGAATGCCGCGCAACGCATCTGCGTGCTTTTTGAGAGCCCCGAACAAATGACGCACGAGATTCAGCGCGCCTGGCCTGAGATTCGCGTGGTCCTGCGCGAATTTCACAGCTTCTTCGCAGTGGAGCTGCCACACCACCACCTCAAAGAAGAGCAGTGCCTTTACCCGCGCCTGCTCGCAAAACTAAGCGCACCCGAGAAGCTGCTCGTTGAAGAAATCACCAGCGAGCATCCGGGGATTGAGGTGCTGAGCGGCGTGCTGCTCGAACTGATTGGCCCCTGGCTGCGCACCTCGATTCCGCCAAGGTTAAGCGAGCTGCCCCGTTTCACCGGCCTGATCTGCGAGCTCAACCTGCATCTGGAGCGACACATGAGCATTGAAGACGAGAAGATACTGCCCCTTGCCGCCACGGTGCTTACGGCAAGCGAGCGCAGGCAAGTCACCGTTGATATCGCGAACCTGCGCCCCCACAAAAAGCAGGCAGCCAAATAACCGGTGCAATGTTAGAATTTGGCCATGCATCATCTTCTCAATTTGATACTCGGTTTGATACTTGGTGTTCTGGCCATTGCGTTGCCAGGCTGCTCTTCGATCGAAATGAAGATGCCAGCCAACCGCTTCGACTCCCCCGAGGCCAGCGGCAAAACGTTCAAAGGCCATGTCGATCCCGTGACGATTCAAGGCGCCAACCACCTGACCATCGTCAATGACTACACCCGCGTGCCTCCCGTAACCGACTCGCCTCAGCTCAGCCGCTCAGAGGTGAATTACCAGTTCGGAGCGGGCATGGGACTCATCGACCGCCTGGACATGGACGTCAAGATTCCAGCCTCGGGGCCGGCGCTGATCGGACTGAAGTATCAGCTTCTGGGCGATACCGCCGCAGAGGCCAAACCCGAGAACATCTCGCTGGCCGTAACCGCGGCGGCAGGCTACGGCGGCGATAGCGGTGACTCCAAGCAGCTCCTGGGCAACGTCGCCTCTCAGTTCACCATGCAGGAATGGAGCTTCGACACGGCCGTTATCGCGGGCTTTCGCACCATGCCCTGGATGCTGATCTTCGGCGGCCCCTTCTATACGACCTATAGTGTTTCAGGCGACATCACGCAGCCCGCGGGTGGCAGCACGAACTTTCATTTCGCGGGCATCGGCAATCAGCTGGGCCTGAGCGGTGGCGCTGAGTTTGAGCTCAAGCACATCTTGCTGAAGAGCAGCGTCAGCGTGGCGCACGCCAACTACAACAACGCCAACCCGATCACGTCGGTCTATGGCGGGTTCCTGTTCGGAATTCGCTGGTAGGCCAGCAGCATCCTCTAAAGAAGCAGCTCGCGCCTTATTTTTCGTTGCGCTTCACTGAGCGCAAGTTGCCCGACAACGTCTTTTTGCGAATGCGGACGCTCTTGGGCGTGACTTCAACCCACTCGTCTTCATCGATCCACTCCAGGCTTTCCTCGAGCGACATAAT
>JBBRLF010000217.1:0-8805 GCA_038231515.1 candidate division WWE3 bacterium
AATCAGCGCGATCTTTTCAGGCGATGTCGTCTTGGGCATCACCGCAATAAACGGCAGCTTTAAAAGTCGCGCGATATAAGCTTCAGATACCGCAGTCGACCCCGACGACGCCTCGATGATCGTCGTCCCCTCTTTGATCCAGCCGTTGCAAAGCCCATACAAAAACAGCGAGCGCGCCAGCCGGTGTTTAAGGCTGCCCGTGGGATGGGTGGACTCGTCCTTCAAATAGATGTCGATGCCCTTGAGCACCGGCAGCTCTAATTTAAAGAGATGCGTATCGGCAGAACGATTGAAATCCGCTTCAATTTTGCGAACGGCGTCATTTACCCAGCTGCGTGTCGACATACTGGAAATGATAACAAACTCGGCCGTTAAAAGAAGCAGGATTCAATGTTGCGAAAGCTCGAAAATGCGCAGGCCGCCGCTGCCGTTTGCCACGAAGAGCACCCCACACAGACAACCCTTCCAGCACCGGTGCCGGTCATACGCGAACTTAACCTGATTGGTGCTTTCGCCGGGAAATTGAAATCTAAGAGCACCCAGATCGCGCGGCGCACGCTTGTGCCTCACATCATACACATGCAGTCCGGCATTGCCCTGAGCCAGAAACAAAGTGTCATGAAACACCGCAAGGCCATTGCCATTGCCCGGCAGTGCCACCTGGCTCACAACCTTGAATCCCGGCGAGAACCAATGCGGCAACCGCACTACGCTTAGCCCGGTCATACCGGCATTCGTGTATAGATAGTGGCCCTTGATCACAAAACGCCCGGGGCTGGTCGTATCCGCATGTGAAAGTTGCAGAGCCGGGGCAACGCTTACGCCCTTGCGGTTAAATAGCGCAAGCGACGTGGCGGGCGTGCCGCTCAATGCAACATAGTCACCGCTATAGCGGCCGGCATAAAGGGCGCCGGTAAACGGCAGACGCAGCAGAAGTTTTGGCGCAGCCGGTTTGGCCACGTCAAAAATATTCAAGCCCGCGTTATCGCCCACGCTCAAAATCGCCTCGTTGCCGTCGAACTGAATCGAGGTTGCGGTGTAACCCGGCAGGTCTACCTGCGCCACCTCATGCAGCTGCGCGGGCCTGGAGATGTCGATCACCTTAAGCATCGCGCCCTGATGCGTGGGCGTATTGACGTCGCCGGTAAGAAACGCAAAGCCACCCCGGATGACAATATCTGAAAACTCCGCATTTTCGAAAACCTGCAGACCCAGCCGCCGTGGTTTTTTCACGTCAGAAACATCGACAACTTCCAGCGCGCCATGCACGACGTTTCCGGCCGTGTTATAAACCACGTAGGCCGTCTTGCCGACGAGCTGCAGATTGGTGGCCTCAAGCCCCGGCACTTCCTCGGGGCTGGCCAGCGCCGAGAGCGACTCCAAAACAGGGTCAGTCTGTGTGTCGTCGGCCCGGGCGGCCTTCAATGGCAGATGACTCAAGACCGTCGAAACAGCCGCGACTGCGAGTAGAGTGCGAAAAGTATTCATGGATTCTCCTCTTTCTGAATAGCAGTTTTATCGACAGGGCCAACGCCACTGACAAAGCCGCTGCGTTTGAATTTGCCCCAGTGGTTCTCGCCCCGCAGAAAGCTGTGCGTGCCGGCCAGTCGCCAGACGGCGGTGACTTGCCGGTAGCCAAAGGGCTCGACGAGGGACGCCGCCGTGAGCAGCAAAAAATCGCGAATCCGCGGATAATGGGAAAAGTAGTGAATTTCGACCAGGATTGAACACATCGAAAGCGCCCAGCTGAAAGAAAGACTCACAAGCACAAAGGCCAGCCAGAAGGCGAAGCTCAGCAGACCATAGGACTGGGCGATAAACAAAACACCCCAAAGAAAAATTTCAACGATGGGACCGAACGCCTCGACGAAATAAAAATACGGCATCGCGAGAAACCCCAGCGTACCATAGCGCGGATTGAGGAACATGGACCGGTGCGAGGCCAGCGAGTCGAGCAAGCCGCGTTGCCAACGATGCCGCTGGACATACATGCCGTGCAGCGTCTCGGGCACCTCGGTCCAGCAAACCGCCTCGGGCACGAAGCCCATCTTGTAAGGAATTTTATTTTTTCGAAATTCGTGGTGCAGACGCAGCACCAGCTCCATGTCTTCGCCAATCGCATCGGCACCGTAGCCACCCACGCCCTTAACGGCGCTCGTGCGAAACAGGCCAAAGGCGCCCGAAATCACAATCAGCGAGTTGAACCGGTTCCAACCCGTCCGGCCCGTATAGAAGGCCCGGATGTATTCGACCGTCTGAAAAAGTACGAGTGGATTTTTCGAAACGCGTGGCTTCTCGATCTTACCATCGTGAAACCGCGAACCGTTGATGACCCGTATCGTGCCGCCCGAGGCGATCATGGTGTCAGGATCCGCTAAAAAGGGGCGCACGATCTGGTGCAAGGCATCGCGCTCGAGCAGCGAGTCGGCGTCGACGGCGCAAAAAAGTTTGCTGTGAGCAAAGCTCAGGCCCGCGTTGAGCGCGTCGGCCTTGTGACCGCCGTTGACCTTATCGAGCACCCGCAGCCGCGGATTGAGTTTTGAACGATAGAGTCCGTGAATCGGACTGCGACAAAGCGGCTGCGTCGTGGGCAACTCAACCGCCTCGAGCTCATACGTTTGGCTGAGTAGCTCAAAGGTGCGATCAGACGAGCCATCATTAATAACGATGACTTCAAAGTCCGGATAATCCAGCGAGAGCAGTCCGGCGATAGAGGGAAGTATGGAGCCTTCCATATTGAATGCGGGCGCAAGCACCGAGATACCAGGCAAGGATGGCGGCACCGTGGATTTGCGGAGCTCGGTCTTCTGGCAACGACGGCCGCGGCGGATATCGCGCACTCCAGCGATGAGCAGCACGACGTAAATCAGGTTGGCGGGCAGAAAGTATAGCATGCCCGCGTAGATCAAAAACATCAGCGTCGAATGGAGCATTAAGCCGACTGCGCTCCAATCTTGCGTAGGAGCAAAATTCCGAGAGCACAGAAAAACGTCGCCAGAAAAACCGCCATAAAGAACACAAAGGCAAGATAGCCCCAGGCAAGCCCGCCGCTAGAGACCATGAGATTCAAGATCAGAAGAGCCACTGGCCACCCACTCCGATCCTGTTTTCCGAACGCACGGTTGCGCGATAGATCGTACCTAGAACGCGCGCGACCAGATCTGGCCGAATCTGGTAAGCCACGTCGGCCGAGACGGCATAAAAATTTGACTGAAGATGCGCTTGCTCAAGCGCCTGTCCGCCAGCCACTGAAAGCTGCGGCGTCCAGCTCGCACCCAGCGCGTAGGCCAGCGACACCTGGGCCGAGGGCAGCAACGCGCCGGCCACCGTGAGCAGCACTCGCCCGGATGCGGTCCATAGGCCGTAAACATGTCGCCAGCCTGGCGAGATCAGCACCACGTCGGTATCCACATAATGGCTATACCGTGCCTCGACTCCGACGTCAGAGTCATCGTGCAGGGTGTAATGTGGCTCTAATCCCGCCGACCACACTGGCGAGAACACATGCGTGGGTGAGAAGCCGGCATTGGCCAGGATATAGGAGCGCTCGCCCTGCACGCGCGAATATTCCAAGCCAAAAAGCGAATCGGCCTGCGCGGCGGTGCCATTAAAAACCCGCGCCAGTCGTGCTATCCGGCCAATCAGATGGTCACGCCGCTGAAAACGCCAGTCGAGCTGGGCGTGCAGCTCGTGGCCCGACTGCGCTCCCAGCAGGCCTTCGAGCGTGCCCGCGAGCGAAAAATTTGAGGCGCGTCTTGTGAGATGAATCGCGGTCTCGCGATCGACGTTGAAATTTTTAAGCTGCTGCGCCTCGCGTGCCTCTTGAACGGACGTGTCCACCTCGCCCTGCCACCAGTAGAGATCCGAGAGCAGCCGGCGCACATCCAGATCTTCGGGGTAGCTTTCTTTGAGACAACGAAGTGCCGCGCGGGACTCACCTACCCGACCGTCGAAATACCACCCTTTTGCGGCCTCGAACGACGGACAGGGTTTGGCCAGTGCCGCCTGGCCCGCACAAAGTCCGACAGCGATAAGGGTGCTTAATTTCATGCAGGTGCTGAAGGCTAACCCTGTTTTTGCCCATAAAAACAAAAGATTCGTAACATTTTTCAGATAAACCTCAATACTTGACCAAATTAGTCGATAAGTAATGGGAAGGTTTTTTCATGAAGTATGTTTTACTCGTGGCCCTGCTTTTCATCGGCCCTGCCCCCTACCGGGCAGCCGCCGTGGATTTGCCCACGGATCATCAGCTTGCGGCCCGACTGCTCGGGGTAGGCCAGCTCACCTATCTGCTCGAGCAGTTTTCACCTGTTACAGTGCGTGGCCACGCCCAGCCCGCACACCTTGTTTTCAGCTATTCAGATTCCAAACGCAGCTACACTTACGACCAGGCCTGGGCCGCGCTCGCCTTTACGTGGGCCGGCCACCGGCGCGAAGCCGAACTCATCCTCAACGCCTTGAGCAATTTGCAAAGTCCTGTGGGGTCGTGGAAATTTTCTTATGAACCGGGCCAGAAGCTTTTGTCTGTCGACGCCGAAACCGGCCCGATCTCTGGCGCCATAGCCTGGGTGGTGATGGCGATGAATGCGTACCGTCTGCAGTATGGACTGGGTACCTACGACGTGGCTGCCGAACGAGCGCTCGACTATCTGGCCGGCCAGCGCGTGGCCGTCGAGTGGGGCGACACGCACACGCACCCGATTCGTTTTTCGCCGCAGCGTCCGAGTGTCGTCTCGGTCGAGCACAATCTGGATGCTTATTCGGCGTTCTTAAATTCCAAGCTCCCGCGCCATCAGCAGATCGCGCCTGATCTGCGCAAGTATGTTGAGTCGATGTGGGACACCACTCACTTTCACGCAGGCTTCGACCTGGATGCCAAGGCTCCCAATCGCAGCGAACTTTATCTCGACACGCAGAGCTGGGGCGTGCTGGCGCTGGGCGCGTATTATTCTGGATTGGAAACCAGCTGCGATCACTTTTTTAAAACCGACCCCGTAGCCGGCTTCTTCGACTATCATCCGGCCAACCGCGAGCTCGCCAGCACAAGCGATCATCCGGTGTGGACTGAAGGAAGTTTTGGCATGCTGCTGGCCATGGAAGCAGCGCAGATGCCCGAGTGCCGCGGCAAAACGCGCGCGCAAATCTTAGCGGGTCTCGAAACATTGACCAACACCAAAGGCGGCGTGCCCTACGCCACGCCAAGCTCAAATCGCGACTTCAGCCAAAGCCCCAGCATCGCCGGCACAGCCTGGCTCTACTTTCTAAAAGTAGGCTTCAACCCATTCAAGCCCTAGACGTAAGCTGCTGGAATTAAATTAGATTATCTTCTTGAAAGGGGTGCTTACGTGCGATATAGAACAGCCTCTTTCCGCTTCTTTCTTTATGTACGGGCGTAGCTCAGCGGGAGAGCACTACCTTGACACGGTAGGGGTCACTGGTTCAATCCCAGTCGTCCGTACCATTTTTTTTGAACACACCCCGATCGCCATCTTCTCTCCACCCTCTTAAATAGATATAAAAAGCCTCAGACAGCTCGCAGCTGCTGCTGCGAGAACTCGTTTTTCATATCTATTTAAGAGGGTGGAGAGAAGATGGCGATCACGACGTGGTTCTTGATTTTGATGCTTGCGAAATGATGCCTCCCATCCAACTCCTTTCAAGCTGCCTTCTTCAAGAATTGCTCTATCGCCTCGCGAATGAGCTTTTGATAGTTAATCCCTCGGCGCTTTGCGGCGGACTGAACCGCTCCAAGCAGCTCGTCAGACACTCGAAGCGTAATGCTTTTATTCTTCGGCGCAAACTCGAAAGACGTGAGCTTGAAGTTGTCCGGCGAAATGTATTCGGACAGATCTCTCTTCATTGCTGCTTTAGCGCCCCGGTCACTTTTCATTTTCGGCAAATACTTGCTCATCGAATCCCTCCACCCCTGCGCGCGGCTCCTGCCTCGCGAACGATCATGTGACCCGGCCTAGATCAAGAAGCGCGCTTGAAGTTGTCTGAGTTGCGGTACTGCGCGATGGCTGACTCGAGAAACACTTTGCTGATGGCCGCGATGGGCACGGCGAGCAGCATGCCGACCAAGCCCAGCAGCTCACCACCCACGAGCAACGCCACGATTAAAGTGAGGGGACTTAAACCCACCTTGCGGCCCACGATTCGGGGCGTGAGAAAGCTGCCTTCCATGCCCATGCCCAGCGCGAAGATCACGCCGATGCCGATAAACGTGGTGAGCTGCGCGCCGTGAATAAAGGCGATGAGCAGCGTGAGCACGAGCACCGAGACAATTCCCAGGTAGGGCACGATATTGAAGAAGCCCGCCATGAGCCCCAGTACCAGCGCAAGCTCCAGCCGCATCACCGTAAACGCGGCGATATAGTACAAGCTTAAGACAGTACTCACGACGAGCTGCCCGCGAATAAAGCCGCCCAGCACGCCGTGCAGGCGGTGGCGCAGATCGGCGATCGATTTGTGATGGCGCTTGGGCACCAGATAGATGAACTTGCCGTACATCAATGGAAAGTCGCGCAGCAGATAGTACGCCATTAGCGGAATGATGAGCAGGCCAAGCAACGCCGACACAAAATGAAAGGTGCGCGAAAAAACTCCACCCACGATTCCACCCAGCGGCTGCACCAGTGTCGTAGGATCGCCCAGCGACTCCACCAGCTTGTCCACGTCGGTAAAGACGTTATAGCCCAGATATTGCTCGCTCGTGGGTGCCAGTGCCCCAGCCACGCCCGCGTATACTGCGGGCAGGCGATGCACCAGCTCGCGGCCCTGCGCAAAGAGCCGCGGAATGACGGCCATACCCAGCAGTACCAGGCCCGTGAAAAACACCACCAGCATCACGGGTGCGGCCAGCGAGCGGTTGACTCCTTTTTTCTCGAGCTTGGCCACGAGTGGATCGAGCAGATAGGCCAGCACGAACGCAATCGTCAGCGAGGCGTAGACCTGGCTTATAAAAAAAAGACTCAGCACAAAAAACAACGCAGCCACGACGCTGACTACTTTGATGTCCCACTTCATCATGCGCTCGATTCGCACGAGCTAGTAGAGCTGCACAATGTCGTTTTCGACAAAGTTGCCCCCGCTGTGCACCACGGTAACGGCGCCATCGCTGCCCAGAAAATCCACGATCTCAAGCGTACCCTTGGCCTGGCCATGCGCGCGTCCCATATAGGCGCCGGTAACCGGATCGTAAACATCTTCGCCAACGGTCAATACTTTCAGCACGTCGCCGATATTCAACCCGGTGGCCCGGCCCGCATTGATATAGACCTGCGCGCCGGCGATCTTGGCAATGCGCCCTTCCCAGCTCAGCTTTTCCAGCGCGCGACCCGCATCTTTGGCAAAAACCTCGGCCCCCGCACGCAGCGCCATCTGCACCAGCTCGCCGCGCTGACTTTTAGGATCAACCTCGTCGCCCGAAAAAATATCGATATGGCTCGAGGTGCTGTCCACGCTCTTCTCGTCGAGTAGCACCTCTTTGCCGTTGATCACGTCAAAAATGCGCATCTCCATATCGGCTGCGGCAATGGCTCTTTTCTGGCGAAAAAGTCCGACCTCGTCGCCTTTTGTGCGATAGGTGATTTTTTTTATTTTACCAATGATCAGCAGCGAGATACCCAGCCGCTTGCCCTCGCGCGAAAGCGCCCCTACGCGCACCTTATCGCCGCTATAGAAGTCCGCCGACGTATCGCCGGACTTAAGCGTCTCGGGCACGACGGCCCTGCCACCAACCCGAATTTCGCGCAGCAGCTCGCTTGCCGCAAAATCGCCGAACTCCTGCCCGCCCAGCGGCGTGGCGTTCATGAACGGCAGCACAAAAACCTTCTTCTTGGGCTGACCAAACCGGTCGGCCCGCGCCGTAGTTGAACCCTTGCGATTGTAATATTCAGAATCTTGACGATAAAAATCCTGATCCTTCTTATACTGCGACGAACGCGCGCAGCCCACGCCAAGGCCTGAAACGCAGAGGCTCACCAGACTCAACGCAGCAACCCCTTGCCTGCCGGCGTTAAGCCACCTCATTTGAAGGTCACCGCCAGCTCCTCGCTGGAGTTATTCACGATCTGTAGAGTTTGGCCGCCCCACGGCAAGGCCGCCAGCCTGTGACCCAGCTTTTCGAGTTCAAGCGTGGTCGGCACGCTGAACTGAATGGCACCGGGACTGATAAATCTTTCTTCGAGCTTGAGCTCAGGCATGTTGGTCGCAACCACCTGCTTGAACTTGACGTAACTCGCATAGTTACTCACGCCCTCGAGCCGCAGGTAGTGCTCATCGGCGCCCTCGGCCAGGCGAGCCGTTGGCGCATTGGTGGCCTGCGCCCCCGCCGCCGCAAAAAGATCGATCGTCGCACGGCCCGCGAGCTGCGCGGCATAACCGCGATTGGAGGCGTCGCTGCTCGCGTCCTTGTCCACCTGCGCGCTGCTTTGCGCGCGAACCTTAACTTTTTTGCCAGTCAGGTTGCGCAGTGAAAGATAGGCCGTCCATTGCACCTTGACGTCGGCGTCGTCCTCGTCCGCATCAGCGGAATGTTCGGGGGTCATCTCGCCGTAAAAAATACCATCGCAGTGAGCCTCAGTGCCGCGCGCCGCAAATTCCTCAAAGGCACGTTCGCCCATGAGTGGGGAATCCTCTGAGAGATTCGGCCCGGGCTTTACCTCAAACCCCCGCTGCCCAAACCGCGACGAGACACTGTCATTCAAAACTCCTTGCAATCTTTCGCAGGTAGCGCAGCCCGCTGCCGCGCGCACGCGCACGCAAAGCTTGGCTGGCGCACCGCCGGCACCACCCGCATAA
>JBBRLF010000218.1:0-8786 GCA_038231515.1 candidate division WWE3 bacterium
AACGAGTATCGGGCCAATCGCCTCAGCCCCGCCCAGCCGCATCATCAGCTTGTAAGCAATGTTACCACTCTGCAAATCGGGAAAAATCAGAATATTGGCGGCTTCCTTCAAAGTGCTGAACGGATAATTCTCGCGCAAAATTTCGGGCACCAGCGCCGTATCGGCCTGCATCTCGCCATCGATGATCATATCGGGGCGCTTTTTCTTGGCAATCTCGACGGCGCGGCTCACTTTCAAAGCAGAGGGATGGCGGTTAGAGCCAAAGTTGGAAAACGACAGCATGGCCACGCGCGGAACTTCATCGACGAAGTTGAGTGACAGGTCGGCCGTGTAAATTGCGATGTCGGCCAGATCTTCGGCCGAAGGCTCAATATTCACCGTCGTGTCGGCAAAGAACACGACCTTGCGTTTCATGATCATCATGTAAATGCCGGCAAGTTTGCTGCCGGGACGTACACCAACGATTTGAATCGCCGGCCGGATGGCCTCGGGATAGCCTCTCGATATTCCATTAAGCAGCCCATCGGCGTCGCCCGCCTGCACCATCATGCAGCCAAAGTAGCTACGCTGCACCAGCAGCTCACGCGCCAGCCTGGGTGTCATGCCCTTGCGCTGGCGCAGCTGCGCCCACTGATTGGCATAGTCATCCAGCTTGGTGCTTGCCGTCGGGTCGATGATCTGAACTCCGGCCAAGGTCTGCTCCAGGCCCAGCTGTGAAATCATCTGGGTGATGCGGTCGCGCTTTCCCAGCAGAATGGGCGTGGCGATACTTGCTTCAATCATACCCACGCAGGCTTTGAGAATTTTCGGATGGTCGCCCTCAGGGAATACGATCGACTTCAAGCTCGTGCTGCCGGTGGCTTCGGTGCCCTTCTTGACGCGGTTCTTGATCGAACGCATGACGGTAAAAGCACCGCCCAGCAGCTGCTCAAGCTGCCCGCGATATTCCACCAGATCGATGGTCTTCTGCGCCACCCCGGAATCCATCGCGGCCTTGGCCACTGCGGGCGAAACCCACAGCAGCGCGCGGCGGTCAAAGGGCTTGGGAATCAGATACTCGCGGCCGAAAGTAAAAGTTTTGCCATCATAAGCGCGCGAGACGCTCTCGGGAACTTCTTCCTTCGCCAGCTGCGCCAACGCCTTTACCGCGGCCATCTTCATCGCTTCGTTGATCTGGGTCGCCCGCACATCCAGCGCACCCCGAAAGATAAACGGATAGCCCGAAACGTTATTGACCTGATTCGGATAATCACTGCGTCCCGTGGCCATGATCACGTCCTGACGAACTTCCAGAACTTCTTCGGGCGTGATTTCAGGTTCCGGATTGGCCATGGCAAAGATCATCGGATCCTTGGCCATTGATTTGACCATATCTTTGGTCATCACGCCTTTGGCCGAAAGGCCCACGAACACATCGGCGCCATTCACGGCTTCGGCCAGCGTGCGAAACGGCGTCTCGCGGGCAAAGCGGTCTTTATACTTGTTCATGCCCGAGGTGCGCCCCACATAAAGCACGCCTTCGATGTCGGTCATCATCAAGTTTTCGGGACGCACGCCCAGCTGCAAAAACATATTGGCGCTGGCAATGCAGGCCGCGCCCGCGCCCACGAAGACGACCTTCACCTTGTCGATCTTCTTACCGGTCACCTCAAGCGCATTTAAAAATGCGGCGCCACAGATAATCGCGGTGCCATGCTGGTCGTCGTGAAACACCGGGATGCGCAGCTCTTTGCGCAGCGTCTCTTCGATGTAGAAACACTCCGGTGCCTTGATATCTTCCAGGTTGATGCCGCCCACCGTGGGCTCGATGTACTTGCAGGCGCGAATCACGTCTTCTGGATCCGGGGCGTTCAACTCGATATCGAAGACATCGATGTCGGCGAACTTCTTGAACAGCATCCCCTTGCCTTCCATGACCGGCTTGGCGGCGAGTGGCCCGATATTGCCCAAACCCAGCACGGCGGTACCGTTAGTCACCACGGCCACCAGATTTCCCTTCGTCGTGTATTTATACACAGCCAGGGGGTCGGCTGCGATTTCGCGGCAGGGTCCGGCAACCCCGGGCGAGTACGCCAGCGACAGATCTCGCTGCGTCGCGGTCGCCTTGGTGGGCACGACCTCAATTTTTCCAGGACGGCCCTTGCTGTGATACTCTGACGAGTCTTCGTAAATTCCCATAGTTCCACGGATTATCAGATTGATTGGCGGCCCTTTCAAGCACATAATTTTCTCTGTGGAATCCCTAAACCCCCTCTGCGTCATATTATTTTTACTTAGCACCTCGGCCTTGGCGGGAACTGCGCCAGCAATGCCTCTTCCGGCATCAGCTCTTTCACAGGGCGAACTGAGATTGGGTTTGGGTGGCAGTTATCTCAAAACCACGAGTAACTTCGACAGCGCCGGCACCAAAAACTCCCTGCTCTCGGCCGGGTCGTTTGAGTCGCTACAGGCCGACCTCTTCGCGCAATATGGAATCAGCAACGTCATTACTCTCGTGGCTAATATTCCCTATGTCCAGAATACGGTCATCGGCGTCTCGACAGTCGACCGCACCCAGACCATCACCACCTCTGGCAGTGGCGCAGGCGATGGTACATTCGGCGTGCGTTACGAACCCTTTCGCAATCCCGTGCGCATCATCGGCGATCTGCAACTTCAGTTTCCATTATACTCCCGCCTGACCACCGACCAGTGGCCGGTGCTGACCACGGGAAGCGTTGCGCCGCAAGGTACGGGCGTCACCGAGTTTACCGTAATGGGACGAGTTGAGTATCCGATCGCCACCGACATCTACCTGGGCGCCGCCCTTGGGCACACGGCTCGCACCGGTGGATTCTCGAACTTGCTGCCCTACGAAGGCTACTTCCTCTATGAGCAGACCAAAGGCGTCTTTGCCCGCCTCGGACTGCGCGGTGCCATTGCCATCGCCGATGACCAGTTTGTCGGCTCACCCCCGCCCACCACGCCTAAAGACCGCGCCAGCAACGTCATTGCCGGCAGCCAGGCGTACAATGCCATCAATCCGTCTTATCTCAACGTCAGCGGCGCCATCGGCACCTATATTGGGAAGAGTGTCTTCGTGAACCTCGGCGGCGAGTTGCCCCTGCTGGGTAAGGATATTCCGGCCTCACCACTGTTCACCGCGACCCTCGGCTTTGATCTTGGGGGCAAAGATCTTGACAGTGGATATACGCATAGCAACCGCGGTTTTCAGGAATACTATCTGACCTGTAAGGTCATTCGCGCAAACAACAACCTTCGTCAGATCCTGATCGACCGCGGCTCAAACGATCAGATTCGCGTGGGCGAGCTGCTCGATGTGTTTGAACCCGACGGAAAAAACGGCACCTTTGGAGAAACCGTGGGCCGCGGACGGGTTTTAGAGGTCGGTCCCACCCGAGCCAAGATCCAAGTCCTTGAATACTTTAAAGAGATTGCCCTACAAGAAGGATTTGTCGTCCGCAGACCTGTGCGTTAAACTATTATGACAGAGGGGTTACATGCGTCATTTGATTTCAGCGGCAGTTTTTGTTTCACTTTTCATTGTTTGCGCACCCAATGCCCATGCCCTTAAATTTTTAAATCAGTTCGTCGAATTTGAACTTCCCAACAACTGGAAGTGCGGCCTCGAAGGCGCCGAGTGGATCTGTCAGAGCACCGATGAGACGCGCAAAAGAGACGCAATCATTGTGCTGGCGGCCAAGCTCAAAGGCGACCAGGATACGCTCGAAAAATATCAGGAGTATCTCAAGAAGCCCCGCGTGTTTGCCGGCCCCGGCGGAAAAAGCGTCAGCTCCGACTCCAAGTACACTGCCAATAAGACCATCAATGGCCACCTCTGGGTCGACTCCTTGCACCTGCAATCTGAGATGCCCGATTTTTTTACGCGCTATCTTGCAACAGTTGAAAAAGACATCGGCGTGCTCGTCACCTACTCCGTCACCAAGGCAAAATTTCAGGACTACCAGAAACAGTTCGAAGACATGGTGGCCAGCATCAAGGTGTTTCGCAAAGGCCCACTCAATGCGAATGCTGGTGGAATGCCACAGCCTACAATCGGTGGCCCAAGTGTACCGGGCCTGAATCAACCAGGCTTTAATCCCACGACGACAACCCCAGTCGCGGCCGAAAAACCCAAAGCAGCCAAAAGTGCTGATGGCGGTGGCGCGATGGGCCTGATTTTGCTGCTGGCAGCAGGCGGCGGCGGTTTTATTTATTGGAAGAAGAAACAACAAGGCAGCTGAACGGCGCGCCTTTATCTGCAAGGAGACGACTCCATGGAATCTGCATCACACCTCTTAAAGTTGGCCAAGGGCCTCACCCTGTCGCTACTGGCGCTCGTCGTACTGGCGCCTTCCGCGCATGCGCTCAAGTTCTCAAATCAGTTCGTCGAATTTGAGCTGCCCAACAAATGGAAATGCGGCCTCGAAGGCGCCGAATGGGTTTGTCAGAGCGAAGACGAGCATCGCAAGCGCGACGCCATCGTCGTGCTCGCCGCCAAGCTCAAAGGCGACCAGGACACGCTCGAAAAATATCAGGAGTATCTGAAAAAGCCCCGCGCGTTTTCCGGCCCCGGTGGCAAGAGTGTCAGCTCCGACCCCAAGTACGCGGCTAACAAAACCATCAATGGTCAGCTCTGGGTCGACTCGCTCCATCTGCAGTCAGAAATTCCAGACTTCTTCACGCGTTACCTGGCCACGGTAAAAGACGATATCGGTGTGCTGGTCACCTACTCGGTGAACAAGGCAAAATTTCAAGAATATCAGAAGCAGTTCGAAGACATGGTCGCGAGCATCAAGGTGTTCCGCAAAAAAGGCGGACTGCTCGCAGCCAGTGGCAACAACTTCACGAACACCTCGGCGGCCATCAGCGGCTCGGGTATCTTTCAGCCCATCGATACCAATGCTGGCGCAGCAAAGGCCGCGACTCACAAGGCAGCGGGCGGCGGCGGTGCAGCCGGCGGCGGAATGGGCCTTATTATACTGCTCGCGGCGGGTGCCGGTGGATTCATTTACTGGAAGAAGAAGAAAGCTGCGGGCGGCTGAGCCCCGGTTTTTATCGTCGTCGTGGGACCCCTTGGGGGCCCGGGTTTGCGCTTCTTCAAAAATGTTTCAGGATCTTTTCGCCAAGCCGCTGATTTTTGACCGGTCCCATGACTGACAAAATGAGCTTACGCCTATCAAGAATCTGGCGCGCCATGCGCTGAATACCGCCTGCGGTTACCCGCTCGATTTCGCGCGTGACGTCTTTAGTGGGCACGTACTTGCCGAAGAACATCTGATTCTTGGCAATCGCCGTCATGCGACTTTCAACCGAGTCAGAGTTGAGTAGAATCGTGCCCTTCAGATTGTCTTTGAGCGTATCGACCACGTCCTTTGCCAGCCGCGTGTCCCGCAGTCGCGCAAGCTCGCGGCCCATGATATCGAGGCAATTCGGCACCTCCGCGGGCGAGGTGCCCATATAGACGGCAAAAAGCCCGGTGTCTGAGAAGGGCTGCAGCGACGAATAAATCGTGTAGGCCAGGCCCCGCTTTTCGCGAATCTCCTGAAACAGCGCAGAGCTCATGCCGCCGCCCAGATAGATATTGAGCAGGTAGGCCGAAAAACGATCCGGGTCTTTGACCGAAATTCCCGGAAAGCCGATCAGCACATGAGCCTGCTCGAGCTCGCGACGTAAAATTTTTGAACCCGCTTTTATCTTTGGCGTGTCGAGGTTGGCCTTTTTGTGCGCAGCTCCGTGAGCGAGCCGCTTCGACCCACTGGCCAGCGCCCGATTCAGATGCCGGCGCGCCTGCTCGTGCGATACATCACCCGCCACCGAGATCACGATCTGGCCGGGCGAATAATGACGGCGAAAGTAAGACACCATCGTGGGCCGGTCAAACTTGGCAATGATCTCGGGACGCCCTAGAATCGGCTTCCCCAGGGCGTGCCCGCCAAAGGCCTGATCGAAGAAAAAATCGTGGATGAGCTCCTCGGGATTGTCCTCCACCATCGAGATCTCTTGCAGAATGACTTTACGTTCGCGTTCGATTTCCTCGGCCGAAAACTTGGAGTTCAGCAGCACGTCACTCATGACGTCGCAGGCAAGCCCCAGGTCGCGAGCCAGCAGCAAGAGATGAAAACAGGTGTACTCGCGACTGGTAAAGGCGTTGAACTCGCCACCCACCCGGTCAACTTCGCGCGCAATGTCCAGGGCCGAGCGTTTCTCGGTGCCCTTGAACATCATGTGCTCTAGAAAATGCGACAGTCCTTCTTCGCCCATGGCCTCGTGCCGGGTACCGGCATTGACCCAGACTCCGATGGAAAGAGATTGGAAATACGGCAGGCTCTCGGTGACGAGAGCCATGCCGTTATCCAAGATCGACTTCTTAAAGGTCGAACGCATCTTCGTATTACTGGTCTAGCAACTTAGTGCTTGTTGCCCGAGTCGTCGTCGTTGGTGTGACCAGTCGGCAAGTTACCCGTAGGCAACGGCCCTGGACGGGGACCACGAGGGGCGTCGCTTGGCGTCTCATGACGGCCATGACCGCCACGAGGAGCACCACCGCCACCACGTTCGCGATCGCTGCGCGGGCCGCTGCTGCGTCCGCCACGATCGCCACCACCGCCGGAATCAGCTGGCATGCCGGCTGGACGGTCGAGCAGGACTTTGCGGCTCAGACGAATCTTGCCGTTTTTGTCCACATCAAGAACCTTAACGTCCAGGACGTCGCCTTCCTTGAGGGAGTCGCGAACCTGATTTACGCGCTCGTGCGCGATTTCAGAGACGTGCAGCAGGCCATCGGTGCCGGGAATGATTTCGACAAAGGCGCCGAAGTCCACGATCGACTTCACCGTGCCGCTATAAACAGCGCCGACCTCTGGCTCAGCGATGATTTCGCGGATGATCTTCTCAGCCAGGGCCGCCGAAGCGGCAATGCTCGAAGAGATCTTGATCGTGCCGTCGTCTTCGACGTCAATCTTGACACCGGTACGTTCGATGATGCTCTTGATCACCTTACCACCGCTGCCGATCACGTCGCGAATCTTGTCCACTTTGATCTTCATCACGGTGAAGCGAGGAGCATGCTCCGAAACGTGTTCACGAGGCGCGGTGATCGCTGAGGCCATCTTGCTCAAGATGTGCAAACGGCCTTCATGTGCCTGCGTGAGTGCCGTGCGCATGATCTGCTCGTTGACGCCTTCGATCTTGATGTCCATCTGAATGGCAGTGATGCCGTCTTTGGTGCCTGCAACTTTGAAGTCCATGTCGCCCAGGTGATCTTCATCGCCCAGAATGTCGGTCAGGATAGCTACGCGATCGCCTTCTTTAATCAGACCCATTGCGATACCCGCTACTGGAGTCTTGAAGTTCACGCCGGCATCCATGAGAGCCATGGAGCCCGAGCAAACCGAACCCATCGAGCTGGAGCCGTTGGACTCGAGCACTTCGCACACGAGACGTACGGTGTAAGGATTGTTTTCCTTGGCCGGCATCACGTTAAACAGCGCGCGTTCAGCCAGTGCGCCGTGTCCGACTTCGCGACGGCTTTGCATGCCGATACGGCCGGTTTCGCCTACGCTGAATGGTGGGAAGTTGTAGTTGAGCATGAAGTTGCGGTAGAAAGTTCCGCGCATTCCGTCGATCATCTGCTCGTCGTCGCCCGTGCCGAGCGTACAAGCTGCGAGAACTTGAGTTTCGCCGCGAGTGAAAAGACCCGAGCCGTGCACGCGAGGCAGAATACCGGTTTCAACCGCGATCGGACGAACCTGAACCAGGTTACGGCCATCGATGCGTGATTTCTTCTCCAGAATCATCTCGCGCATCTGAACGTACTTCACGTTTTCGAAAAGGGTTTCGACCTGTTTTTCTTTGGATTTTTTATCTTCGTCCGTGTCCTTCACCGTAGCTTTAACAGCTTCAGCGAGAGCCTGGTCGTAAAGGGCATAACGCTCGCCCTTATCAACCGTGTTCAAGGCTTTAAGCACGAGAGGAGTTGCGACCTTTTCGACCATGTTCTTGAGCGAAGCTTCGGGCTTTGCCGCTTCGAACTTGCGCTTGGGCTTGGCGTTAGCGCCGGCTTTCGCGCGCAGCTCTTCGATCATGGCGATGACAGGCTTCATCTGTTCATGGCCCCAGAGAATGCCTCCGAGCACCTTTTCTTCGGGAACAACGCGCGCGCCACCTTCAACCATCATGATGGCGTTTTTGGTGCCGGCGACAAAAATTTCCATGTCGCTCTTGGCCTGCTGCTCAAGAGATGGGTTGCAGATGTAAGCGCCGTCGATACGGCCCACTTTGATTGCGGCCGTCGGGCCATTGAAAGGGCTCGACGAAAGATGCAATGCCGCAGACGCGCCGATGCTGGCCACAACGTCCGGATCATTTTCACTGTCAACGCTGAGCACGCTTGCGACCACCTGAGTTTCAAAGAAGTAGCCTTCTGGAAACAGGGGGCGAATCGGACGGTCAATCAAGCGGCACGTTAGAATTGCATCTGCGTTCGGACGACCTTCACGCTTGAAAAATCCGCCTGGGATGCGGCCGGCAGCGTAGAATTTTTCCTGATACTCGACGGTCAGGGGGAAGAAATCGATGCCGTCTTTGAGCTCATTTCGACTGACCGCGGTGACCAAGACCATCGTTTCGCCATAGGTGACGAGCACGGAACCATCGGCCTGCTTTGCAAGCCTGCCCGTTTCAATCGTGAGCTTGCGCCCGCCGAAATCACAGGAAACTGTAATCGGTTTAAACATAGGATGAACCTCCATTAAGATGCCCGCGCGCAAAGGCGCGGCGGCCGA